>CALMEZ010000193.1 GCA_937864985.1 uncultured Alphaproteobacteria bacterium
ACGTATCAGCGATGAACACGGTGCGGCCGCGCACCAGCGCCATCGACACGCCGATTGTCGTGCGCCCTGGCAGAACGTCAACTGCGCGGCGTACGTTGTCGAGCGCCACCGAGAAGTTACGGGTCAGGCCCGTCACCATGCCGTCGGCATCGCCCATCGCCACCATGCAGGCGCCGAACACGTTGCGGTCCTGGTTGGCCATGCGCTGGCAGTCGCGCTGCAGGAAGCCCTCGCGCTGCAGGCGCGCATAAAGATGGTTGGCATAATCCACATTGCGCTCGGCAATGCGGGCATTGGTGATCTCGACATTTTCGTTGAGCTCAAGGCCGGAGGCCTTCAGCGTGTCGGCGATCACGTTTTCGCGCCCGATCAGGATGGCGCGGCCCAACCCCGCCGCCGCGAAGGTGTTGGCAGCGCGGATCATGCGGTCTTCTTCGCCTTCCGCAAACACGATACGTTTGGGGTTGCTGCGCACCTGATTGAACACTGTCTGTAAGGTGCCAGCAATCGGATCAAGCCGCGCCGACAGCGAATGGGCATAGGCATCGAGATCGGTGATGTTCTTGCGTGCCACGCCGCTCTCCATGGCGGCCTTGGCCACCGCGACAGGAATGCGCGAAATGAGGCGCGGATCAAACGGAGCAGGGATCAGATAGTCCGGCCCGAAGGTCAGGCGTGATCCGTGATAGGCCGCCGCCACCTCGTCGGGCACGTCTTCCCGCGCCAGTTCAGCCAAGGCATTGGCCGCAGCCACTTTCATGTCATCATTGATGGTGCGCGCCCGCACATCCAGCGCGCCACGGAAAATATAAGGGAATCCCAGCACGTTGTTCACCTGGTTCGGATAGTCTGAACGGCCGGTGGCCATGATGGCGTCCTCGCGCACTGCATGGGCATCTTCCGGCAGGATTTCCGGATCCGGGTTGGCCATCGCGAAAATAATGGGGTTCTTCGCCATGCTTTTGACCATGGCAGGGGTGAGCGCACCGGCCACCGAAAGACCGAAGAACACATCAGCCCCTTCCACAGCTTCTGCTAGCGTGCGCTTCGGCGTATCAACCGCATGGGCGCTTTTCCATTGGTTCATGCCATCGGTGCGGCCCTTGTAGACCACGCCCTTTGAGTCACAGAGAATGACATTGTGCGAGGGAACGCCGAGCGACTTCACAAGTTCCACGCAGGCAATGGCGGCAGCACCGGCGCCGTTGCACACCAGTGTGAAATCCTTCATCGAGCGCTTGGTGATTTTCAGCGCGTTTATCAGCGCCGCTGTGGCGATGATGGCCGTGCCATGCTGGTCATCATGGAACACCGGGATATCCATCATCTCGCGCAGGCGTTGTTCGATGATGAAACAATCCGGCGCCTTGATGTCTTCCAGGTTGATGCCGCCGAAGGACGGGCCGAGATAGCGCACCGCACCGATGAAGGCGTCCACATCTTTCGTGTCCACTTCAAGGTCAATGGAATCAACATCGGCAAAGCGCTTGAACAGCACCGACTTGCCTTCCATGACCGGCTTTGAGGCCAGCGCACCGAGATCACCCAGGCCCAGGATGGCCGTGCCGTTGGAAATGACAGCCACGAGATTGCCCTTGGCCGTGTAGTCATAGGCCGTCTCCGGCTTTTCAGCGATCACCTTCACCGGGACGGCAACGCCAGGGCTGTAGGCCAGCGACAGGTCGCGCTGTGTTGCCATCGGCTTCGTCGGGTTGATTTCTAGTTTGCCCGGCTTGCCGCGCGCATGGAACTGCAGTGCCTCGTCATCCGTGATGCTGGGGCGGCGGGGAAACTTGCGGGGAGGACGGGCCATAATTCACCGGTTTATCTGTTGTTGTTGCGGCCCCGGAACGAGGCCGTAACGGGCCATACTGCCAGCGTCGAATCCGCGTGACAAGCACCCGTGGTTTTCTGCTAGATCAGCACCATGCATGGCATGCAAACCCAAGGCGAAGCGGTGGCGGCGGCCCCGACCCCCATGATGGCCCAATATCTGGCCGTCAAGGCGCAGCATCCGGGCAGCCTGTTGTTCTACCGCATGGGTGATTTCTACGAGCTGTTCTTTGATGACGCCGTGAAAGCGTCTCAGACCCTGGGCATCGCGCTGACCAAGCGCGGCAAGCACCTGGGCGAAGACATCCGCATGTGTGGTGTGCCTGTCCATGCTTGTGATCATTACCTGCAGAAGCTGATCCGCGGCGGCCACCGTGTTGCCATCTGCGAGCAGATGGAAGATCCGGCCGAGGCCAAGAAGCGCGGCTCCAAGTCCGTGGTGAAGCGCGATGTCGTGCGCCTGGTGACACCCGGCACATTGACGGAAGACACGCTGCTCGACACGCGCACAGCCAATTATCTGACAAGCCTCGCCGTCAACCGTGGCACGGGGGAAATGGCGCTGGCCTATGCCGATATTTCCACGGGCACATTCGCCGTCATGTCGACAACAGCCGCGCGTCTGGCCAGTGACGTGGCGCGACTGAGCCCCAGCGAAATACTCGTTCCCGATGTCCTGTTGGACGACAAACCCTTCGCGGAAAGTCTGGAAGCCAGTGGCGCAGCCCTTTCACCCCTGCCGCAAAGCCGCTTTGACAGCAATGCCGCCGAGCATCGCCTTAAGGCCCACTTTGCCGTGGCAAGCCTCGCGGGCTTTGGTGAATTCACACGCGCCGAAATCGCAGCACTCGGAACACTGCTCGATTACATCCTGATCACCCAGGTTGGCGCCACCCCGCACCTGCGTGCACCTGTGCGCGAAGCCGCCAGTGCCTACATGATCATTGACGCGGCAACGCGCACCAATCTGGAGCTCGTGAAAAGCCTGAACGGTAACCGTGATGGCAGCTTGCTCGGCGTCATGGATCGCACGGTGACGTCAGCGGGCGCGCGCCGCCTCGCCGTCCTTCTGGCACAACCCTTCGCGACTGCGCGGCAGGTCAACGATAGGCTCGATGGCGTATCGCTGTTCTTCGACGATGAAACATTGAACGGCCGCGTGCGCGAGAGCTTGGCGACCGTGCCCGATCTTGAGCGCGCGCTTGCCAGGTTGACGGCGCGCCGTGGCGGCCCGCGCGACCTCATGGCGATTTCGCAAGGTCTGGCCGCCGCCCATGCGCTTGCAAATATTTTGCAGCATGGGCCATCGGTCATCGCCGAAGCGGTGGAGCAGCTGTTGGCTGCACCGCTCGATCTGGCCCAGGGTATTACTCGCGCGCTCGGTGACAACCTGCCGCTTCTGGCCCGCGATGGCGGTTTCGTGGCCCATGGCTTCCATCCCGAACTCGATGACATGCGCAAGCTGCGCGATGACACGCGCGCCGTCATCGCCGCCCTCCAGAATCGCTATGTCGAGGCCACCGGCATCAAGGCCCTGAAGATCAAGCACAACAACATCCTCGGTTATTTCATCGAAGTGCCCGCCGCGCAATCCGACAACATGAAGGACTCTGCCGGCCTCATCACTTTCTATCACCGCCAGACGGTTGCTTCGGCCATGCGCTTTTCGACGGATGAACTGGCCGGACTCGAACAGAAAATCGCCCATGCTGCCGAGCGTGCCCTCGCCATTGAGTTGCTGATCTTTGAAGATTTCATCATGGCAATTGTCGGCGTGCGTAATGAGATTTCGGCCTGCGCCGCCGCATTGGCCGACCTCGATGCTTTGTCATCCCTCGCTGCCCTTGCACGCGAGCAGCGCCACGTCCGCCCCCGTGTCGATGACAGCACCAGCTTCATCATCAAGCAGGGTCGCCATCCCGTCGTTGAAGCCGCACTGGGCAGGTCAGCCGAAGCGCGCTTCATGGCCAATGACTGCAATCTCGGCGAGGCCCAGCCAGCGCTGTGGTTGCTGACCGGCCCCAACATGGCCGGCAAGTCAACCTTCCTGCGCCAGAACGCGCTGATCACCATCATGGCCCAGATGGGCGCTTTCGTTCCCGCTGACGCGGCGCACATCGGCTGTGTTGACCGCCTCTTCAGCCGCGTCGGCGCGGCGGATGACCTGGCCCGCGGCCGCTCCACCTTCATGGTTGAAATGGTCGAGACAGCAGCCATCCTCAATCAGGCAACCGCGAAGTCTCTCGTCATCCTGGATGAAATCGGCCGTGGCACCGCCACCTATGATGGCCTGTCCATTGCCTGGGCCACGCTGGAATACCTGCACGGCCACAACCAGTGCCGCGCACTTTTTGCCACGCATTATCACGAATTGACCTCGCTCACGGCCAGTCTCGACCGGCTGGTCTGCATGACCATGGCCGTCAAGGAATGGCAGGGCAACATTGTCTTCCTGCATCAGGTGAGGCATGGCAGTGCCGACAGGTCCTATGGCATTCAGGCAGCAAAACTTGCCGGTCTGCCATCGGCTGTGATTGCCCGCGCCGAAACCGTGCTGCGCAAGCTGGAGCAGGGGCGTGACCAGCGACCGGCGCAAGACCTTCTGTCCGATCTGCCGCTGTTCAGCGCTCCTCTGCCGTCGCCGCCTAGGCCTGTTGAGCCTGATCATCTGCGCGAAACATTGAACGCTGTGAATCCTGATATGCTGAGTCCCCGTGAGGCCCTCGAAATGCTCTATGACCTGAAGCGCAAGCTGCAGGAGCAAACGCCATGAGCGCCGCTCTTGATGTGTCGACGGTCCAGCCTATTGCCGCACAATTGCGTGGCCTCGAAGCCGAGAACACGCTTGCCCTCCGCAACAAGGCCTCAACCTTGTTGCGTGCGCACCTCAAGACGATGCACACAGAGGCCGAACGCCGCCTGTTTGAAGATGGTGATGGAACGGGCTGCGCCATTTTTCTGTCAGAAGCTGAAGACGAAATTATTCGCGGGCTCTTCGCGTGCGCCTCCAAGGTTATTGGCCCGCCACCTGGCAACATTTCGATCATCGCTGTCGGCGGCTATGGCCGCGGCACGCTTGCGCCGGGCTCCGATGTTGATTTGTTGTTCCTCGTGCCGGACGCCCAGTCGGATGCCGTCAACAAACTCGTCGAATTCATTCTCTATGCCCTATGGGACGCGCGCCAGAAAGTGGGCCACGCCACCCGCACCATCGAGGACTGCATCAAGCTTGCCCGCAGCGACAACACCATCAACACCGCCATGCTGGAGGCGCGATTCATTGCCGGTGATGCCACCCAGTTTGCCAACATGGTGCAGCGCTATCGCCAGTCCGTCGTTCAGAAGAACGCCAAGTCCTTTGTCACAGACAAGCTCGCCGAGCGCGACCAGCGCCATGCCAAATATGGTGAAAGCCGTTATTCCGTGGAGCCCGACATTAAGGATGGCAAGGGCGGCCTCCGGGATCTCAATACGCTCTTCTGGATTGCCAAGTTCCTGTTCAACGCCAACTCAACGGAAGAGCTGTCGCAGAATGGCGTCTTTACGAAGGATGAGCTGCACCGCTTCCAGAAATGCGAAAACTTCCTCTGGGTGGTGCGTTGCCATCTACACTTCCTGACGAAGCGTGGCGAAGACAAATTGACCTTTGACCATCAGGCCGAACTGGCCGGGCGGCTGGGCTACAAGGCCCATGGCGGGTTGCGCCACGTTGAGCGCTTCATGAAACACTATTTCCTGATCGCCAAGGAAGTGGGTTCGCTGACCCGCATTTTCTGCGCCAGCCTTGAAGCGCGCCACCTCAAGGACGCACCGTCACTGGCCCGCATGTTCGGCAAGCTTCTGCCCAAGGCGGGCAGCCAGAAATTGCCACGCAGCTTCCGCATGGAGGCGGGCCGCATCGACATCAATACCGGGGATGTCTTTGAAAAAGATCCAGTCAACCTCATCCGCATTTTTACGCTGGCGGCTGAGCAGGGGGCCGAGATTCATCCCGATGCCCTGAAGGCGCTGCGTCTGTCGCTTCGCCTCATTGATGACAAGCTGCGCCATAACGACGAGGCGCGCGCCGCCTTCCTTGAGTGCCTGGTTGGCAGTGGTGATCCGGAAAGCCTGCTACGCTCCATGAACGAGGCCGGTGTGCTGGGCCGTTTCATTCCGGAATTTGGCCATGTGGTGGCCATGATGCAGTTCAACATGTACCACCACTATACGGTGGACGAGCACTTGCTCCGCACCGTGGGCGTTCTTCGCGCCATCGAAACCGGATCGCTGAAGGAAGACCACCCGCTTTCCGCAGTTCTTTTTCCAACGCTCACCTCGCGTCGCGCCCTTTATGTGGCGGGCCTGTTGCATGATGTAGCCAAGGGCCGGCCGGAGGATCATTCCATCGCGGGAGAGCGCATGGCATTGGACATCTGTCCGCGCCTTGGCCTGTCGCCGGCTGAAACAGAAACCGTGGCATGGCTCATCCGCTGGCACCTGCTGATGAGCGAGACCGCCCAGATGCGCGATCTCAACGACTACAAGACCATTCTCGATTTCACCAAGACTGTCCAAAGCCCCGAGCGTTTGAAGCTGCTGCTCATCCTCACCGTGGCAGACATCCGTGCCGTCGGCCCCGGCGTCTGGAACGGCTGGAAGGGCCAGCTCTTGCGCACACTCTATGCCGAGGCCGAGCCTGTGCTCACGGGCGGTCACACCGCAACAACGCGCAAGGAGCGGCTGCTTTATGCCCAAAGCCTGCTGCGCTCCAAGCTTCCACCAGAAACAACCGATGGGGATTTCGCCTCCATCACCCAGCGTCACTATGATGCCTATTGGCTCACCGTTCCTGTCGAACAGCAATTGCGCCATCTCGACCTTATGAAACGCGCAACACCTCGTGATGTCACGACCGACGTGCGCTCCGATGCCTTCACCGCTGTCACCGAACTGACTGTTTATGCGCCGGACCATCCGCGCCTTCTCGCCACCATCACCGGTGCCTGCGCCGCTGCCAACGCCAACATCATTGGCGCGCAGATCTTCACCACAACGGAAGGCATGGCGCTGGATACAATCCTGCTGCAGCGCGAATTCACAGGCGAGCAGGATGAGCAACGCCGCGCCAAGCGGGTGGCTGAAGTGGTGACGCGTGCATTGCGCGGCCAGGTGCGCCTCAAGGATGCCCTGGCCCAGGCCAAGAAGCCGGAATACCGGGTCGGCGCTTTCCAGGTGGAGCCGCGCGTCATCATCGACAATACATCGTCAAACAAGCAGACGGTGATCGAGGTCAATGGGCTGGATCGTGTGGGGCTGCTGCATCAGCTGACCGATGCCTTGTTCCAGCTCAATCTCAACATTGCCTCGGCCCACATCACCACCTTCGGTGAAAAGGCGGTTGACGTTTTTTACGTCACGGATCTCACGGGCGCCAAAATCGAAACCGAATCCCGTATCAAGCGCATTGAAGCGAGCCTCCTTGCAGTGCTTGCGCCAAAGGTGGATACGGCTGCTTGACGATGATTCACGCTAAAGCCTTGCCATGTCCCTTCTGAAATCTGCCGGCCGTGTCGGCGGCTTCACATTGGCCTCGCGCTTCCTGGGTTTCTTCCGCGATCAGCTGATTGCCTTCACCTTCGGCACGGGCTGGGTGGCCGATGCCTTCGTCGTGGCCCAGCGCTTTCCCAACCTGTTCCGCGCGCTCTTTGCCGAGGGCGCCTTCAACAATGCCTTCGTGCCCATGTTCGCCGGCAAGTCGGAAACCGAGGGCGAGAAGAAGGCCTTCGCCTTTGCCCATGATGCCCTGTCGGTCATGGCCACTTGGATGCTGGTCTTCTGCGGCCTCTGCATGTTGCTCATGCCATGGATCATCCCCGTCTTTGCCTGGGGCTTTTCGTCTGATCCCGCCAAGCAGGAACTCACCATCGAGCTGACGCGCATCTGTTTCCCCTATCTTGGGTTCATGTCCCTGACCGCGCTGATCGGCGGCGTGCTGAACAGCCTTGGGCGTTTCACCGCGGCCGCGGCCGCACCCATTCTGCTCAACATCTGCATGATCAGCTTCAATCTCATGGGCTGGTATCTGGGCTACGGCAATTCACCTGAAAGCGGCAGGCTGCAGGCCTGGGCCGTTTCCGTCGCGGGCCTTGCCCAACTGGCACTGGTCATGGTCGCGGCGTCCCGTGCCGGGGCGCCCATCTGGCCGGGCATTCCCCGCGCCACGCCAGAAGTGAAAACACTTTTCAAACGTTCCATCCCCGGCATCATTTCAGGCGGCGTCATACAGATCAATCTGGCCATCGCAACGGCACTGGCCTCCGGTTTCAAGGGCGGCGCGTCAGCACTTTACTATGCTGACCGTCTGTTCCAGCTGCCGCTCGGCGTCATCGGTGTGGCCATTGGCGTCGTGTTGCTGCCAACGCTTTCGCGCAAACTCAGGGCAGGGGATGAAGCAGGCGCCATGGATGTCAAGAACCGCGCGCTGGAAACCTCACTCTTCCTCACCCTGCCCTGCGCACTGGCCCTGATCGTCATTGGCCGCCCCATCCTGCACGTTGTCTATGAGCATGGTGCCTTCAACCGCGCCGCCACATTGAACGTGGTGCCGGCGCTGGCCGCCTTTGCGGCAGGCCTTCCTGCCTTCACCCTCACCAAGATTTTCCAGCCCGGCTTCTACGCCCGCGAAGACACGCGCACGCCGATGTATTTCGCCATTGCCGCCGTGGTGGTGAACATCGCTGCAAGCCTATTGCTGTCGCGCTACTTTCAGCACATCGGCATCGCCATGGCCTCCAGCATCGCCGCCTGGGTCAATGCCGTGGCCTTGATCACCACGAGCACGCGCCGCGGCTTCTATGTCATGGACCAGCGCTTCCGCCAGCGCCTGCCGCGCATCCTGGCCAGCGTGGCCGCAATGGGCCTCATCCTCGCGCTGCAGCTTCATCTGCTGGGCGGCAACTTCGCCGAAGGTTCGGGCTTCATCCGCCGCGCCTTGAGCCTCACACTGTTTGTGACCACCGGCAGCTTTGCTTATTTTGCCGTGTCGCATGTCATCGGCGCCCTGCGCCTCTCGGAAATCAAGGCATCCCTCAGCAATTAGCTTGAGCAAGTAACACTTGCATTTCCATCGCACGCCGCTAAATCCGCTGCCTCACCGGAGGGCTGTCCAACACCCTTCGCGAATATCATCAATCAAGGGTCCACACCATGAACACGTCAGCATCGAAATTTACCCCCCGCGTTCTCTCCGGCATGCAGCCCACCGGCAACCTGCATCTCGGAAACTATCTCGGCGCCATGCTGAACTGGATCAGGATGCAGGACACCCACGAAACGCTGTATTGCGTGGTTGATCTCCATGCCATCACTCAGGCCGCTTCCGTCTGGGGCGGGCCCAATGTGCTGCGCAAGGCCATCCATGATGTGACGGCGGCCTACATCGCCTGCGGCCTTGATCCCAAGCGCTCCATCATCTTCAACCAGAGCCGCGTGCATGAACATGCCGAGCTGGCCTGGGTGTTCAATTGTGTGGCCCGCCTCGGCTGGCTCGACCGCATGACCCAGTTCAAGGAAAAGGCCGGCAAAGACAAGGAACGCGCCTCCGTGGGCCTCTATGACTATCCCGTGCTCATGGCCGCCGACATTCTGATCTACAAGGCGACCGCCGTGCCGGTCGGAGATGACCAGAAGCAGCATCTGGAATTGACCCGCGACATCGCTACCAAGTTCAACCTGGATTTCGCGGATTCAATCCGCGAGCAAGGCCATGGCGATGCCTTCTTCCCCATCACCGATCCGGTGATCACCGGTCCGGCCACCCGCGTCATGAGCCTGCGCGACGGCACCAAGAAAATGTCGAAGTCGGATCCGTCTGACCTCTCCCGCATCAACCTCACGGATTCGGCTGATGACATCGCCAAGAAGATCCGCAAGGCCAAGACCGATGCCGATGGCATTCCCGCCGAAAAGGATGGGCTGAAGGGCCGCCCTGAAGCCGAAAACCTCGTCGGCATTTACGCGGCACTGGCAGGCGCAACCGTGGAAGACGTGCTGAAGCAGTTCGGCGGCGGCCAGTTCTCGACGTTCAAGAATGCCTTGGCAGACTTGTCTGTGGCCAAGCTCTCGCCCATCTCGGGCGAGATGAACCGCCTGCTCGCTGATCAGGGTTATGTTGAAAGCGTGCTCACAGATGGCGCGGCCCGTGCCTCGGCCATCGCTGGCCCGGTCATGCAGGACGTGAAGAAGATCATGGGCTTTGCCTAATCCCGACTAGGACACTAAGAATTACTTTAAAACCATTCCAAACTGGCCTATATCAAGCGCCAGAGGATCAGCCATGTTCATCCAGACCGAAGCCACGCCAAACCCCGCCACCCTGAAGTTCCTGCCCGGCAAGCCCGTGCTGCCCGGCTCGACGCGCGATTTCCGCAATGCCGCCGAGGCCGAGGAAAGCCCGCTGGCCCAGCGCCTGTTCGGCATCAACAATGTGTCTGGCGTCTTTCTTGGCCATGATTTTGTGACAGTCACGCGCTCTGGCGGCGAATGGCAGCAGTTGAAGCCAGCGATCCTCGGCGTCATCATGGATCATTACCTGTCGGGCGTGCCGGTGCTTGCGGACATGACACCCCAGGCACCCGAAACCGACGGCGAATTTTTTGATGCCGGCAAGGAAGATGTGGTCAAGACAATCAAGGACCTCCTTGATAGCCGCGTGCGCCCCGCCGTGGCCCAGGATGGTGGCGATATCACCTTCAAAGGCTTCAAGGACGGCATTGTGTATTTGAACATGAAGGGCTCCTGCGCCGGCTGCCCCTCATCGACAGCCACATTGAAGCATGGCGTTGAAAACCTGCTGCGCCACTTCGTGCCGGAAGTGGCTGAGGTTCGGCCGGTTTGACGGCGGTGATCAAGGGCAGCTTCACAGGGGGCTGCCAATGCGGTGCCCTGAGATACCGCGCCACCGCGCGCCGGGACGATGCCCACATCTGCCATTGCCGCATGTGCCAGAAGGCTGTTGGCGGCTTGTTCGCGGCCTTCGTCGGTGTGCCGGACAAATCCTTCACATGGACGCGCGGGCACCCGGCAGTCTTCATGAGTTCCGATACGACCGAGCGCGGCTTTTGTGCCAATTGCGGCACACCGGTCTTCTGCCGCTACGTGATGGACGATTACCTCGACATCAACATCGCAACGCTGGATGATCCATCCGCAGTGAGTCCTGCGCGCCAGATCGGCAACGAGTCTCGGCTGCCCTATGTCGACGTACTGCACCGTTTGCCGGGCCGTGAGACAACAACGGAAACCAGCGCACCGGACCTTGCCAGGCAGATCGCCGCCAGCAATCACCAGCACCCCGACCACGACACCGACCATTGGACACCGCACCCGAAACAGCGCTGATGGTCGGAGTGGAGTAGCTTTGGACAAATCGGTCTCTTCTCCCTCCCCCTTGTGGGGAGGGCCGGGGTGGGGGTCGGGAAATCTTTCAGAATGAAAATCAAATCAGGTGGTTGAAGCCGGAGCGACCCCCACCCTTAATCCCTCCCCACAAGGGGGAGGGAAGTGAAAAATGATTTCTGACTAAGTCGCTTTTTTCTACCGGTTCTTGAAATCCGCTTTCCGCTTTTCCAGAAACGCCGCCATGCCTTCTTTCTGGTCAGCCCAGTCAAAGCAACCATAGAATGTGGCGCGCTCGCGCTTCAAGCCATCATCAAGCCCAACCGCAAAGGCGCTGTTGACCATGCGCTTGGTCGCTGCCACGGCAGGCTGTGACATTCCGGCAATTTTCTCGGCCAAGGTCATCGCCGCCACCATCAGCTGATCTGCCGCAATCACATGCGATGCTATGCCAAGCCGCTCAGCTTCTGCTGCATCAATCGTCTTGCCCGTCAGCATCATCTCCATGGCCTTGGCCTTGCCGATGAGACGCGGCAGGCGCTGCGTGCCGCCACCACCGGGAAAAATGCCCAGCGTGATTTCAGGCAGCGCAAACTTCGCCGTATCAGCGGCAATCAGAATGTCGGCTGCCAGCGCAAATTCAAAGCCACCACCCAGGCAATAGCCCGCCACGGCGGCAATGATCGGCTTGGTGATTGTGTTGATATGATCCCAGCCTTTAAGAAAGTCCTTCGACCGCGCCTCATCGGCCGTGAAGTCCTTCATCTCGCGAATGTCAGCACCTGCCGCGAAGGCCTTTTCGCTGCCCGTAATGATGATGGCACCAACATCGGGATTGGCATCAAATTCATCCAGTGCCGCATTCATCTCGCGGATCAGCTGGCTATTCAGCGCATTCAGCGCCTTGGGCCGGTTGAAGGTGATGACGCCAACGCGGCCCAGCGTCTCGGTGAGGATGCAGTCATAAGCCATGAGCAAGTCCTATTTCTGGCAATGGGCGCAATAAAAGCTGGAACGGCCCGCCTGCACAAGCCGCTTGATCGCATGGCCGCATCCATTCGGGCATGGCGCGCCTGCTAGGTCATAGACCTTGAAGCGCTGCTGAAATGATCCTTGCGACCCATCGGCGTGCTGGAAATCCTGCAGCGTCGAACCTCCGGCCCGGATGGCCTCGGTGAGGATATCCTTGATATGCCGCACCAGCGGTTCGAGCCGCGCATCAGTGCCCTTGCGCGTTACCAGTGTTCCCGCCTTGCGTTTCGGCGACAGACCGGCGCGAAACAGCGCTTCACTGACATAGATGTTACCGAGCCCCGCCACCACGCGCTGATCCAGCAGCGCGGACTTGAGCGGTGCAGACTTGCCGCGGAACTTTTCCGCCAAATGATCGGCATTGAAGGAATTTCCGAGAGGTTCCACGCCGATGCCCTTCAGCAGTTTGTGTTCCTCTCGCTTGGCCGTTTCAAGAAGGTCCATGAAGCCAAAACGCCGCGCATCATTGTAAACAATGCGCGTGCCACCTTCCATCACCAGCACCACATGGTCGTGCGGGCTTTCGGTATAGTACCCCACCTCATGGTAGAAGGCGCCGGGCTCGCTCATCCGGCCATCTGGATGCAGCACGGTGAAACGCCCCGTCATGCCAAGGTGCGCGAGTAGTGATTCACCGGTGTCGAGGTGCATCAGGATGTATTTGGCCCGCCGTTCCAGCGCCTCAACCCGCGCGCCCTGCAGCCGTTCTGCAAAACGCGTTGGAAAGGCAAAACGCAGGTTAGCGCGGCGTAACTCCACGCGGGCAAAACGCTGGCCCATCAGGGCAGGCTCCAGCCCGCGCTTCACGGTTTCGACTTCTGGCAGTTCCGGCACTTTGATCTCGTTAACACTGGGGCAGTCTGCCCATGGAAATTAACCATGCTATAGCCTATGTAAGCCACATGAGCATGGAAACAAAATTCGGCTTCCGCGAGGTGGACGCCAGCGAAAAGCAGGGCCTCGTCAACGACGTCTTCGCCAAGTCCGCCGCCCGTTATGACCAGATGAACGACCTGATGTCCGGCGGCCTGCACCGCCTGTGGAAGGATGACTTCATCACCCAGCTGAACCCACCGCGTAATGACCGGCCCTTCAAGGTGCTGGATGTGGCAGGCGGCACAGGCGACATCGCCTTCCGCATCGCCAAGACAGGTGGAGCAGCAACGCACGTCACCATTGCCGACATTTCCCCTGATATGGTCAATGAAGGCAAGCGCCGCGCCGAAGCCACATCCTTCGCTGGCAAGGTGGAGTTCACCGTCGGCAACGCCGAGGCATTGGCCTTTCGGGACCAGAGCTTCGATGCCTACACCATCGCCTTTGGCATTCGCAACGTTCCGAAGATTCCATTGGCGCTGAGAGAAGCCTATCGCGTGCTGAAGCCTGGTGGCCGCTTCATGTGCCTGGAATTCAGCCACATGGAACTCGACCTCGCCCAGAAAATCTATGACGCCTATTCCTTCACGGTCATTCCTGCCGTTGGAAAAGTTGTGACCGGTGACGGCGGCCCCTATCGCTATCTGGTCGAATCGATCCGCACCTTCCCCAAGCAGGCTGACTTCGCTGCGATGATCGAGGACGCGGGTTTCTCGCGCGTCACCTGGCGCAACCTCACAGGTGGCACCGTGGCCATCCATTCCGGCTGGCGCATCTGATGGCGCTGGCTGTCACCAACCTCTTTCGCCTGTCACGCGCCGGCTTCACGCTGGCCCGCCATGGCGCACTGTTGCCGGCCGATCAGCAGGCGCAATTGCCGGCGCCGGCGCGCGTCGCCCTCAAGCTCTGCCAGATAGGCAACAACAAAAGTGAAGCGGGCCAGAGCAACCGCATCTCCGCTGCGCTCTCAGCCCTCGGCCCCAGCTACATCAAGCTCGGCCAGTTCCTCGCCACACGGCCCGATGTGATCGGCGCAAAGCGCGCCTTTGAATTGAAGGTGCTGCAGGACAAGCTCCCGCCCTTCTCCATGGAGGAGGCCAAGGCGATTGTCCGCGCTGAGCTGGGCAAGCCGGTGGAAGAGCTGTTCACGTCCTTCAGTGCGCCGGTGGCCGCTGCGTCTGTGGCGCAAGTCCACAAGGCTACGACAGCCGATGGCAAGACGCTTGCCGTCAAAATCCTTCGCCCCGGTGTTGAAAAGCGTTTCGCCGCAGACATCGACAGCTTCGGATTTGCCGCGCGCCAGATGGAGCGTTTCTCGAAAGAGGGAAAGCGCCTGCGCCCCGTTGCCGCCGTATCAATGCTTGAGCAATCCATGAAGCTGGAACTCGACCTCCGCATGGAAGCTGCCGCCATCTCGGAGATGAAAGGCAATACCGCCGAAGATCCCGAATTCCGCTTGCCCTCGGTGGATTGGGCCCGCACCTCGAAGCGTGTGCTCACCACCGAATGGATTGACGGCACACCGATGGCCGATGTGGCCGCTCTGAAAGCCAAGGGTTTTGATCTCAATCATCTGGCCGATGTAATCATCCAGTCCTTCCTGCGTCATGCCATCCGCGATGGCTTTTTCCATGCCGACATGCACCAGGGCAATTTGATGGTGGATGACAGGGGCAATCTTGTCGCCCTTGATTTCGGCATCATGGGCCGGCTTGGCATGAAGGAGCGGATTTTCCTTGCCGAGATCCTGCACGGCTTCATCACCAAGGATTATTACCGTGTGGCCGAGGTGCATTTCGATGCTGGTTATGTTCCGGCAACACAAGATGTGCGTAACTTTGCGCAAGCCATCCGCGCCATCGGCGAACCGATCATGGATTTGCCCGCCGACCAGATTTCCATGGCGCGGTTGCTCACTCAACTCTTTGAGGTGACCGAGCAATTCGACATGCAGACGCAGCCGCAATTGCTGCTGTTGCAGAAAACCATGGTTGTGGTCGAAGGCGTGGCGCGGACTCTCAATCCCAACCTCAACATGTGGGTGACGGCAGAGCCCGTGGTGCGGGGCTGGATCGAACGCCACCTCGGACCGCTGGGCAAGATTGAGGAAGCTGGCGAAAGCGCCAAATCTCTCGCCCGTCTGGCGCTTAAACTGCCGCCCATGCTCGAAGAGGCCAGCAAGGCCACCAGCCTGTTGTCGTCCATAGCCAGGGACGGCACATTGAAACTGGATGATGAAACCACCGCTGCCATCGCCCGCCAGCAAGGCAGCCGCAGCTGGTGGCAGACGGCGGCCCTCTCCGCAGGGGCGCTGGCACTCGTGATCATCGCATGGAAAATGGTGTGGCAATGAGCAAATCCATCCTCCTCATCATCGGTGGCGGTATTGCGGCCAACAAGTCGCTGGAACTGATCCGCGAGTTGAAGAAGCGCGGGTTTGCCGTGAAACCTGTTCTCACCAGGGCAGCTGAGCATTTTGTAACGCCGCTGTCCGTGGCAAGCTTGGCCGGAGAGAAAGTCTATTCCGACCTCTTCTCGCTGACCGATGAAACCGAGATGGGCCACATCGAACTGTCGCGGTCCGCTGATCTTGTTGTAGTCGCACCTGCCACGGCAGATCTTCTGGCCAAGATGGCGACAGGCCTTGCCAATGACCTTGCCTCCACGACGCTTCTTGCCACCGACAAGCGCGTTCTGGTGGCACCCGCCATGAATGTGCGCATGTGGCATCACCCGGCGACCCAACGCAACATCCGTACACTGAAGAATGACGGTGTGCTGTTTGTCGGCCCCAATTCCGGCGAAATGGCCTGCGGAGAATTTGGCCTGGGCCGCATGGCCGAGCCAATGGAAATTGCCGCAGCGATTGAACAAGCGCTCACACCTGCAGCGCAGCCCTTGGCCGGCAAGCATGTGCTGATCACCGCAGGGCCCACTCGCGAAGGCATTGATCCCGTCCGCTATATCTCCAACCATTCATCGGGCAAGCAGGGCTATGCCATTGCCGAAGCGGCCTCGAAGCTGGGCGCGCGCGTCACGCTTGTTTCGGGTCCTGTCAACCTGCCACTGCCGCCGGGCATTGACCTCATGCCTGTGATGACAGCCGATGCCATGTTGAAGGCCGTGCAATCCTCCCTGCCGGCCGACATCGGCATTTTCACCGCCGCCGTGGCTGACTGGAAAGTGGCGAAGGCAGCGGATGAAAAAATCAAGAAGAAGGATGATGGCTCGCTACCATCACTCGCCTTTGCCGAAAATCCTGACATCCTGAAAACCGTAGCGACCGGAAAGAACCGGCCCAAGATCGTGGTGGGCTTTGCCGCCGAAACCGAAAAGGTTATTGAAAACGCCCAGGCCAAGTTGGCCAAGAAGGGTTGCGACCTGATCGTTGCCAATGATGTGAGCGCCGAAAACAAGGTTTTCGGCGGTGACGCCAACACGGTGCATCTGGTGTCGAAATCAGGCGTTGAGGATTGGCCGAAGTTGACAAAGGCCGAAGTGGCCACCCGCCTGATGGACAGGCTGGCAGGCCTGCTATGACCATCAAGGTCGTCAGGCTCGCCCATGGTGCTGATCTGCCCCTTCCCGCCTATGCCACGGACGGTTCCGCCGGCATGGATCTGCGGTCTGCCGAAGCGCTAACCCTCAAGCCCGGTGCCCGGGCCCTGGTGGCCACTGGCATCGCCATCGCTTTGCCCGATGACATGGAAGCCCAGGTGCGGCCGCGCTCCGGCCTTGCTGTGAAACATGGCATCACCGTTCTCAATGCGCCGGGCACCATCGATTCCGATTACCGTGGCGAGATCAAGGTGCCGCTGATTAATCTGGGTACGGATGATTTCGTCATCAACCGTGGTGACCGCATCGCCCAGATGGTCATTGCGCCTGTCGTTCAGATGGAACTGATCGAGGTCGAGGAGCTCGATGAAACGGATCGCGGTGCCGGTGGCTTCGGCTCCAGCGGGAGGATGTAATGGCCCTCACCGATGAAGAGCTGGAGCGCTATGCCCGCCACATCGTGCTGCATGAGGTGGGTGGCCCCGGCCAGAACAAGCTGAAGAATTCCTCCGTTCTGGTGATCGGCGCCGGCGGGCTGGGCGCACCGTTGCTGCTCTATCTCGCCGCGGCGGGTGTGGGACGCATCGGCATCGTCGATCATGACACGGTCTCGCTCTCGAACCTGCAGCGCCAGGTAATACACACCACGGATCGCGTCGGCATGGCGAAGACCGAAAGTGCAGCCCAGCAGATGGCCGCCATCAACCCTCATGTGAATGTGGAGCAACACCGCGAGCGTTTCAGCGTCGACAACGCGCTGTCACTCATCGCGCACTATGACATCATTGCGGATGGCTGCGACAACTTCCCCACGCGCTTTTTGGTCAGCGACGCCTGCTACTTCGGCCAGAAAACGCTGGTCTCTGCCGCCGTCGGCCAATTCGATGGCCAGATTTCCACCTTCAAGCCGCATCTGAAAAAGCCGGATGGCGAACCCTATCCCACCTATCGCTGTTTTGTCGGTGACCTTCCGGCGCGGGGATCTTTCCCGGCCTGCGAAGAAGCGGGCGTCATGGGTGCGCTTCCCGGCATCATCGGGTCCATGCAGGCCATGGAAGTGATCAAGGAGCTGTTGCAGATCGGCGACAGCCTGGCCGGCCGCATCCTGATGTATGACGCGCTGCTGGCCCGTTTCTTTGAAACGAAGCTCGCCTGGAACCCGGACAACCCGCTGACCGGGCGCGCGCCCACCGTCACTGAACTAAGACGCGAATCCTACATAGATAAATAAACCTATGATAGAAATCGATTTGTGGTAGGGTAGGAGGGCCGTACAGGCGATTCCTTTGCGCCCCGCTACCCCACCACCTGCCAGCCGATGAACAATGTTCTCGACCCCTCTAAGGCGATTTAAACCCTATCCTAGGATCGACTGACAGTCAGGCCGCTTTTCCGGCCAGGGTTTGGTCAATTCACATAAAGATATCTTTATATAGCTCTTGCCGCCCGCCGCCCGCCTTGCTATAGGCCGCCCATCACAAAAGGATGATGAGACATGAGCAAGCACGACTACGTTGTGGCCGATATCAAGTTGGCCGATTGGGGCCGCAAGGAAATCGAGATGGCCGAGATCGAGATGCCCGGCCTGATGGCCACGCGCGAGGAATATGCCAAGGCCCAGCCCCTGAAGGGCGCGCGCATCTCGGGCTCCCTGCACATGACCATCCAGACCGCTGTGCTGATCGAGACGCTGCAGGCTCTCGGCGCCGAGGTGCGCTGGGCGTCGTGCAACATCTTCTCGACGCAGGATCACGCCGCCGCTGCGATTGCCGCCAAGGGCACGCCAGTGTTCGCCGTCAAGGGCGAGACGTTGGCCGATTACTGGGACTACACGCATCGCATCTTCGACTTTGGCCCCAAGGGCAGCGATGGCGAAGGCCCCAACATGATCCTCGACGACGGCGGCGACGCGACGCTGCTGATGCATCTGGGCCAGAAGGCCGCGAAGGATGCCTCGCTGATCGCCAACCCGACCAGCGAGGAAGAGCGCTGCCTGTTCGCCGCGATCAAGGCCAAGCTGGCCGAAGACCCCACCTGGTATGAGCGCAAGGCCAAGCACATCATCGGCGTCACTGAAGAGACGACCACCGGCGTGCATCGCCTGAATGAAATGAGCGCCAAGGGCACGCTGCTATTCCGCGCGATCAACGTCAACGACTCGGTCACCAAGAGCAAGTTCGACAACCTCTACGGCTGCC
>CALMEZ010000194.1 GCA_937864985.1 uncultured Alphaproteobacteria bacterium
TGGTGGTCAATCTCTATCCGTTCGAGGCCACCGTCGACAAAGGCGCGGGCTTCGAGGACTGCATCGAGAATATCGACATCGGCGGTCCGGCCATGATCCGCGCCGCCGCCAAGAACCATGGTGATGTGACTGTTGTCGTTGACCCGTCTGACTATGGAAGCGTTTTGGCAGAATTGTCTGAGAACAAGGGCACGTCTCTTGCCCTGCGCCGCAAGCTCGCAGCCAAGGCCTTTGCCCGCACTGCATCCTACGACGCAGCCATTTCGCGCTGGATGGCCGAGGATGTGAAAGAGCCATTTCCGGCCTACATGGCCATCGGGGGCAAGTTGCACCAATCCCTCCGCTATGGCGAAAATCCGCACCAGCAGGCGGCAGCCTATGCTGTTCAGGATGGCCGCATCGGCGTTCTGGCGGCGCGTCAGGTGCAGGGCAAGGAGCTGTCCTACAACAACATCAACGATGCTGATGCCGCGCTGGAAGCGATCAGTGAATTTGATGGAGCCGAAGGCCCGGCTTGCGTCATCGTCAAGCACGCAAACCCCTGTGGTGTTGCGCTTGGAAGCACCCTGATGAAAGCGTACGGCAAGGCATTGTCTTGCGATCCCGTGTCAGCTTTCGGCGGCATTCTCGCTTTCAACCAGAAGCTTGATGGCAAAACGGCAGAGGACATTGGCAAGCTCTTTACCGAAGTCATTATTGCACCGGGTGCGGACGAAGACGCCTTGAGCATCCTGGCCACAAAGAGGAATCTCAGGCTGCTGCTGCTTCCGGCCATGCCGGACCCCGCGCAGTCCGGGTATTTTGCCAAGACCATCGCAGGCGGACTGTTGGTGCAATCACGCGATGCCCGGACCATGGATGAAGCGTCTCTTCGCGTTGTATCAAAGCGTCAGCCAACGCCAGAGGAAATGCGCGACCTTCGCTTTGCCTGGACCGTTGCCAAGCACGTCAAGTCCAACGCCATCGTCTTTGCCCGCAATGGCATGACCACGGGCATCGGCGCCGGACAAATGTCGCGCATTGATTCAACGCGGATTGCAGTGTCGAAGAGCCTTGATGCTGCCCGCGCGGCGGGTGGCTCAGAGCCCTGGGCCAAAGGTTCTGTGCTGGCCTCTGACGCATTCTTTCCTTTTGCCGACGGCATCGAAGCAGCGGCAGACGCAGGCGCAACAGCCATCATTCAACCCGGCGGGGCCATGCGCGACGATGATGTGATAAAATGCGCGAATGAACGCGGGCTGGCCATGGTCTTCACCGGCTTGCGGCACTTCAGGCACTGACGGCCAATGCCGCAGCAGCTTGCTTACATTGTCCAACAGCTTCTCAATGTTGCGCAACTCGCAGGCTTCTATCTGCCGCTGGCCCTGGCCTTTGCCATCATGCAGGCAACGACACGGCGCATTTTCCTGGGCCTTGGCGAAGTGGCGATGTTTGCATCGTTCGCCGCCATTTATATGTGCTTTGCCGGCCTGCTGCGTGGGGAAGACGATATTGCCTCTGCGCTTGAAGCCTTGGCGCTTGCCATTGCATGCGGTGCGGCACTCGGATTTGCCATTGCCCGGGTGGCGCTGGGCAAAAGCCTGCAGGCATCGCCTCTTGCCTTCATGATCGCCTCCATTGGCTTTGCCATTGCCATGTCCGAGACGATGCGCGTGGCAACAGGTGCCAAGGACATCTGGGTGCCACCCCTGTTTTCCGGGCAGGTGGTTGCAGCCGTCGGCGGTGACTTTCCCATTCAGGTTTCGGCCATCGCTGCACTTGGAATTGCCATTGGCACGGCAGCGATCATCATCGCGGCAGTCATATTGAAATGGACGCGGTTTGGCTTGGTCTGGCGGGCTTGTTGCCAGTCACAGAAACTCGCAAGCCTCGGTGGTATTGACTCGAGTGTGATCTCTGCCTTGGCTTTCGCATTGGCAGGCGGCCTGGCAGGCGTGACGGGCTGGACATCGGCCATTGTCTATGGCGGGGCCAATTTTTCAGTCGGCATGATGATTGGATTCAAAGCCATGTTTGCCTCGGTGATTGGCGGATTCGGCACCTTACGCGGCGCAATAATGGGCGCAGTCGCCCTGTCGTTTCTGGAGGTGGCCTGGTCTGCCACTTTTTCCACGGCCTATCGGGACGTGGCCGTTTTTGCCATCATGGTGCTGGCGCTGGTGATCCGGCCTGAAGGTTTGCTGGGAGCGCAAGACATGCGGGAGAGTGAAGAGTGGTGAACAGGCGGCTTTTGATGTGTGCGCCACTGATGCTTCTTGGCGGTTGTGGCGATGACACGCCAAAGAAGAAGCTGAAAATTGCAGGCGGCGGACTTGTGTTCAATTACCGCTATTCAAAGGCCAACCTCGTCATCGTTGCCCAAACAACCACCACTCTGCCGGAAGGAGGAACGGTCGAGGCCTTGTTCGACAAACCTGGCACAACTGAGCGCGAGCGCGTGAGTGAACAGGTTTTTCCCGGTAAGCTGACATATAAACTCGAAAGCAGCCCGATGTTCGGCATCAAGAAGGGCGACATTTTCAAGGTGACGCTGCGGCTGGTGGATGCCCATGGACTGGAAATGGAGCGCGAGGAAACACAATTCAAATCTGATGAAGACCAGTCGACCTTGCCTTCGAAGCCGCTGGTTGACCCGTCAAAACCCAACTACGTGCCGCAACTTGAAAACCTGAACCAACCCTAGAGTTGGGTGAAACTGCGTGAGCGGTTGAACAGGTTTCGCACGCCATCCAACTCGCGCACTGAGGTGCCGAGTTTTTCCGAGAGCGCCTTCATAACGGCATCACCAAATTCGGGATATTCACTCACAACACGCAGGAACAGCGCCCGGTCGATACGCGCCGTAGACACCGGCGACTCTGCCACAGCAGTCAATGAATACTGAGTGTTGCCAATCATCGCCAATTCACCCAGAAACGCACCAGGCTCAGCAAGGCCGATGGCCTTGGTGCCCTGCTTCAGTGTGGCGTTGCCCTGCAAAATGAAGTAGGCCGCCTTGGCCCGGGTTCCCTCGGAAATCAATGTCTCACCAGGGGCAAAAGTTTGCCGCTCAGCGGCAAAGGCCATGACTTGCAACGGCACAGCTTCGCAGTCCCGAAAAATCGGGATATTGCGCAATGTCTCTGCATCAGCGCGCACGCTCATGCATGTGCTCCTGCTGTCAGTCTCAGATCGTCTCGATTGCCACCCATCTCAGCCTTTTTGACAGGCTTTGACTCAGGGAACAAGCCTGTATCCACCGCCTTCCGTTACCAGGATTTCGGCATGCGCGGGGTCACGTTCGATCTTTTGGCGCAAGCGGTAGATATGGGTTTCAAGCGTGTGCGTTGTCACACCTGCGTTGTAGCCCCAGACATCGGCCAACAGCACATCGCGCGCCACCGCCTGCTCGCCGGAGCGATACAGGAACTTGATGATCGCTGTTTCCTTTTCAGTGAGCCTGACCTTCTTATTGTCATCGCGGACCAACGTCTTGGAGGCGGGCTTAAAGGTGTAAGGCCCAACGCGATATTGTGCGTCCTCGCTGTGCTCATGCTGGCGCAGGTGAGAGCGGATGCGCGCCAGAAGTACGGCAAACCGGAAGGGTTTTACCACATAGTCATTGGCGCCGGAGTCGAGACCAAGGATTACATCGGCATCCGAGCCCTGCCCCGTCAGCATGATGATGGGGCCTTTGAAGCCATTGCGCCGCATGATCTTGCAAGCCTCGCGCCCGTCCATATCAGGCAGATTGACGTCAAGTACCACGAGATTGGCAGGATCAGCCTTCAGGGCTTTGACGCCAAGCGTGGCCGTTGCAACATCTGTCACCACAAATTCATCATGCAGCGACAACTGGTCCTTCAACGTGCCGCGCAGCACATCATCATCATCAACGATCAGGATTTTCTTTTTGGCGGTCATGGCTCTGCTTTCAACGTCACGATGCTTGGGACTTGCAATTTGCCGGTCCACAATTCAAGACAACTCACCGTGAGCAGAATGGTAACACAACTTCACGTTCGCGCGAGGTCAGAAAATCGGACCAGCGGTATCTTGCTGTGCGGTGGTGTGGCTTACCCGTGCAAACTGGGCCGCGCCGGGCTTGCACACCTGAAGCGCGAAGGTGACGGAAGGACGCCCGTTGGCGTGTGGCAATTGCGGCAAGGCTTCTATCGTACCGACAGAATGCAGCGCCCCGTCTCGGGTCTGACCATGCGGGCACTCCAGAAGACGGACGGTTGGTGCGAGGACCCATCATCGGCGCAATATAACCGCCATGTCCGCCTACCCTTCGGACCCGGCCATGAAACCATGTGGCGTGCTGATGAAGCATATGACGTGGTCTTTTCCACGAGTCACAACGAATGCCCGCGCATCCGGAAGGGCGGGAGTGCCATCTTCTTCCACCTCACACGACAAGGTTCCGCGGTGACGGCGGGTTGTGTGGCCGTGTCAGCATCAGATATGCGCAAGATCTTGGCGCGCTGCGGCCGGAAGGTACAGCTGGTCGTCTGGCCCCTTATGGGTGGGCTTGCTGAGGGGCTTTTGGCCGTTCGCCAAAAATAGCGCTGCCAACCCGGACCAGCGTCGCCCCTGAGGCGATGGCAGCCGGGTAGTCTCCGCTCATTCCCATGGAAAGCTCGCCCAAGCCCGCATCTTTCGCCAGCGTGGCGAGGAGCCGGAAATGGCGGGACGGGTCATCTTCAACCGGCGGAATGCACATGAGGCCCGAGATGGACAGGCCATACTGGCCCTGAAGTGTTTTCAGAAATGCTGGTAGGGCCTCGGGGGCAATACCGGCCTTCTGTGGCTCATGGCCAGTGTTGACCTGGGCGAACAGTTTCGGATTGCGCCCCTGAAGTTTCATTTCCCGGGATAGCACGGCTGCAATCTTTTCACGGTCGACCGTTTGAATGACATCGAACAGGGCGACTGCCTCACCCGCCTTGTTGCTCTGCAGCGGGCCAATCAGGTGCAGTTCAATTCCGGCGTAACGCTTGCGCAAGGCGGGCCATTTCTGTGCCGCTTCCTGAACCCGATTTTCGCCGAAAACCCGCTGGCCAGCCTCAAGTGCCAGTGCAACTGTTTGCGCATCATGGGTCTTCGAAACGGCTACCAGGGTCACAGAAGCAGGCTTGCGGGCTGCCTGCACCGCCGCGTCTGCTATGGCGCCCTGCACTTCGGCGAGATGATTGGCAATCGGGTTTGACATGGCCGTCTTATGGCCATGCTTGCAGGCCAATTCAAGGACTGGTACGGGATCACTTTCCCTCTTCAGGCATGGACGAATATCTTGGTGACCGAACGTTATAACCACCGCGAAACTGAACCCAAGTGGCAGGCTTTCTGGGAACAGAACCAAAGCTTCAGGGCGGTCAGGGACGAGGCGCGTCCCAAGTATTACGTGCTCGAGATGTTTCCCTATCCGTCGGGCCGCATCCACATGGGCCACGTGCGCAATTATACCATGGGCGATGTCATTGCACGCTTCCGCCGGGCCAGTGGCTATAACGTGCTGCACCCCATGGGTTGGGACGCCTTCGGCATGCCGGCCGAAAATGCGGCCATTGAACGCGGCGTTCATCCGAAAGGCTGGACCTATGCCAACATCGCCACGATGAAGGCCCAGCTGAAATCCATGGGTCTCGCCATTGACTGGTCGCGCGAAATTGCCACCTGTGATCCGTCTTACTACAAACATGAGCAGGCGATGTTCATCGACTTCATGGACAAGGGTCTCGTGGAGCGGCGCACATCCCAGGTGAATTGGGATCCCGTTGACCACACGGTGCTGGCCAATGAGCAGGTGATTGACGGCAAGGGCTGGCGTTCTGGAGCTGTTGTAGAAAAGCGTGAACTTGCCCAGTGGTTCCTCAAGATCACCAATTACTCCGACGATCTGCTGTCATCGCTCGACCGGCTGACGACCTGGCCGGAAAAAGTCCGGTTGATGCAGAAGAACTGGATTGGTCGATCAGAGGGAATGCGGTTTTCATTCGATTTGGAAGACGAGGCCGGCCAACTCCTCAAAGACAAGCTAAGTGTTTACACAACGCGACACGACACCATTTTCGGCGCAAGCTTCTGCGCATTGTCTGCTGATCACCCCATGGTCAAGTCGCTGGAGGCTGATAGTCCAGCGATTGCAACCTTCCGCAAGGAAGTGGCGGCACTGGGCACGAGCGAAGAAAACATTGAGCGTGCTGAAAAGAAGGGCGTGCCGCTTGGCATCTACGCCAGGCACCCGTTCCGGGCTGGGGTGCGTGTACCACTTTATGCCGCAAACTTTGTTTTGATGGGCTACGGTGAAGGGGCGATTTTTGGCTGCCCGGGCCATGACCAGCGCGACTGGGACTTTGCAACCAAATATGGTCTGCCGATCTTGCCGGTGGTTGGCCCACGAGACGGTGCTGCCGTTGATGTGTCGCAGGGCCCATATCTGGAAGATGACGCCAGCAAGGTACACATCATCAATTCTGATTTCCTGAATGGTCTTTCGGTTGAGGACGCCAAGTCCGAAATTGCCAATCGCATGGAGGAAATGAAGATTGGTGAGCGCCGTGTCAATTTCCGCCTGCGTGACTGGGGCGTGTCACGGCAGCGCTATTGGGGTTGCCCCATTCCGGTCATTCACTGCGAGACATGCGGTGTTGTTCCGGTGCCAAAGAAGGATCTTCCGGTGACGCTTCCGGAAGACGTGACATTCGACAAGCCTGGCAATCCGCTGTCGCATCACCCCACGTGGAAGCACGTCAATTGCCCAAAGTGTGGTGGCAAGGCCCAGCGCGAAACAGACACTTTCGATACATTCATTGATTCATCTTGGTATTTTGCGCGCTTTTGTTCACCAGCCGCGCCAATGCCTGTCGATCCTTCCGACGCCAGGTACTGGATGGGTGTTGACCAATATATCGGCGGTATCGAGCATGCCATTCTGCACCTGCTCTATTCGCGCTTCTTTGCGCGTGCCATGCGCGATACCGGGCATCTTGGCATGGATGAACCGTTCAACGCCCTGTTCACGCAGGGCATGGTAACCCACGAGACTTTCAAGACACTGGAAGGCGAATGGGTGGTTCCGGCTGAAGCAGTCGAGATGGATGGAAAATGGACCCACGCCAAGACGGGTGAACCATTGGTCGTCGGCGACATCGAAAAAATGTCGAAATCCAAAAAGAATGTAGTCGATCCCGATGACATCATCGCGACCTATGGTGCCGATACGGCGCGCTGGTTCATGTTGTCAGACACACCGCCTGAACGCGACATTGAATGGACGACATCCGGCGTTGAAGGGGCATGGCGTTTTGTTCAGCGCATCTGGCGTCTGGTCCAGGAGGCGGCTTCTGCCACTGGCAGTGCAGACGGAACTTCCTTGCGTCGGACCACCCACAAGGCCATTGCCGCGGTCACTGATGATCTGGAGAACCTGCGCTTCAACCGCGCCATCGCGCGCATCTATGAATTGTCGAACGCCTTGGGCGCTGGCTTGCAGGGTGGCACCGATGCTGCTGCCGTTTCCGAAGCGGCGAAGGCACTTGTGCTGCTGTCTGCGCCAATGATGCCGCATCTTGCTGAGGAATGCTGGAAGGTGCTCGGTGTGGAAGGCACCGTAGTCGGAACGCCTTGGCCCAAGGCCGATCCGAAACTTGTCATTGACGATCAAGTTACCATGGCCATCCAGATCAATGGTAAGCGGCGTGACGAAATCACTGTTGCCAAAGGGCTGACGAAGGATCAACTTGAACCCGTTGTCATGGCGTTGGAGTCAGTTAAGCGCTTGCTTGACGGTAAGCCTATTAAGAAGTTCATTGTTGTCCCCGACAGGATCATCAACATCGTATGCTGAGACGGTTATTCCAACTTTTTCTTGTGCTGGCCGCCTTCACGCCGCTTTTGGCCGCTTGCAGCTATCGCCCGCTTTATGGAAGTAACTCCGCGGGGCGCAACGTTGTAGCAGCATTGTCTCAGATTGCCGTGGAAGAGCAGAAGACCCGGGCAGGTCAGCTGGTGCGCAACGAATTGATATCTTCATTGGGTCGAGGTGGAGGAGAAAGTCGCTTTGTCCTGCATTTATTGCCTTCGGAATCTGTGACATCTGTGTCTTCAATTTCGACTGAGAAACTTTATCGCAAACGTTACAGGCTTTCTGTAAAATACGCGTTGTCCGATGCCAAAACAGGTGAAACTGTTACGGGCGGTGTCAGTTTTTCAAACGTTTCTTATGACACTGTTGAGCAACCCCTTGCTGACCTTCAAGCGGCCGACAATGCTCAACTGCGGGCGGCTCAAGAAGTGTCTGAGGATATCCGCACCAGGCTTGCAGCATTTTTGTCTGCTGGCCAGACCTAGGTTTCATGGCCACCGTAACTGACAGTGAACTTGTGTCGGCTGTTGCCAAGCGCCATGCATCGCTGAATGGGATTTTGTTGTTTGGGACGGAAGAGGCCAGTATTTCCGCTGCCGCTCGACAGGTGCTGGCCGCCCTCAAATTGGAAGATGAACCGACTCGATTGATATCTTCTGCTTTGCGCAACGACGCTGGAATGTTGGATAGTGCCTTCAAGTCGTTGTCATTGTTGGGTGGGCGCCAATCGATCATTGTTGAAGGTTGCGAAGAAGCGCACTTGGGATGGTTGCTGCCCGTC
Organism: uncultured Alphaproteobacteria bacterium; assembly: GCA_937864985.1. Classification (GTDB taxonomy): domain Bacteria; phylum Pseudomonadota; class Alphaproteobacteria; order Rhizobiales; family Aestuariivirgaceae; genus Aestuariivirga. The sequence continues at coordinate 8,631 of CALMEZ010000194.1, forward strand.
ATTGAGGAGCCGGAGACCTGTAATTTTGTGGTCATGACAGCGGGGTCTTTGAACAAGGCATCCAAGCTGCGAACAGCGGCCACAGCAAGCAGCCGTTTTTTGACCTGCGGATTCTACGAGGAGACTGAGGCGTCTATCATAGTCCGTATACGGAGTAAAGTTGCAACTCATGGGTTGATTTTTGCCGAGGGAGCGGCTGAGCGGTTTGTTGCATTGGTCGGCACTGATCGCGGAATTGTTGAAGCGGAACTGGAAAAGCTTTTCACCTACGCTGCTGGTGCGAAAGAAATTGCAATCGCTGATGTTGAGGCAAGTTGCGGGGACCAGGCTTCCTTTGATTTTGACAAGTTGATCGACGCCGTCCTCTCAGGTCAGCTTGAAGAAACTGACAGGATCTTTGAAAGCTTGCGCGCTGATGGGGAATGGAAGCAGGCTCTCATCATGGTGCAGATGCACCTGGCACGTCTTGAAGCCGTGCGAAGTGCACTCGACCGGGGTGAGAATCTTGAGTCTGCATTCCGCGCCGCGAAGCCGCCAATATTCTTTGGACAGCAAAAGACTGTTGGCCGTCAGATGAAGACCTTCTCCCTGGCAGCTCTGGTCAATGCCCAGTCAGTTATTCAGCAGGCGATCCTGCAATCACGTCAACTTGGCGACCTCGCCGAAGTCATAACTGGCCGCACCTTGCTCTCTCTGGCCAGAACCAGTCGGCAACTCGTGGCGGCTTGAATCACGCCTTGCTGAGGCGGTGAGCAACAAGATCGAGTTGATCAAGCGACTTGTAGGTGATGACAATCTGACCACCGGGGCCCTTGTGATTGATGGTGACGGTCAATCCAAGTGCAGAACCGAGGGTTTTTTCCAATTGGCGGGTGTCGGCGTCTTTTTCTGGCTTGGCTGATTTCGTTTCAGGCGCCGGCTTCTTTCGGGTCAGGTCTTCGGCCTGGCGCACAGAAAGACCCAACTTGATGATTTGCTGCGCGATCCCTTCAGGATTGTCCGTCGCCACGAGAGTACGTGCATGGCCGGCAGACAACTTGCCACTTTCAATTTGCGTGAGCACCGCCTCAGGAAGTGTGGTCAGCCGCATGGTGTTGGCGATGTGACTGCGGCTCTTGCCGATGACGTCGGCCAGTTGCTGCTGTGTGTAGGAATACTGATCCTGCAGCATCTTGTAGGCGCGCGCTTCTTCAAGCGGGTTCAGGTCGCTGCGCTGGACGTTTTCGATGATGGCGATTTCGAGTGTTTCGCGATCATCCAATTCGCGCACCAGTGTCGGCACCGTGTGCAAGCCGGCTTGCTGTGCTGCCCGCCAGCGACGCTCACCAGCCACGATCTCATATTCACCACCGTCAAGCGGTCTGACCATAATGGGTTGCAGAAGGCCTTTGGCCTTGAGCGAATTGGCGAGTGATTCAATTTCTTCCGGATTGAATGTCCGGCGGGGATTGGATGGATTTGCCTTAAGTAGCTCAATCGGGAGGAACCTCAAGCCCTGCCCGTCTGAAGCTGACGAGCCCAGCGCTTGCGTTTCGGATGGTGCAGAATGAATGGGCACGTCATCCCCGATCAAGGCGGCTAGCCCTCGGCCCAGTCGGCGTTTTGGGAGTGCGTTCATGATGTTCCCCGGATAACCTGATTCTGTTTCGGAAGCGAATCGACAGGCTTTTGGCCTGTCTTTACGCCGCCTTCAAGTCCCGCTCGCGGCGGATGACTTCGGACGCAAGATGGATATAGGCCTGAGACCCCACGCAGGAATGATCATAGAGGAGTACCGGCGTGCCATGAGAGGGGGCTTCCGAAACCCGAACATTTCGTGGAATGACTGTTTGGTAGACCTTTTCGCCCAAGACACTGCGTACGTCCTGGGCCACCTGTTCTGAAAGACTGTTGCGCTTGTCAAACATGGTCAAGACCACGCCTTGAATGGTGAGTTTCGGATTGAGCGTGGTCTTCACCCGTTCTACCGTTTTCAAGAGCTGGCTGAGTCCTTCCAATGCAAAAAACTCACATTGCAGCGGCACCAATATGGCATCTGCAGCGGTTAGCGAGTTGATGGTCAGCAGGTTCAGTGATGGCGGACAATCAACGAGGATATAGGTGTAGCGGTGCTTGTCGCCGGGTAGGGCTACCAACTGTTTGATCGCATCCGAAAGACGGTACGTCTTGCGATCGAGTTCTGCCAATTCCAACTCCGCGCCGAGCAGATCAATTGTGGCTGGCGAACAGTTAAGGCGAGGGATACCGCTCTCGACGATGACCTCATCCAAAGAGGCTTCGCCGATGAGAACGTGATAGGATGACTTCTGGTTCGCGTAGCGGGTAATTCCGAGACCTGTGCTGGCATTACCCTGCGGGTCAAGATCAATAACCAGCACCCGCTCACCAACGGCCGCAAGTGCAGTTCCGAGATTGATGGCTGTGGTCGTCTTGCCGACACCACCTTTTTGGTTTGCGACCGCCAGAATGCGGCAGGAGGAAGCTTTAAACTCAGACACGGTACGCCTCTCTGACCTCCAGGATTACGGCTGACGAATCAGTCAGGCTGGAGTGTCTTTCCGCTTTGATTTTCCAGTATTTGGACGCTTCGGTCAATTCAGCATCGCAATCAGCACCCTTGTGGAAGAAGGCTTTTGCACCATTTTTCAGGAACGGTTCGGCAAGCTGCAAGAGCTCACGCAGGGGCGCCAATGCCCTGGCTGTGACCACCTCGATCTGTGGCAATACCTTCACTGCCGACAAGTTCTCCAAACGGTGATTATGGATCGTCACCTTGCACCGACCAATCCGACCAGCCTCCCGCAGGAATGCTGCTTTCTTGGCAATAGACTCATACAGATGAAACTCTGCGCCGCTTGCAATGGCCAGCGGAATGGCGGGAAATCCTCCGCCGGAGCCAAGGTCCGCAATCAAACGGGTAGCAGGCGGTAACAGTGGCAGCAGCTGGAGGCTGTCGATCACATGCCGGGCCCAGATTTGTGGGAGGCTGTTGGGCGATACCAGGTTTGTGCGTTGTTGCCATTGTACCAGAAGGGCGACAAATTCCTCGATCCGGCTCCATGATTCACGTGAAACACCAAGTGCGAACATCGATTCAATCTCGCCCGGGGTAGGACGAGGGATGAGATTCTCAGGCGGCATGGATAGTACCGTCAGCCGTGCCACGGAATTTCCGTATGGCCGCAATCAAGCAAGCGATTGCAGCTGGGGTCATCCCATCGATTCGGCCCGCCTGACCGATTGTGCGGGGAGCAATACGGGCCAACTTGTGACGGAGTTCCATGGAAAGCCCCGGCAAGTCATGAAAGGGCAGACCCGAAGGAATGGCCAGGGCCGTTTCAGCCCGCGCCTCAGCGATCTCTCGCTTCTGGCGGTCCATATAACCGGAGTAGAGGGCATCGGCCTGAAGGGCTTGCTTGGCATGGCTTGGAAGTGCCCGTAGTTCAGGCCAGATGGTTTCCAGCTGCTCATATCCGACATCTGGCATGGCCATCAGCTGGAATGCTGTGCGATTCAAGCCATCCTGGTTCACCTTGAGTCCCTGCTTCGAGGCCGCCGCAGACGTCAGCGAGAGTTTGTCGACGAGTTCACGAGCTGCCGTGATTTCCGCCAATCGGCGCGCAAAGGTCTCGGAGCGGGACGACCCCACCAGGCCCAAGTCCGCGCCTTTGAGTGTCAAACGCTGGTCGGCATTGTCAGCGCGCAGCATCAAACGGAATTCAGCCCGGGAAGTGAACATCCGGTATGGTTCGCTGACGCCCCGCGTCACCAAATCATCGACCATGACGCCGAGATAGCCATCCATCCGGTCGAAGATATATTCTTCGGCACCAGCCACGGTCCGCGCCGCATTGAGACCCGCAATCAGGCCCTGCGCGGCCGCCTCCTCGTAGCCCGTCGTGCCGTTGATTTGGCCAGCAAGATAAAGGCCAGGCATCTTCTTGACTTGAAGTCCGCGCGTCAGCTCAGTCGGATCGACATGGTCATACTCGATGGCATAGCCCGGCCGCAGAATCCGAACATTTTCCAGCCCGGGTATCGAGTGGATCAAGGCATGCTGTACGTCTTCCGGGAGGGATGTCGAAATGCCATTTGGGTAAACTGTGTGATCATCCAATCCTTCAGGTTCCAGAAAGATCTGGTGGTGGTCGCGGTCGCCAAACCGATGGACCTTGTCTTCAATCGAGGGGCAATACCGCGGCCCCACACCTTCGATCTGACCCGAAAACAACGGCGAACGAGCGATGTTCGTTTGAATGATCCGATGGGTTTCCGGTGTCGTCTGTGTGATGAAACAGGAAATCTGGGGTGTCGTAATCCGCTCGGTCAGGAAGGAAAACGGTGTGGGCGGGTCGTCACCCTTCTGCTCATCAAGTTCACCCCATGCAATGGTGCGACCATCAAGCCGGGCAGGTGTTCCAGTCTTCAGGCGCCCGAGTCGCAGGCCGGCTTCGGCAAGTTGGCCTGAAATCCCCCTGGCAGGTGGCTCGCCAACACGGCCCGCCGGGATTTTGGTTTCTCCAATATGAATGAGACCATTGAGGAAGGTTCCCGTTGTGAGTACCACCGCGCCGGCATGAAAGCTTCGGCCATCTTCGGTAGTAATTCCAACGACACGCGAGCCATCCATAATAAGGCCGACCACTGCCCCTTCAACGATGGTCAAGTTTGGCTGGGATGACAAAGTATGTTGCATCGCCTGCCGATAAAGCTTGCGATCCGCCTGAGCCCGAGGCCCTCGAACTGCGGGTCCTTTTGATCTGTTGAGCAACCGAAACTGTATGCCTGCCGCATCAGCAACGCGGCCCATCAGGCCATCCAGAGCATCGATTTCACAAACAAGATGCCCTTTTCCCAAACCACCAATCGCCGGGTTGCAAGACATCTCACCAAGCGTGGCAAACCGGTGAGTGATCAGTGCAGTGGCTGCGCCGAGGCGCGCCGATGCAGCTGCTGCTTCAGAGCCGGCATGGCCGCCTCCGACCACGATCACATCAAACATCCGTGGGCTTGCGCCAGTCATTGCACAATTCCTAACAATTCATTACTCCGTGGGCGGATCAGAATCCGCCAATCTGTTTCACGTGAAACAGACATCATTTGCCGATGCAGAATTCGCTGAAGATCTGCCCGAGAAGCTCTTCCACACCGACACGGCCCGTGACCGATGCCAAAGATGACGCTGCTTTTCGCACGTCTTCTGCCATCAGCTCAAGCTGCGTGAGATCCTTTTGAAGGGCATCGTTAAGCAGCCGAATCGATTCTTCGACGGCAACAGTATGACGAAGTCTCACCATCACTGCGTTAGGCTGGAGTGAAAGTCGATCGCGGACGAGATGAGAAAGCCGTTCCTTCAGAGAGGCCATACCTTCATGTGTTTTCGTCGAAACCATGAACACACTGTCGTTACGCATATGAATCGAACCCGGTGCTAAGAGGTCAGACTTGTTGCAAACCCAAAGATCCGGCTGACGCGCCGGCTGTTCGCCATTCGCCACGTCCGGACTCGTCACCCAGACAAGCAAGTCAGCAGCAGCCATTTCAGTACGTGAACGCTGAACGCCCTCTCGCTCAATATCATCACTGATCGCAGACCGAACGCCCGCAGTATCAGCCAGAGAAACCCGCACGCCATCGATCACGAGCGGCGCTTCAACCACATCGCGCGTCGTACCCGCAATCGGCGACACAATCGCCGCAGATCGCCCAACCAAACTGTTGAGTAGAGACGACTTGCCCACATTCGGAGCGCCGCCAATGACGATCCGCATCCCGCGCCGAATAGCAGATGCCTGCCGCGAAGCTTCCAAGGCAATGGAAAGCTCTTTCGTCAAGGCTTCGAGTAATGGCCTTGCCCGCTCCACAGCAGCTTCAGCGACACCTTCCTCATCAGTGAAATCAATTGATGCTTCGAGGTAAGCCAAGGCTGAAACCAATCTTTGCCGCCACCCCTGATAGACGGCACTCGCCTCGCCCATAAATTGCCGCATGGCGAGCCGGCGTTGGGAAGCTGTTTCGGCTTGAAGCAAATCAGCGAGGCCCTCAATCTCAACAAGATCGAGAATACCGTTTTCAAAAGCACGGCGGCTGAAGTCACCGGGGCCTGCCGGTTGAAGTCCTTCGATGTCTGAAAGTTCGCGCAACAACGCCTCAACGACGGTCTGGCTTCCATGAACATGAAATTCAGCAACATCGTCACCAGTTGCGCTCCTCGGGCCGGCAAACCAGATAACCAGGCCGCGATCGAGAACTTCACTGCGATCACACGTCCGGATTTCGCGGTAAGCGGCGACCCGTTCTTTCGGCAATGGAAAGGCAAGCCGCTCCACCGCAGCCCTAGCATGAGGGCCGGAAATGCGGATGACAGCGATACCAGCCCTACCCGAACCTGTAGAACACGCGAAAATACTGGGCTTCTGAATCATTTCGGAATCGAATCGATACCAAACCCGGTATGTCCGGATCAGGCATTCATGGAATCGAAGAAGTCACTATTGGTCTTAGTCTGCCGCAACTTATCGAGCAGGAACTCGATGGCATCCACAGTCCCCATCGGATTCAGAATACGCCTCAACACGTAGGTCTTTTTCAACGTGTCAGACTTCACAATCAGCTCTTCCTTGCGCGTGCCAGAACGCAAAATGTCAATTGCCGGGAATACGCGCTTATCGGCCACCTTGCGATCCAGGATAATTTCCGAATTGCCAGTGCCCTTGAACTCTTCAAAAATCACTTCATCCATACGGCTGCCCGTATCAATCAGGGCAGTCGCGATGATCGTCAAAGAGCCGCCCTGCTCAATATTGCGCGCTGCGCCAAAAAACCGCTTTGGGCGCTGCAAGGCATTGGCATCAACACCGCCAGTCAGAACCTTTCCTGAAGATGGCACCACCGTATTGTAGGCGCGGCCCAAGCGCGTGATGGAATCCAGCAGGATCACGACGTCACGCCCATGTTCCACGAGGCGCTTGGCCTTTTCGATCACCATCTCAGCAACTTGCACATGGCGCGTCGCCGGCTCGTCGAAGGTCGAACTAATCACCTCACCCTTCACCGAGCGCTGCATGTCGGTCACTTCCTCCGGCCGCTCGTCGATCAGCAAGACAATCAGATAGCATTCCGGATGATTTGTTGCGATTGAATGGGCGATGTTCTGAAGGATCACAGTTTTGCCGGTTCGTGGCGGCGCAACAATCAATCCACGTTGCCCCTTGCCGATAGGAGCCACAATATCAATGACGCGCGGACTCGCGTCCTTCCGCGTCGGATCGTTGATTTCCATCTCAAGACGCTCTTCAGGATAAAGCGGCGTGAGATTGTCAAAATGAACCTTATGCTTGACCTTTTCCGGATCCTCAAAGTTCACCGTGTTGACCTTAACAAGGGCAAAGTAGCGCTCGCCATCCTTGGGGCTGCGAATCTGCCCCTCCACCGTATCCCCCGTACGAAGTGCAAACTTCCGGATTTGCGTAGGGCTAACGTAAATATCATCTGGCCCTGCCAGGTAGTTCGATTCCGCCGAACGGATAAAACCAAAACCATCCTGCAAGACCTCAATCACACCGGTGCCGATGATTTCCACGCTCCGAGCCGCGAGATTTTTCAAGATCGCAAACATCAGCTCCTGCTTACGCAAGGCTGAAGCATTCTCAACCTGAAGCTCTTCCGCCAGAACCACGAGTTCGGCAGGTTTTTTTGACTTGAGTTCGGAAAGCTTGATCTCCTTGAGATCGACGAGAGAGGTCATAGGTCAGTCTTCATGAAAGGGCCCAGGGCGCAAAAAGCCAGCCAGCCGGACCGAGGGGAGGGACGTTCCCAAAGGAACAACAACTTATACCAAACATCTAATGAAAAGCAAACAGCCGTGATTCAACTAAAAGGCTTCACGACGACACAGATCACAATGATGATCATCAACATGGTCGGAACCTCATTGATAATCCGATAAAACGCCTGAGGCCTCAATCGCACGCCCTTTGCAAAAGCCAAGACATGCGTTCTGAGCACCCAATGGGACGCCACCAAACCTGCAACACAGAAGAGCTTCACGGCCAGCCAAACATCCCCAAACGACCAGCCGCCCAGATGCACAAGAGCAAGGCCCGACAGCACTGCAACAATTCCAGCGGGAGTCATAATCGCATTCAGAAGGCGACGCTCCATAACTCTGAAAGTTGCATCACTGTCCGATCCAACATCCACAACGCTGTGATACACCATTAGCCGTGGCAAATACAGTAATCCAGCCATCCACGAAATTACGGCCACGACATGAAAAGCCTTTAGCCACAGGTACATTCAATTTCCATCCTGCGCCCGAACAGCGTCCAGCATCACCTGAACGTGGCCCGGATCAACATCGGGTGTGATTCCATGCCCCAGATTAAAGATATGGCGGCCTTTCGGAATATCCCTCAGCAGTTCAACGACCGAACCACGGATCACATCTGGATCCTCCAGCAAGACGCTTGGCGTCAAATTCCCCTGAACCGCAACTCCGTTCGGCAAACTATTCAGCACGTCTGACAATGGGAGACCCTGCTCAACACCAACGGCATTGCCACCCGTTGCAATAGCCAATGATTGATGACCACGGCCAATGCCGCGGCCAAACACAATAACTGGAAAACCGGGATACACAGCCCTCACGCCCCGAATGATAGCCGCAATCGGCTCTTCAACCACGCGCCTACGAATCTCTCCCGGAACATCTCCAGCCCAGCTATCAAAAATTTGAACTGCCTCAACTCCGCTTTCAATTTGGCCCAGCAGGTACGTCACTGAAGCCTCAATCAGCCGATCAAGCAAGACTCGAAACCACTCCGGATTTTCAGCAGCAACGGACAACGCCCGCAACCGCTCTGAACCACGCCCCTCGATCATGTAACTGGATACCGTCCACGGCGCACCACAAAAGCCAATAAGACTCACATGTCCGGCAAGACCTCTCCTGACAAGCCCAACTGTTTCACATACTTTCTTCAGTTGATCACTCTGACCCACGTCAACGAGCCGTCTGACATCTTCCAAAGATCCAACGGTTTGAACGATCGGCCCTTCTCCTTCTTCAAAACGAAGATCAAGCCCCATGGCATGAGGGACGACCAGAATATCCGAGAACAAAATTGCGGCATCAAAGTCAAACCGGCGCAATGGCTGCAACGTCACTTCTGCGGCAAGTTCAGGATTGTAACAAAGATCAAGGAACGAACCAGCCTTGGCACGAACTGACCTATACTCAGGAAGATAACGCCCCGCCTGCCGCATCACCCAAACTGGCCTGCGCGCAGGTTCACTGCCCTTCAAGACATCCAATAACGCTTTTGCGCCCATTTCAATCCAATACAAATAAACTTAGAATCTAAGTGTTGATTATGTTGGCCTGTTGGAATCCCGACCGATGTGGACAACATCAGAACACCTCATTCCAATTACCACGGGGATGCAGAATCATCCAAACAAATCATACAATTCCGGCAACTGGACATTTGCGATTGTGGGCTTACCCATACCGAGCCTTAGACCACTCTCCATGTGGACAACCTTTCCCCAACACAGGACAAGGAAAAGCTCATCTCAACTTATCCACATTACTCACAGCCTCGCTGAAAGATGTTGAGAATACCTGACATGCTTCCTTTTTCTCCATCGAAAGATGTTAAACGGCCGCATGCTCATCCTGGCATCCAATAGCTTGACACGGCGCAAACTGCTTCAAGAAGCGGGCGTCTCCTTTTGTGTGGCATCACCCAATTTTGATGAAGATGATGCCAAACATGCTGAGCCGACCCTTCCACCTGACGTTCTTTCGTTGCGCCTTGCGCACGGGAAAGCCCTCAGCGTATCCGTCGAAAAACCTTTAGATCATGTCATTGGGTCAGACCAGGTTCTGGAATGCCAGGGACGCATTTTTTCCAAGCCGTCGACCCTGGAAGAGGCGAAACAGCACCTGCTGGCCTTGAATGGCCGAAACCACTATCTCCACACGTCAGTCGCACTCGCATTCCACAATAAAATCATCTGGACCCACACGGATAAAGTCTCAATGGGAATGCGCCAATTCTCGAACGCCTTTCTTGAATCCTATCTGTTGACTGAGAAGGAGGACATTCTTTTCAGTGTTGGTGCCTACAAATTCGAAGGATCGGGGATACAACTGTTCGACAGTGTTTGCGGAAACTTTCATTCCATTCTGGGTCTGCCACTCCTGCCCCTGTTGCAAGAACTGCGGAAGCATGGCCTTATCCCATCATGAATGCCATCTCTCCACGTGCCTGCGTCATCGGTTGGCCAATCACCCATTCACGGTCACCGCTAATCCACAAATACTGGCTGAACCATCACGGCCTTGCCGGGTCATATGAACGTGTACCTGTTGAGCCGGAGAATCTGAACAAGTTCTTTGACTTGGTTCGTGCCGGTTCATTTGTTGGCTGTAATGTCACCCTGCCTCACAAGCAGGCGGCAACAGCATATATCGATCATGCAGATGAACGTGTTCGGCGCATCGGAGCATTGAATACAGTGTGGCGTGAAGGCGATTTTCTTCACGCGACATCAACGGATGGGCCGGGTTACGCGTCAAATCTCCTTGCTGAGCACCCAGACTTTCGCTTTGATGGAACAAAAATTTGCGTCCTCGGAGCCGGTGGATCGGCAAGATCCATAGTGGACGAACTGCTGCGCCGGAGCGCCTCCCGCATCATAGTCCATAACAGAACCCAAAGCCGCGCAACCGAACTTGCTCTGCACTTTGGCAAAGGTGTTCTGGCATGCGACAGAACCGAACTTCCTGCACGATTGCAGGAAGTTGACCTTGTCATCAATACTACCTCAGCAGGGATCGGCAACTCGGACAAAATAGAAATTCCGTGGCATTCTGTGCCATCTGATGCAATTATTTCGGACATCAGCTACGTTCCGCTCGTAACGCCCTTCTTGAAGGAGGCCGCGCAAAATGGGCACCGGATATCGACCGGGCTTGGCATGCTGCTGCACCAGGCAGTTCTCGGTTTCGAAAAGTGGTTTGGAGTCAGGCCTGAGGTTACGCCGGAACTTTATGCATTGGTCGCCCGCGACATTGATCCGGACTTTCAGCCATGAAAGTGTTCGGATTGACAGGTTCAATTGCCATGGGGAAATCGGAAGTCGCCAAGGTTTTCCAACAAGGCGGCATCCCGGTTTTCGATTCCGATACCGAGGTTCACCGTCTTTACGACAGCAGCCAGGGAGCAGACCTCCTCAAGGATTGTGCGCCGGAAGCAACGGTAACGGGCCGGGTGGACCGGAAGGTCCTGACAGAGCTCATCCTTCGAGACAAAGACCTTTTGGCAAAGCTCGAAACAAGGGTCCATGCCGCAGTTCGTCGGAGACGTGACCAATTCATTGCTGATGCGCAATCACAAGGGGCAAAAGTTGCAATCGTCGACGTACCGCTGCTTTTCGAGACTGGTGCGGAGAAGGGTCTTGACGGTGTCATCGTCGTATCGGCACCTGAAAATGACCAACGCGCGCGTGCGCTTGCGAGGCCCGGCATGACGGTTGATCGGCTGGACCTGATTCTGAAGCGCCAGATGCCGGACAAAGAAAAACGTAGCCGTGCAACCTATATTCTGGAGAACACAGGAACCTTGGCGGATCTCCATTCAGCGACAACGGCATTGATCTCAAGGCTATTGGAAGATGCGTGAAATCATACTTGATACCGAGACAACCGGCCTTTCGCCGCAGGAAGGTCACCGCATTGTAGAAATCGGCGCTGTCGAACTGTTCAATCATATTCCAACGGGCAAGACGTACCACGTTTATCTCGATCCCGAGCGGGACATGCCCAAGGAAGCAGAAGCGGTTCACGGCTTGTCGGCGACGTTTCTGAAGGGCAAGCCAAAATTTGCTGAAGTGGCCGACGAATTTCTGACTTTCATCGAAGATTCGCTGCTTGTCATCCACAACGCATCTTTCGACATGAACTTCATCAATTATGAGTTGCTTACGTCTGGCAAGAAGCAAATTGATCCGGGACGCGTGGTGGATACGCTGCAGATGGCGCGTCGCAAACATCCTATGGCACAGAACAGCCTGGACGCCCTGTGCAAGCGTTACGGCGTGGACCTGTCGAAGCGCACACTTCATGGCGCACTTCTGGATTCGGAGCTGCTGGCAGAGGTTTATCTTGAACTTCTGGGTGGGCGCCAGACCGCTTTCGGGTTGGCAACACCAGAACCCAAGAGGCAAAGGCATATCGTCGCCGCGACGGGCCCGGTTTCAAAAACGAGGCCAGCACCTCTTCCATCCCGCCTCACCGTGGAGGAGATGGAACGGCATGCTGCATTGGTCAAGGACCTGGGTGAAAAGTGCCTTTGGATTGCTGAGAGCTGAATAGCCTCAAGCTTGCGCCTGGCCCTGCTGTTGAGCGGCCAAACGGCGCTGATACATGGCAACGAAATCAATCGGGTCCAGCATCAGCGGAGGAAAGCCGCCATTGCGCGTCGCATCGGCCAGAACCTGCCGGGCAAACGGAAACAGGAACCGGGGGCATTCAATCAGCACAGCTGCCTGCAGAATGTTTGCCGGATAATTCTCAAGTTTGAAAATGCCCGCATAGAGCAGGTCGGCAGCAAAGATCATCTTGCCTTCGGCTGTGGCCTTGGCATCAAGGTGCAGTTCAACTTCGAAATCATTGGGGCCAATATTGCGCGCATTCACATTGACAGCGATATTGATGTCTGGCTGGTTTTGCTGGGGTGCCAGAGATTGTGGTGCATTCGGGTTTTCGAATGAAAAATCCTTCAGATACTGCCCGAGAATCCTGAGTGAAGGTTGCTGACCGGGCGTTGGCGCAGGCGCGGAAAGAGTTGGTTCGGAAGCGCTGGCAGCTGCAGTTGTTTCGGTCGCAGCGCCATTGTTCCGCGGCGGGGCTTTGACAGCAGCCTTGTGCGGCACCGGTTTGCCTGGTTTTGTGGTCTTTGCCATGTTGATTTGCCTCTCGAAAGGGATGCCGCAAGCGCCGACTTGCAGGAAACGCATCGTTAAAATGGTGGCTATCACGAAGATAAAGGCCTGACAACCTCCGGCAACAACAAACTAGGAAAAGCCACATCCAGAGACTATATGAGGCCTCAACAGCAGGACTGGTGAGTAAATGCTTTCTGACCCCTTAACCCTTCTCGTCATTGCAGTCGCAGCTATCATCGGCTGGCGGCTTTGGTCGGTTTTGGGGCAGAGGACGGGATTTGAGCGTGAATGGCCTCGTCCCCTTGAAGGACCATCCCCAAAAGCCATCGATATGTCACCAGATCGCGAAAAAACCGTACCGGCGACAAGTGATTGGAGCAAGTACGGGAGAGGCGACGCTTCTTTGGCGAAAGCTCTTTCCGACATTGCCGGACGAGACCGGACCTTCAACCCTGAAAGCTTCTTGGCTGGAGCTTCACGCGCATACGAAATGATCAATTCGGCTTTTGCGAAGGGTGACAAAAAGGCTCTGCAGCCACTGCTGTCGCGGGAAATCATGAAAGAGTTTTCAGCAGATATTGACCGCATGCAAGCCGCCGGGGAGCGGATGTCCTGGCAGCTGGTCAAAGTTGAATCCACCGAAATGAAAAATGCATCGCTTTCGGGCAATCTGGCCCGGATCGACGTGCATTTCACCAGTTCCGTCATCAGTTCGACCGTAGACAAGGACGGCAAGATCGTCGAGGGTCATATGACTGCGATTGAGCACGTGGAAGACGTCTGGACATTTGAACGTGCAACCAATCTGTCCGATCCCAATTGGAAGCTTGTTGCCACAACACCGCAATGATTGCGCCGCTGACGCCTGTTGATTTCAGCAATCTGCGTCAATGGCAGCGCATCGACCTCGAACCATCGCTTGCAGCTTTCAGGCGATCAGCTGCAGAAATGTTGTCAACTGCGTCCGGCTTTTCTCGGCAGCCCGTCTTCGGTGGCAGTATTGAGGATTGGTATCCCGTCTGCAAGGCAAGTCTTGACGCAATGGACGCAAGACATTTCTTCGAGACGCTTTTCAAGCCTTTTCAAGTTATGGACCCAGACAGGCCCCAAGGCCTGTTTACGGGCTATTACGAACCACTGGTGGAAGGCACGCGGCAACCTGACCCTGCCTTCCCGGTTCCCGTTTACGGCAAGCCGGCAGATCTTGTGTCTTTTATGCTAGATGAAGTCCAAAATTCGGGTTTGACATATGGACGCCGCCTCAGGGGCGAGCCTGCGCCCTATGATACACGAGAAAAGATCGAGAAAGGGTCGTTGGCAGGACAAGGCCTGGAAATCTGCTGGGTCCGCGATTGGACTGACGCCTTCTTTATGCACATTCAGGGATCAGGCCGTGTCAAGTTGCAAGACGGACCGGAAATCAGGCTCGCTTACGCCGCCAAAACAGGGCTGCCCTACACAGGCATTGGCAGTGTGCTTCTCAAACGGGGGATCGGAACCCCGGAAACCATGTCCATGCAGTTTCTGAAACAGTGGATGAAAGACCACCCCAGCGAAGCGCGCGATCTCATGTGGCATAACCAGTCATATGTGTTTTTTCAGGAGATCACCGTCAAAGACCCAGGACTGGGTGCCATCGGGGCGGCCAAGGTGAATCTCACGCCGCGACGCTCATTGGCTGTCGACAGGTACTATTGGATGTTCGGCACGCCTGTATTGCTCGACACCACTACACCTCCGGAATCACCAGGCGGGTCTCAGCCATTTGTAGAGTTGATGATCGCGCAGGATACGGGAACCGCCATCAAGGGACTGGCGCGAGGTGATGTTTACTGGGGTTGGGGCGTGGAAGCGGCCCTCATTGCCGGCCACATGAAGAGCCCGGGTCGCATGACTGTGCTGCTTCCGCCTGCAGTTGGACGCAAGCATGGTTTCATGTAATGGCTAAGAAACCTTTCCAGCCAGATGATCATGCCCTCTGGGATGAGGTGAAGAAAAGCGTTTCGCCTCTCATGATGAGGAAGGTGGTTGCAGCCAAACGCAAACATCATCGCAGCCCACCGCTCCCTGCATTGCTTCACGCCCAGCACAAACACGATGTTCATCATATTCCTGATAAGCCCAGGCCAATGCATAAATCCGCACCACCTCCGTTGGCTGCGTTCGACCGTCGGACAGCGCAAAAACTGAACCGGGGCCAATCGGAGCCTGATGCCAGGATTGATCTGCATGGTGAAGGTGTTGAAACGGCCCGTATCAAGCTCCTGCATTTCTTGGCCAGCCAACGCCACCGTGGGGCACGGCTGGTTCTCGTCATCACCGGCAAAGGATCGTCACCTTTTGCCCGCCATACCTTGCATGGGACAACTCATTTTCATGCACCAGAGCGTGAGGGCAAACTTCGCAGGGAAGTTCCTCTTTGGTTGAATGAAGAAGGTTTTCGAATCCATGCTGTCGGCTTTCAGCCAGCCCATCCTCGCCATGGGGGCGGAGGTGCATTTTACGTCCGCCTGCGCCGGATCATGGAGAATTGATGACACCATTTGGCGCGAAACTGCGTGAACTGAGAAAGTCACGGCAGGTGACCTTGCAAGACATGGCAAAGGCACTCCACGTGTCCAGTGCCTATCTATCAGCATTGGAACATGGCAAACGTGGCCGACCACCCTGGCATTTGGTGCAAGGCGTCATCGCTTATTTCAATGTCATCTGGGACGAAGCCGAAGAACTTGTGAAGCTCGCCCGTTTGTCACATCCCCGCATTACAATTGATACCTCCGGCCTTGACCCACAGGCCACGGAACTTGCCAATCGTCTGGCAGATAAGGTCACCAAGCTCGATCAGAAAACTGTGACGGCGATGCTTGCGCTACTAGACAACAATGATATTCGCAAATGATTGCACGTACCTCCAGCTCGACAACCCGGCAAGTTTGAGCCAAAAAACAAAAATGAACATCGCCATTTTTAATCTTGAAGGAAAACGTGCCTTGGTGACAGGCGCAAGCCGCGGCATCGGCAAGGCATTGGCCCGAGGGCTTGTTGGGGCGGGGGCGTCAGTGGCTCTGGCGTCGCGTCATATCAATGAAGTGCAGGCGTCCGCTGAAGAAATCGGCGGAGATGCATTAGCAATCGAAGTCGATGTGACGAACGTTGCATCCTGCCGCGCCGCCGTCGCTACTGCGGCCAAGCAATTGGGCGGCTTGGATATCCTGATTAACAATGCGGGCGTTGAGCAAGTTGCAGCATCGCTCGACGTGACCGAGGAGCTTTGGGATCGTATCGTCGATACCAACCTGAAGGGAGCTTTTTTCATGGCTCAGTCTGCGGCGCGCGTGATGATGGGAGGTACAATTCTCAATATTGCTTCCCTGACGTCCGAACGCGGCATACCGACGGCTGTTCCCTATGGATCCTCCAAGACCGGCCTTGTCGGAATGACGAGAGCGCTGGCCGCTGAATGGGCTGCGCGCGGAATCCGCGTCAACGCGCTTGAGCCGGGCTATTTCCGGACGGATCTGACAGAGGTTTTCTACCAGAATGAGGATTGGCAAAAAGCCATGCTTGCGAATATCCCCATGGGCCGCTTTGGACAGCTTGATGATCTGATCGGTGCGGCAATATTCCTCTGTTCAGAGGCTTCCAGCTATATTACCGGCATTGTCCTTCCAGTCGACGGCGGCACTCTCGCTGCCATTTGAGGTTCGCGTTTCATGACACCCAAAATCAAATTCCATGACCTTGCGAAGATGTCAGCCGAGGCACGCGGCCGATTGCTGCAGCGGACGGAAACCGACCTCACGGAATTTGAACAAAAGGTCAGGCCAATCATCGATGCAGTCCGGACGGAAGGCGATCATGCCTTGGCACGCTTTGCACAACAATTCGACAAATCACCAGTTAAGGCAAGCCATATTGCTGCGACGCCGGACGATTTTGCGCGGGCCGAAAAGACATTGGATGGCGGGACGCGCAAAGCCATGGAGTTTGCTGCCGGATCAATCCGGAAATTTCACCAGGAGCAGATGCCGGAGGAAATGTGGCTGCATGAAGTGCGACCCGGCGCGTTCGCAGGGGACCGTTCGAGCCCTATCCCGTCCGTTGCTTGTTACGTCCCTCGAGGCAAAGGAGCGTTTCCATCAGTCGCTTTGATGCTGTCAATTCCGGCCAAAGTGGCTGGTGTAAGAGATGTTGCCATCATCACGCCTCCTGGCCCCGATGGGCACATTGACGATGCCACTCTCGTTGCGGCCCGAATGGCAGGTGTTGAGCATGTTTATAAGGCGGGCGGGGCGCAGGGAATCGCAGCTGTTGCCTATGGCACACAGACGATCCCGCGTTTCAGCAAAGTTGTTGGTCCAGGCAGTCCTTGGGTTGCAGCGGCCAAGCGGCTGGTTTCTCACGTGCTAGACGTCGGCTCCCCCGCCGGGCCGAGCGAAGTCATTATTTTTGCGGATGATACAGTTGATGGCCGGTTGGCCGCACTTGACCTCCTCATTGAATCGGAGCACGGGCCGGACAGTTCAGCCTATATCGTTACGTGGTCGAAGCGTGTTGCCGAAGAGGCTTTGAAAGCCATTGCGGAATATTGGTCGAAGATGAGCGAGAAGCGGGCTGGGTTTTCGCAGGCTGTCTTGGGTGGTGCCGTGGGTGGGGTGGTTTTGGCGCGTGATGAAGATGACGCACTTGCCTTCTGCAATGATTACGCGCCTGAGCATCTTGAGGTGTTGGCCAAAGAACCATTTCAGTATTTGGGCCGCCTCAAACATGCTGGCGAAATTCTGTTGGGTGAGTACTCGCCGACGACGCTTGGCAATTACGTGATCGGCCCAAACCATGTTCTGCCGACCAGCGGCTGGGCAAAGACGGCATCTGCCGTATCGGTGTTTGATTTTCTCAAGCGCACATCAATCGCTTACGTTACGTCAAGGGGTTACCCCGAATTGGCAAAGAATGCCCGTGCACTGGCCATTTATGAAGGTTTCGACGGTCATGCCAATGCCGTTTCCGAATTGCGTGATCAGATCTTGAAACGTTAAGTTATGAAGGTTTGATCAAAGTCTTCAACTTTTCATTCTGACCTGCCGCAATGCGGGCGTAGGCAGCAGGAACATCATCCAGCGAAATTTCAGCTTCAACAAGTTGAAGCAGCTGGCTTGCGCAGGCCGGCAACATGGAAATCGCCTCAGGCAATTCCTGCTGGAATGCATGGCAACCGATCAGGGACAGTTCCCGCTCAACAAGCATGTTGGGATCAATTTCAAGTGTCCCATGGCTGATGCCTACAATGGCAATGCGTCCGCCTGCCGGAGTTGCAGCAATGAGACCCCGCAAGGCGGAAATGCTGCCCGTCGCATCGATGGCCGCGCTGCAATGAGACGATTCAGCGGGAACGGATACAGCATCCGTGACGCGAGCAACGAGCGCGGCCCGGACGGCATTTTTATCAGCTAATTTGACAGTCTTATGCCCCAGCCGTTTCGCAATCACTGCGGCAAGCCCCCCAATCGGGCCACAGCCGACGATCAGCAATGGTTCATCCTTTTGCAGGTGCAGGCGCCGGACGGCATGCAGGGCCACGGCGAACGGCTCGGCCATTGCGGCAACCTTTGGTGAAAGCCCCTGCGGTACTACATGCAGCAACCGCTCAGGCAAAATTATTTCCGGGGCAAAACACCCATCGCAAATTTCACCAATGAACCCAAGTTTTTCACAGAGGTGTTGTTGGCCCGCTTGGCATCTCTCGCATGTTCCGCACCAAAAACGGGAATCGCCAGCAACAACATCGCCCACACGAAGCCTGTCAGTTTTGTCCCCCAGTTCCGTGACTAAACCAGTAAATTCGTGTCCGGCAATGGAGGGTGAACGGCTAATCCACTGTCCGGTCTTGAAGTTATGGATGTCAGACCCGCAAATTCCGGCAATCTCCACCCTGACTCGTACCCAACCGGCAGGTGGTGGAGGGGGTGAATCAACATTTTCCACCCGCAAGTCTCCTTTGCCGTGGAGTCGGACTGCTTTCATAGCGAACACACCTTTCGTTGCCCTCACCATCTGCCAGTAAACCAAGACCGTCAACTTGGTCATGTCGTCTCAGGATAACCTATCATATTGACGTGCCGAGGAATTTGCTTTCAATTCCCAATCAGCACCACTGGAAAGGACACGTCATGAATTGGACCCCAAATCGCCGGAGATTTCTGAAGACAGGGCTGGCAGCTTCAACACTCGCCGTTTTTGGCAACATCGCTTTGGCAGATGACATTCCTGCCAAACCGGAACCGGGCACGTTGAAGATGGGTCTGAACCCATGGTTGGGCTATGGCCAATGGCACATCGCCAACAAGAAGGGCTATTTCGCTGCCCAGGGTCTTGAAGGCGTCGAGCTTGTCAATTTCACAACTGATTCCGATTTGAACGCTGCCTTAGCTTCAGGTCAGCTGCAGTGCGGAAACATTGCGACCCACACGGCCATGAATTTTATTGCGGCCGGGCTTCCGATCAAGATCGTCTTGTTGATGGACGTGTCCAAGACGGCTGATGCCATGATCACAGATGGCTCTGTGACAGACATCAAGGGGCTCAAAGGCAAACAGGTCGCCCTTGAAGAAGGTACGACCAGCGATATTCTGTTGAACTATGCCCTTTCACAAAATGGCATGACCATTGCCGATGTGCAGAAAGTGCCAATGCCGGCCGCCGATGCGGGCTCGGCTTTGATTGCAGGCAAGGTGCCAGTGGCGGTCACATACGAACCCTATCTCACAATTGCCGAACAGCAGAACAAGGCTGTAAAGATGATCTACAGTGCGGGTGAAAACCCGGGCCTGATCTCGGACGTCTTGGTAGTGACCGAGGAATTCCTGAAATCAAAACCAGGCCAGGTGCTTGCTTTGGTCAAGGCCTGGGATGCTGCGGTGAGTGACTACCGTAAAGACACGCCCGGTGGCCGTACCATTATTTCCGAAGCCGTTGGCGCAAAGCCGGAAGAGCTGGCAACGGCGTTTGACGGGGTTGTCTATTACTCTGCCGCTGAAAACAAGGCCGAGTTGGGTGGTAATTTCGCCACGAAAGTCATTCCTGAAGTGCATAAGGCGGCGCGCGCTGCAGGCATCCTGCAGCAGGATGTTGACCTGACAACGGCCATTGACGCCCGGTTTGTCAATGCCACCGGCTAATAAGCTTGGCGGCCCATCAACGATGGGCCGCCTGTTTTCTTTAGGCGGAAAAATTTCTTCAGCTGAATTCTTTGCGATTGCTTGTGCTGTTTTTGCTGGCGTCGGCATCGTTTGGTATCTGGCGGCCGCTGCAAAATTGGTTGGTCCGTTGTTCTTGCCTTCCCCAGCAGCCGTGTTTTGGCGGCTTGGCGAACTTTGGTCTTCGGGCCAACTCATGCAAGACCTCGCCATCAGTGTTTATCGGATTTCTGTTGGCTTTTTCATCTCAACAGTGATCGCCTTGCCCATCGGCGTCTTGATCGGCTGCTACCGAGGTTGGGAGGCGGCTATCGAGCCATTTGTCGATTTTATCCGTTATATGCCTGTCGTGGCCTTCGTTCCGCTCACCGTTCTTTGGACGGGTATTGGCGATGCCCAGAAGTTTCTCATCATCTTTATCGGAACCTTCTTTCAGCAAGTGTTGCTGATCATGGACAACGTCAAGGCTGTTCCGAAGGATTTCATCAACCTTGGGCGCACCCTTGAAATGCCTGAATGGCGCATTCTGCAGCGCATTGTTGTGCCTTCTGCACTACCCGCAATCTGGGATACCATGCGCATTACTTTGGGTTGGGCGTGGACGTGGCTGGTCGTTGCAGAACTTATCGCCGCGACAACGGGGCTCGGCTACCGCATCACCATTGGTCAACGTCACTTCCAGACAGATTTGATCTTTGGCTATCTCTTGATCCTTGGCACACTCGGGCTGCTGACCGATCAGATCATGAAGGCCGTTGGCCGAAAGCTATTCCGCTATTTGGTGCAACGGTGATGTCAAAGCCAAAGCTCGTCATCTCCGGGCTGTCAAAGCGCTTCATCACTGATCGCGGGGAAACGCTCGCCCTGAACGGCGTAAACCTTGAACTGGCAGAAAATGAATTTGTGACACTGGTCGGCACATCGGGTTGTGGCAAATCAACGTTGCTGTCGATTGTGGCCGGCCTTGACCAGCCAACTGAGGGAACAGCAAGTATCGATGGAGAAGAGATTGTCGCTCCGGGTTTGGACCGCGGCGTAGTTTTCCAAAATTATACGCTGTTGCCGTGGCTCAATGCCCAGGCAAATGTTGAGTTCGCTCTGAGGGCAGCAGGCAAGAATGTGGCTGAAGCCCGCGAGATTGCAAAGGCCCACCTTCATCTCGTCGGTCTAAAGGGTTTTGAAGAGGCTTATCCCACTGAACTTTCAGGCGGAATGAAGCAGCGTGTCGCCATCGCGCGCGCCCTCAGTTACCGACCGCGCATGCTGTTGATGGACGAGCCATTTGGCGCATTGGATGCACTGACGCGTCACCACCTCCAGGAGCTCTTGACGCAGATCTGGGAGCAGCATCGGCTGACCGTCCTGTTCATCACGCACGATGTTGAAGAAGCCGTCTATCTGTCTGATCGCGTAGCAGTGATGACCAATCGTCCAGGCCGGATTAAAGCCAATATTCCAATCACCCTGCCACGGCCACGCCGCTATGACATGGTGACAAGCCAGGAATTCCAGACTTTCCAGCGGCAGATCCTCGATGAAATCCGAAGCGAATCCCTCGCAGCTGCCCACATTGCGTGAGCAGCCACGTAGGAATTCAAGCAAGAAGGCCTACCCGACGTGATCAATACGTTCCATGTATTGTGCAAGGGATTTGACCTGACCGAGCCATGCCGACAGGATCTTGGGATCATGCGGTGCGCCATGCACACCAGACTTGAATTCACCTGCAATCACACTTTCGACCGCCAGTGACACGGGTACAGAGACGAGCCGCCCCATGGCAGTGCCGCGTTCATCACCCCAGGCATCCATTGCCCAGGTCTCGTGGTAAACGGGTTTTCCGCCTCGTTCCGCCTTTAACGAAACAAACAGGATAACCCGGTCAGGTTCACCCGCGGCATAGGCATTATCCTTGAGGAAGCCCGCTGCCATTTCTGCGAGTCGTGTATCTCCTTCAGGTCCACTCAGTGTTTCAATCTCGCGGAACACGGGAGTCCATGCCTTGGACCAGCCATTGAGTCGAATGGTGCCGCGCACAAAGTCTTTCACCTTCCATGACTTGTCAAAGCGATAATCCTCCATGAAGGGATAACTGTCCCGGTTGGGATAGACTTCAAAACTTTCCGGTGTCGGCAACGGTGCATCATAGGAGGTAATGGCATCCCATGGCCTCGCCACCTTCAATTCCTGGAAATTGCGAAGGCTCCGCGAAGGGGAACGCAAGGCCTTTAGGACACCAACAGGTGCCCAGCTGAACTTGTACCGAAATAGATTTGGAATCTTCGGAACACCACCACAATAGGAGGTGAAGCTCAGCACATTGTCAGGATGATAGGCTTTGCTGGCGCGATAGCGGGCCACAAGGTCATGTGCCATGAGGTGGTCGATGCCAGGATCAAGGCCGACTTCGTTGACAGAAACAAGCTTCTTCGCACGAAACTGGTCATCCAGCGCCCGCATTTCCGGCGCGATATAGGATGACGAAACGAAGTTCGCAGTCTTGTCGAGGCAGGCTTCTGCAATAGCGACATGCTGGTCAGCAGGCAGCATGGAGATGGCGATGTCACCCGGCTTCAGCGCGGCAGACAAAGCATCAAGTGAATAGGCACGAACATCTTTGGAGAGGTCTCCCACCACTTCACGTGCTTTGTCGACCGTTCGGTTCCAAACAGTGACGGCATGCTTGCGCTCAAGCAACCTGCGCAGCCCGGGGCCAGAGGAAAGTCCAGTTCCACACCAGTGAATCGTCATGTTGTCACGTCCTCAAATGTTTTTGGTATGTTGATCGAAATAGGTCTTGGCACGTGCCCAGACACCTTCATTCAATTGCCCCAGAGACAGCAGCGTTGGCAGAAGCTGCGCAGCATAGTCGAAGCTGCTTTCAACAGGCAGGAGCGAGGGCAAATTGTCAATTGCTGTGACATCCAGCGGTGGATTGTCGTGAGCACGCAAGGCAGGTGCGTGCCAGTCGGTGGCGCGGTCATAAACCTTGATTGGCGAAAAATCAGATGTTGGATCACAGGCGATATCGCCGATGACGGTGAGTTTCCGTTGCGCTGTGACGGCGTCAGCCGGAACAAACACCGTGCAGCCAGGCTGCGCCAAAATGCAATTCAGGAAAATCTCATGCTGCAGAATCTCAGGAAATGGCCCACCACTTGCGGTTTCGGCCATATCCCATTTGGTAACAGGCACGTTCATTGCGTTGCAAAGGTCACTTGCGCCGGTGCCAACCCTGCCAAGTGCCCCGATGACGATGGCGCGTGGGCGCTTGTCAGTTGGCAAATCACGCGTCAAATCGTCCAGCAGTGCCGACTTGTTCGAAAACTTGGAAATGGGTCCAGCGATTTCACTGCGCTGCTGGGCAGCCCAGCATTTGAGTGCAACGGCAGCGCCGGCAAATCCCGCCCAGTACCCGAATGCAGCGACCCGCCGACCATTCTCATGCACGAGATACTCAAGATCATAAAGCGTGCCACCACCTGCCTTGAAACGCTCGAGAAGCACCTGCCCCGCGGGTTGTCCCTTGTAGGCATGGCCAAACATGATGTGGCGATGATGAAGCGGCGTGCCATCTTCGGGGAGTTCTTTTAGTCCAAAAATGATTGCATCATCAGGAGCTGTTGGCCATGAATTCTCGGGAGCAACTGCACAGCCGGCAGTGATATAACCATCAATCCCGATAGCCCTGACCGAACTCTTTTCAACGGTTACACGGATACCGGCATCTTTCAGTGCCTTGGCCCCTTCCGGCGTCAGCCCAACCCGTTCTTCGTTCGGCCGCTGCTCAGCCCGGATCCAAATATGCGTCATGCTTCTTGCTCAACAATTTTGAATATCTATTCAGCTTCAACACGACCAACGCATAATTGCAAGTTCCACCACGTTGCGATGGGTCAGTCCAATCTTATTGCGCATTTTCAGTTTGGCGAAGTAGCCAATCCTCTTTCCATGGTGTCGATCTGATGCTTCTATGCGCCGCTGCAATTGGGTATTGCGCGGCGAGGACCTGAATCATGAAAGATGGGATTTTGATCGGCATCGACGCCGGAACATCGGTGATGAAGTCCGTTGCGTTTACCACAGGCGGAGAACAATTGGCTGTTGCAGCTGTGCCCAATCATTATGTGACGCTTGATGATGGTGGTGTCGAACAGGACATGACGCGCACCTGGGCAGATGCGGTAGCAACGCTCAAGCAGCTTGGCGATAAAATTCCCGATTTGGCTTCAAGGCTGATTGCAATTTCGGTGACTGCACAGGGCGATGGCATGTGGCTTGTTGACAAGGACGGAGAGCCTGTTGGTCCGGCAACGATCTGGCTGGACAATCGGGCTGCCCCCATAGTTGCTGACTATGTTGCCAGGCCAGAATACGCGGCTCACTATCAACGAACGGGCACCGGACTTACGGTCGTCCAGATGACAGGCAAGCTGGCCTGGTGTCAGCAGCATCGGCCCGCACATTTTGCCAAAGCCACCCATGCCTTTCATTGCAAGGACTGGATCTATTTCAAACTTACGGGTGATCGTGTCACAGATCCGTCAGAGGCCAATTTCACATTCGGCAATTACAAGACGCGTCGTTATGAACCCGACATCCTCGACCACTTGGGCATTGGACAAGCCAAGGCACTTCTGCCCCCTATCGTTGACGGAACACGCGAAGCTGGTGCCTTGAGTCCAGCAGCAGCCGCCGCCACGGGACTGAAGCCGGGCACCCCTGTTTGTCTTGGGTACATCGATGTGGTGTGCACGGGTCTTGGTGGCGGCCTATATGATCCATCAGGCAATTCAGGTTGCACCATCGTAGGCTCCACAGGCATGCACATGTGCCTGAGGCCGGATGCCAGCACTGTCCAATTGAATACAGAGAAATCAGGATTCACAATCGTGTTTCCCGCACCTGGCATGGTGTCGCAAATGCAGTCGAATCTTGCTGCAACCTTGAATATCGACTGGCTCTTGGATGTGGCGCTCAGCGTCTTGCGAGATTCAGGTGTGGAGAGGAACCGCAGTGATCTTCTGGCAGGAATGGATGAAAAACTCCTGGCAAGGCAACCGGCAAAGCTCTTGTATCATCCCTATATTTCAAGGGCAGGCGAACGCGGTCCTTTCATGAATATGAAGGCGCGCGCCATGTTCAATGGGCTGGACACGACTGCCGACTATTTCGACATGATGCGCGCCGTATTCGAAGGCTTGGCCTTTGCAGCGCGTGATTGTTATGCCGTAATGGGTCCCATCCCATCAGAGATCAGGCTGACTGGGGGTGCGGCGCGTTCCAAGGCACTGCGTCAAATATTGGCAAGTGTGCTCAGCGCCAATGTGCGCAGCGTATCACGGGAAGAATGCGGCGCGGCCGGCACGGCCATGATTGCTGCGGTCCAGCAGAAGGTGTTTCCGGATATGGAAACGTGCGCCAAGGCGTGGGTTGACCCCTACCTGGGTATGTCGATCGAACCTGATGGCCAACAGGCCAGGACCTATGGAAAAACTTTTCCCAACTATGTTGCCGCACGCCAGGCCATGGATCCTCTCTGGCGCAAAATGGGTGCAATAGAATATCGAAATATATAAGAAAAAGTCATTCCAAGAAAGTGATTGCATAAACATTCGTTAGTGGTATAAAAAACCAGACACATGGAAAAGGCCTTTTCAGGGCCGATCAGCCATGGTGGAAAACTGGAAATACCATGCCTATTGCGCACAATTTGTCAGACCCAACGGACCTGGAAAGCCTGCGGAGCTATTTATCGGCGTGCGATCCGGAAGGGCGGCTTGCGCCTCTCGACATGTTGGCAGTGACAATTGCAGAAGACGCACATTTTCACATTGAAGAATCTGTGAACAAAGCTCTTTTGAGTGTAGGCAAGTCTACTCAGGCAGAAATTGTCGTCCTCACTGACAAGACAAGCATTGCCCGCAAGGGCAAGAACCTGACGCATCTGATCACCAGCCAGCTCAACGGCATGCACACCGTCCATCATGTTGTTCTCGATGATGGTCACACGACACTCCATGCCGATGATGGAATTCTTGATCAAGCAACGGCAGCCACCAAAGAAGCTGACCTTGTTATAACGATCGGCTCAGGCACGATGACCGATATCGGAAAGGTGGCCACCAATCGAAATAGCAACATTCCCCACGTCGTGGTTCAGACGGCCGCATCAGTTGATGGCTTCACAGATAATGTCTCAGTTATCCTGCGTAACGGTGTGAAACGCACGATCCCGTCGCGGTGGCCCACGATTGTGCTCGCCGATGTGTCCACAATCAGCGAAGCGCCACGTGAGCTCAACACCTCAGGCTTCGGCGAAGCCATCTCATTGTTCACAGCGCCAGCTGATTGGTATCTCGCCAATCTGGTAGGCCTGGACAACACATTCCATCCGGCATCGATGGAACTGCTGAAGGCTGCTGCGGCAGAACCACCAACATGGTCCGGTGGGATAGCAAGGGGCGACGTTTCCGCCACGCGGCAACTGACGCGATTGCTTGCATTGCGGGGAATTGTGTCAGGCATATCGAACACAACAGCCTGTCTCTCGGGCGTGGAGCATGTTGTAAGCCATATGTTGGACCTGCACCATGCGGCCCACCACCAGCCCATCGGGCTTCATGGCGCACAAGTTGGTGTGGCCAGTCTTGTTGCTTCCCGGCTGTGGCGCCGTGCAATTGAAACAGATCTGATCAAACTGGAATCGCTGAAAAAGCCCGATGCAAAAGCCCAGCAAACGCGCATTCATGCAGCATTTGGCCATTTGGGAAAGAATGGTGAGATTGCCAAAGAGTGCTGGCGGGACTACCAAAAAAAAATGGAACTGGTGGAGAGCAATTGGCTACGGCTCCAATCGGTTGTCGCGGATTGGGGGCAACACCGAACTGAATTTGCAAAGATGGTTCAGCCGTCTCAGACATTGGCAAATGCGTTGAATGCCTCCGGTGCTCCATCAACATTTGCAGCTCTGAAACCATCCATTGCGCCGTCATTGGCGCGCTGGGCGTTGGCGAACTGTCATTTGATGCGGAACCGATTCAACCTTGTGGACCTCCTTGACCTGTTAGGCCTCTGGACAGACGGGATGATCGACTGCGCCTTGGGAGATGTTTTGACAGCATGAATAGTGATCTCGTCATTGGTGTTGATTGTTCGACAACTGCATGCAAGGCCGTGGTCTGGGATCAAACGGGTAAAGCCATAGCAACCGGCAGGCGTTCCTACGGTCTTGAGCACGTTCGCTCAGGCTGGGTTGAGCAGAATGCTGAAGATTGGTGGACAGCAACGTCTGCAGCAATTTCTGAAGCAACAGCGCGCGCGGGGAAAGACAGGATTGCGGCGCTCGCAATCACCCACCAACGCGAAACCTTTGTCTGTCTGGACGACGCCGGGCGCGCCATTCGCCCCGCCATTACCTGGATGGACATTCGGGCAACCGACGAAGTTGAAGAATTTGGCACGCCAGATGTCCACCGGATAACCGGCAAGCCCCCTAATCCAACGCCAGCTTGGTATAAGCTGCTTTGGTTGTGTAAGCATGAACCAGATACAATCAAGAACACGAAGCACGTCGTAGATGTTGTAGGCTATCTTGTGCAGAAACTCACGGGAGAATGGGTGACATCTTGGGCCTGTGCCGATCCCTTGGGCCTCGTTGACTTGCAACAATTTGACTACGATGAAAACCTGCTCGAAATGGCTGGCCTGTCACGCAATAAAGTCAGCAGACTGCTGCCTCCCGGTGCGGTCGCCGGTCAGGTTTCTAGTGACATCGCAACCAAACTTGGCCTTCCCAAGGGCTTGCCCATTGTCGTCGGGGCCGGCGATGGCCAGTCTGCAGGATTGGGTTGCAACGTTACAGCACCTGGCCGAGCCTACCTGAACATTGGTACCGGAACAGTTTCGGGTGTCTATTCCGCCCACTACAATCATAGCATGGCCTATCGCACCATGGGTGGGCCAGTCCCGGGCACCTATATTTTCGAAACCTTCATCGGCGGCGGGACTCAGAATGTTGTCTGGTTTGTCGAAGAACTCTCCGGCCTGGACAAAAAAGGTCTGGAACAAGGTGAAACACCTGAGCAGATTCTTGAGTCAATGGCTGCCAAGGTTCCGGCTGGGTCAGAAAAGCTTTTGTGCCTTCCCTACTGGACAGGCGCCATGACTCCATACTGGGATGGGCACGCGCGCGGCGCATTTGTTGGCTTGTCCGGTGTGCATGGCAAGGCGCATATGTATCGTGCCATTTTGGAATCCCTTGCTCTGGAAGAGCGATTGCTGACCGGCGGCGTTGAAGCTGCTATTGGCCGCAACATTGACGACATTATCTTGTTGGGCGGGGGCGCACGCAGCCCATTGTGGTGCCAGATCATTGCAGATGTTCTTGGTCGAGCCGTGAAGCTGGCACGCGAACAGGAAAGCACGGCCCTGGGTGCTGGCATCCATGCCGCAGCGGCATCAGGCCTGTTTAAGGACATTCGCACTGCTGCCGATGCGATGACTGGCGTTGATCGGAGTTTCGAACCGGATCTCGAAAAACACGCACAGTACACCAGCATCTTTGAAGCATACCGCAGTGTCTATCCTGGACTCAAAAGTACATTCCGTAAAATGACGGAGAATATGTCATGAAGCGCTTGGCAACAGCCCCGTCGAGCCGTTTGGTGCGCATTGATATCGAGCAAATCCGGCTCATGACGCGCATCGCCCGTCTGCATTTCCTTCAAGGATTGCGGCAGGCTGATATCGCTGAGAAGTTGGGGATATCTCAGGCCAGTGTGTCAAGGTACCTGACACTGGCTGAAGAACAAGGAATCGTTCGCACCGTCGTGGTCTCGCCAGACGGGCTGTTCCCCGAACTCGAAGAAGGGCTGGTAGAAAGTTACGGATTGCAGTCCGCCTACGTGATCGACATCAGCTCCAGCGAAGAAGGTGTTTCACATGTGCTGGGCACAGCCGCCGCGCAATGCCTTTCAAGCGAGTTCAAGGAAAGTCCGCTTGTTGGCTTCACCTCTTGGAGCACAACATTGCGGGAAATGGCGAAAGCGATGTTACCGCGATCAACTGGCGGTGTTCAAAAGGTGGTTGAAACATTGGGTGATCTGGGATCACCAATGCTGCAGCATGAGGCCACAATGGCCACACTGCAGATTGCCAAGGCCCTTGGAGCAGAAGCTGTGTTCTTGCGCACACCCGGAGTGATGCCGACTCCGGAGATGACACGAGCGGCGATGGCTGATGCTCACATCCAATCAGCACTCCGTATCCTGGATAGCCTTGACGTCGCATTGGTTGGCGTGGGCCCCGCTGACTTTCACGGGCCCCTGGAAGAGGGCGACAATTTCTTCACAGCCAGCCAGTTGGCTGCGGTTCGCGATGCGGGCGCGGTGGGTCAGTTGCATCAACGCTTCATTGACGCGACCGGTAAACCAGTTGAAACGAAATTGAATCAGCTCGTGATGGGCATAACATTGGAGCAATTGCGAAATGCACGGCGCAAGATTGTTGTGGCGGGGGGCGTTGCCAAGCATGCTGCCATCGCAGCTGCCCTGGCCGGCAACTGGATTGATGTGTTGGTCACGGATGTCAACACCGCCAACTATCTGATGGCGCACTCGCCGAAAGGAAAATCATGACACTGGCAAACGACACATTGCTGGAAATGCAGCGCCGCATGCTGCGCATCCGGCTGTTCGACGAACGTGCGTCGAAAATGGTGAAGCGGGGAGAAATCCCCGGCACGGTCCATACCTCCATCGGTCAGGAGGCCCAGGTTGTCGGTGCCTGCATGGCTCTCGCCGAAGGCGACACAATGACCGGCAATCATCGCAGCCATGGTCACCCAATTGGAAAAGGGGCCAAGCTGGGCCCATTGATGGCGGAACTCGTGGGTAAAGCCTGGGGCGTTTGCGGCGGCAAGGGTGGTTCTATGCACCTTGCTGATTTCAAGGTTGGAAGCCTGGGGGAATCCGGCATTGTCGGCTCTTCCATCCCGATTGCCACCGGTGCAGCACTTTCCAGCAAGGTGCTGAACAAGAAGAGTGTTTCATTGGCGTTTTTCGGCGACGGCGCCGCCAATCAGGGCTGCCTCTATGAAGCAATGAATCTGTCCTCGGTATGGGGACTGCCCATCGTCTTCCTGTGCGAAAACAACCAATACGCATTGTCGACACCAGCGTACACGGTAACGGCAGGAAAAATTGCTGATCGAGCCGCGGGATTCAATATGCCGGGCGTACGTGTCGAGGATGGCCAAAGTGTTTTGGCGGTTTACGATGCCGTCCGAACGGCCGTTGACCGTGCCCGGTCAGGCAAAGGGCCAAGCCTGGTCGAGGTTATGACCTACCGCTTCAACGAACATTCTGAAGGACTGCGGCTCGCTGTCGACTACCGAAATGCTGCGGAGAAAGAGTCTTGGTTGAAGCGGGATCCGATCAAGCTATTTCGATCCTATCTCTCGGAGAACGGTGTTGCAGACGAGGCAACACTTGCGGACATCGAGTCTGAGGTCGCAGCAGAAATTGAGGCGGCCGTCCAATTTGCCGACGAAAGCCCCTTTCCGGAACTCTCCGTGGCCTACAAGGACATCTACACCGAGCCATTGGGAGGTTCACAATGACTGTTACGAGTTACCTTGGTGCGATTGGCGCCGCCCAGCGCGAGGCCATGGAAGCTGATGAGCGTGTAATCATCATTGGCGAAGACGTGGAGGCTAATGTCTATGGCACGATGGGGGGAGGCAAATCACGCGCAGACAAGGGCGACTTTCTGCAGATGTTCGGCGCCAACCGCATCAGGAATACGCCAATTTCAGAAGAAGTGATGGTTGGTGCTGCAGCGGGCGCCGCCATGACCGGCCTCAGGCCAATTGTAGATCTGTCATATTCCACGTTTCTGTACATGGCCATGGACCAATTCATCAATCAGGTTGCCAAGAGCCGTTATATGTTTGGCGGGCAGGCATCCTTGCCGGTGGTCTTCCGCTCAGCCATGTTTTATGGACTGAGCACAGCCGCACATCACTCTGACCGTCCCTACCCCATGTTCATGAATATGCCGGGCCTCAAAATCATGGTTCCGGCTTCGCCGACGGATGCCAAAGGCCTGCTGCGTTCGGCGATTGACATGGATGACCCAGTTTTGTCGTTCGAGGCTTGCCTGTTGTGGGGAATGAAGGAAGACATCCAGGACGGTGAATTCCGCATTCCCTTTGGCGTTGCGCGGACGGTCCGCGCCGGCACGGATGTTACAGTTGTGGCGATCTCAACAGCCGTTCCAGCGGCCATGCAAGCAGCACAGAAGCTCGAGGCGGACGGCATTTCAGTGGAGATTATAGATCCTCGCACATTGGTTCCATTCCATTCAGAGGCGGTGCTGAACTCAGTCGCAAAGACGGGTCGTCTTGTCGTGGCCGATCCTGCAAACCGAACATGTGGTGCCGCAGCGGAAATTTCCGCAATTGTAGCAGAACAGGCATTTGATTGCCTTAAGGCGCCGATAATTAGAGTGACAACCCCCGATACCCATGTTCCCTTTAGCCCGGCAATCGAAAAGCAGTTGTATCCGAATGCAACAACGATAGCCGACGCAGTACGCAAGGCTGTTGCAACAAAACCCAAGCATTGAAGGAGCCGACTATGGCACGCATCAACGTCCTCTTGCCACAATGGGGCATGGGCATGAGTGAAGGTACAATCATCAAGTGGTTGAAGGCAGTCGGTGACCCTGTTGCCGAAGACGAGCCTCTTGCTGAAATCGAAGCAGAAAAGACCACGGAGGTCATCGAATCACCAGCTGCGGGCACTTTGATCGATATTCTGCATCAGTCAGGTGCCGTTGTGCCCGTGCGCACGCCGGTCGCCATCATCCAAAAAGCCTGATCCGTCCCTGAAAGGAAATAGCAATGCCTTGGGCAAACCCTCGCCAACTCATTGATGATGCGCGCTCCGGAAACTATGCCGTTGGTGCCTTCAACATGCACAATGATGAAACAACCGAAGCATTGGTCCGCGCTGCCGAACAAGCAAAGGCGCCTGTCTTCCTGCAGGTGGGTCGTGCCATTGTCCCTCATATGGGTCTGAAGAAGGCCTTTGCCATGACGAAGCGCATCGCAGAGGAATCCGATGCACAGTTTGTGATCCATCTTGATCACGGTCCTTGGGAGGAATGCTTGGAAGCAATCAAGCTTGGCTTCAATTCGATCATGTGTGATTTTGCTCATCTTCCATTTGAAGACAACATCCGCATGACAAAGCGTGTTGTCGAGATGGCGCATGATTTTGGGATTCCAGTGGAAGCCGAGCTTGGAAAAATTCCTGATGTTGGCCAAAGCGTGAATTGGGAAGATTACTACACGACAGTCGACGAAGCGGCGCGTTTCGTCGCTGAAACGGGCGTAGACTATTTGGCGATTTCCGTCGGCATTGTGCATGGCGTCATTCCTGGCTTGAAGCCTGAACCGCTGTCGATCAAGCGCACGCTGGAAATTCGCGACGCAACGGGGATCCCTCTTGTTTTGCACGGTGCATCAGGAATTCCGGAAGAGGAAGTGCAGGCGGCCAAGGCCGCAGGTGTCCACAAGTTCAATGCCGACACGGACCTTCGGCATGCCTTCCGCCAAGGCATGCTGGATGTCTGGTCGTCAGGCGATCATCAGCTCGAAGAAGCGATGGCTGAGGGGCGCAAACGCATGATCAATGCAACGATTGAGAAAATGAAACTTTACGGTTGCGCCGGAAAGGCAGCGTAGTGGGTGCTTTCGTCAGTTCATTTGAAGTCATCGATGATACCGAACGATCCAGCGAAACACGGCCGCATCCACAAGAATATGCAGGCTGGGTGTACCAGCAACTTGCGAATCTGAAGATAGGTGACCCTGGAATCTTGCGCTTTCGGAGGCCAAGGCCGACGGCAGCCTTTTCCCCTCAGGACACGACGCATCCTGCTTACGAGAGTGCAAAGGCGCTGGCACGTGCCGAGGGGTTTGAGCCGATTGAGCGCGGAACCGGTGGCAGACTTACGATGTTCGACGAGAATGCACTGGGCATCACAATCTTGTCACCGCACGTTGACCCACACAAGGATATGATGTTGCGTTACGAAGTAGTGGCCAACGCGATAACGCGGGCGCTAGCCAGTCTCGGCATCGAGGCAAGAATTGGTGAACTGCCCAACGAATATTGCCCTGGAAGATTCAGTATACATGCCGCCGGCCAATTTAAACTGGTAGGCATTGCCCAGAGAATGAATCAGCGCTGCGTTCAAATGGGGGCCATTGTTTCGATCAATCACTCAAAGGCTGCCTGCCGGTCAATCGCCGCAGCATATGAAATCATGGGGTTGCCATTTGATCCAAAAACATATGGTGCAATCACGGACGTGAAACCCGATCTCACATATCGGCATGTTGTTGCTGCCTGCAAGGCGGAATTGTTTCGATCAATCTCAATCTGAGTTCTACAGCGCTTTTTCAGGTCGGACATTTTGTACGCTTCTTCGCGCCAAGTCAGATTTGGCAAGTTCGACTTCAGAGAGAGTGCGATCGGCATTCCACCCCAGCACGTTTGCAGCAATTGCAGCCGTTTCAACTATTGCTTCAGGTGTCAACAGCCCTTCCATGGCAATGGCGGTTCTTCGAAGCAGGAGATCTGAAAGGCGGCGCACATTTTCGTGGGCACAGATATAAGCAATTTCGCCTGACCCATAGCTCGGCAGATTTTTGATGGCGTGATCGCCCGTGCGAGCAAAACTCGCGAAGACATCACGGGCCTTTGTACCAAAGCGCTCAAGGAGGATAGATCCGCGCGGGCCGAGCGAATTGGATAGAGAAAGTTTAGCCTCTTCACTTTTGGGAAAGTCACGCCCGCCCCCAATCGGCAAATCCTGCGTGGAAATTGTTCTTTGCCGGTCCAGAAGGGCCAAGACCGCATCGCATGCCTGTTCAGAGAAGGCGCGAAATGTGGTCCATTTTCCGCCGATCAGCGACAGCACCGGAATATCACTTTCAGGAAGCTTGTCACGTCCGATACTATGGTCGCGTGACACATCGCCAATGTCCTTGCCATTTGCGCGCGGCAGCGGCCGCACGCCACAATAGGTCAGAATCACGTCGTTGCGGGAAAGTTTGATGGCAGGGAAGATTTCACTGACAACCGCGAGCAGATAATCTGTTTCTTCACTGCTGCAATGGGCCCGGTCAGGATCATCTTGTGCAAGATCAGTCGACCCGACCAAAGCATGGCCAAAAAAAGGATAGATCAGGTTGAAGCGCCCATCCTTGCAGCCAAAATACATCATGCGTCCATTCAATGCTTTCATGAGCTCTGCATGACGAACAATCAAATGAGCACCGCGCGACCCACCCATATAGGTTGAAGCAATGCCCAGCGCGCCATTGATCTTGTCAATCCATGCGCCCCCGGCGTTGATGATGATATCGGCTGTAATTGTTTGTCGCTCATCTGTAATGGAATCAGTCAACAGGAAATGGTTCTTTGATGAATCACGAGATACCTCGGTGTAGGTCCTCAATGCACTATCCGGCTGTTTTGCGATGCCATCCAGTACAACTTCGAGCCCCAAACGTTCGGCGTGCGTGACTCGGCCTTCGTGATAAAGCCCCGCCGCAACAGCATCGTGTGTGATGGAAGGAAAAGATTGGCGAAGCTTTGCCCGATTAAAGAAGCGATGATCCGGGAGCGCTTGAACCTTTCGGCTGTAGAAATCATAAATGCGAAGGCCAATTTCAATGAGCAGTGCGCCCCTCTCGCGGATTCGCGCCTTAAAGCCCAGGTACCCCAAGATGGCATCCTTGAGTCCGCCAAGCCAGGTCGTTGCCGGGAAAACGACTTCAAGCGACTTCACATAATGTGGGGCGTTGCGTAAGAGGCGGTTTCTCTCCATGGCGGATTCGCGCACCAACCTGAATTCATTTGTCTCAAGATATTTAATGCCGCCATGGATGAGGCGTGATGGTGCAGCGCTCGCACCGCTGCAAACATCGCCGCGGTCAACCAGCAGGCAATCCACACCTTGCAGGCACAGATCACGGAATGTGCCGCATCCATTGATGCCAGCACCGATGATAAGGACAGAATAGTGTGATTTCAGGGTTTTTGCTTGAGGTGATAAGCGGGCCACAACTACTCTCCTACAATTGCAACCTTCAGCGCTTCACCACGTTCTGCTGTCGCGAGTGCTTCTGAAATGTGAGAAAGGTCAAATTGGTGTGTCAGCAGGCTTTCCACTTCGATCTCACCTGATGCTATCAACTTTAGAGCTGTCTCGAATTGGTCACGAGTGAGGCCGAACGCGCCTGTGACGGTGAGTTCTTTATAGTGGATGGCATTGACATCGACATCTGCCTGAACGCCTTTGGTAAAGCCGGCGAATAAGTTCACTGACCCCCTCGGGCGCACCAAATGAACGGCGTCATTGGCCAACTCCGGTTTGCCAATGGCACAGATGGCAACATCGGCACCGATGCCATCCGTGAGGTGTAACACGCGTTCAACGGCATCTTCAGTGGAAGGGTCAATGACATGATCAGCCCCTGCTTCCAGTGCCGCTCTGCGTCTGCTGGCGCTTGTTTGACTCACGATGATGCGGCGGGCACCCATATGTTTGGCGAGTTTGATGTGGAGAAGGCCTATGGGTCCAGCACCAAGAATTGCCACGCAGTCTCCTGATTTGACTCCGGCACGTTGTTGTCCATTCAGGACACAGGCGAGTGGCTCAGCCAAAGCAGCGCATGCGAAGCTGGTTTTTTCGGGCAAGGGAAAGACATTGCCAGCAGCAACACCATGTGCAGGTACGCGGACATACTCTGCAAACGCGCCGTCAATTTCATAACCCATCGCTACAAGGTTGCCACAGAGATTTTCGGCGCCTCTAATGCAGTTGGAGCAATGTCCGCAGGCGAAGGCAGGGCACACCGTCACGGGCTGGCCGACGTGGAACTGTTGATGACCGCCATTGTCTGTGACCACGCCAGCAAACTCATGGCCAAGGATGGAAGGGTATCGAATTCCGGTCGTCTTCTTGCCCCGCAAGATGCGGATGTCGGTTCCGCAAATCGTCGCGGCCTTGATCTTGATCAGCAGGTCGCCAGGTAAGAGTTGTGGATCATTGACTGATCTCACATTCATGTCGTTCACTGACACTAATACCGCGGCTTTCAAGACAGGTTCCTTTTGGAAAGATCATCAAGGGTGAGAGAGCCCCACCCTTTCCAGAAAGCACCATTGAACAATGCTTGACAATCCCAATAATTATTCAAAAAAAGAGATCAAAGAAGCTACCCGTTCCACCTTGTCGCCTACCAGAAAACGGGCGAGGAACGTCAAGCGTATGTCCACAAAGTTACACTTTTTCCAAGGGCTGGTGACCGCCCGAAAGGCAAAAAGTGTAACCCATGTCTCCAGTATAAAATGTAACCTATGTGTCCGGTATGGACGCCCAAAAAATGGCGCACCCGAAGGGATTCGAACCCCTGACCTCTGCCTTCGGAGTAGAAACGTGTTTGCGATATCTATATGTTTTCATTTACGAAAAACCCTTTCGATCAAGACAAACGCAACTCACATTTCTTGATTTTTCCACGCCGAACGAGGCGTAGTGTGTACGTTCTGCGTACCTCACATCCGGCCCGCCAACTCTCTCAGTTTCTTTGGATCGTGGTGCGAATAGACGTTGTCCATTGTCTCCATGGAGAGGTTCACATACTGGGCAATGTCGCTTCGGTTTTCGCCCCGCTGCACAGCCCAGCTGATGGCCGTGTGCCTCAGTGTGTGCGGCGTAACATTGCGCAGCTTCGCCCGTACACACGCCGCTCGAAAGCCTCTGGCGATACTCTGGACGCGATTGTGTGGCGGGTGCAGCTGATGGAAGACGAATGCGGTCTTGTCACCGTAGGCCTGAAAGCGACGCTTCAAGTGCCCATAGACCATTGGACTCATAACGAGCCTCGCTCGGCGCTTCTTGGTTTCTGGAACGCCTGGTTTCCTGAAATCAATTGTGCGAGTCCTGAAGTCGATCTGGCTCCATTCAAGCTCAAGGATCGCGCTCATGCGCTGTGCTGTGTGAAGGGCAAGCGAAATGAACAAGGTGAGCGGAAACCGGCTGCGGTATTCCATGCGCGCACTGCGCAACAGCTTGGCGGCTTCTGCTCGGTCAAGCCATCGGCTTCGGGGAGCTGTGTCCCTTGGCAACTCAAATCTGATGAAGGGCAACATCCGGTTCATGGCAACGGCATGGTTCAAGGCCGCGCGAAGGCAAATCAATTCACGACGGATTGTTGAGATCGCACGCGGTTTATTAGATTCCATCCGCGTGGCGCTGAGGATGTAGGCTTGGATTGTTTCCTTGTTGATGTCGCCAACGGTCTTATCTTCCCAGTAGTCGAGCAGGTGGACCATGGCATAGCCAAGACGCTCGGAAGCAGATTTGCGTGGCTTCATGAATTCAGCGTAGTCGTTCAGAACTTCAGCAATCAGAACCTTGCGATGTTCGCGCGGTCTGGAGGTGCCGCGCCGTTCTTTCAGGAATTCTTCGAGCGCTTCTTCAGCTTCTGCGCGGTTTGCCGTGCCTGTTGAACGATCCTTTTGCTGTCCGTCGGCATCGATGAACCGAATGAAGTAACTAGATTTTCCTTTGCGCGTGACCAGGCGAGGTCCGCCCCTTCGACGTGGCATGGTTCGATCTCCGTGGAATGCAGCAGCTCGTCGATTGCGCCTGAGGGAATGAATATGCTTCCACCAACACGATGATGGCGCAGCCGCTTTGCAGCGATAAGATTACGTATCCTTCGGACGGGCCAGCCAATGCGGGCCGCCAATTCCTTGGGTGACTCCAGAGTAGCATTCATCGTGACAATTCCTTACACAAGAAGGCCAGATACAACATGATTCGACTCATTATTGCTCGAATCAACACTAATAGGCTGCATATGACACTATCGGACCTGAAATGTCTATAGGGGACCGTATTAGGGCCATCCGGGCGGAAGCGGGCACAACGCAAGACGCATTTGCGGAGTCTTGTGGGGTGTCGCCCAGGGCGTTGAAAGCCTACGAATTGGATGAGCGTGATCCGCCCTCTTCATTTGTGCTGGAGCTTTATAAGAAATACTCAGCCAGCCCGACTTGGTTACTCACAGGTGATGGTGCGAAAACAAACGAGCAATTTCGTCAATTCGTTGTGGCGGCTGTTATCGCGGTGCGCACCTTTGCGGACATCAAGAAAATTAGCTTCACGCCCGAGAAGGAAGCAAAGCTCGCGCTCTTGATTGCGGATTTATATGTGGGTGGAGGTGAACCTGGCGGGACAGTTGAAAGAGGAATTCTGGAGAACGCATCTTGAACAGCAGTGATGAATCAAAGGTCGAGCGGATGGTGCAACTCCGCGCCGAAATGATCGACTTGCTCCTGGACGTCTCGAATTCCGCTGACACCCTGAACCTTCGAAGGGCACACGCACTGAAACATTTTGAGAAGGTCGATGCGGTCGTCTTTGGCGTATTCTGTTTGGTCTCTGTCGCCCTGCTCATCGCTCCTTGGTTTGGGCCTATTGCGAAATGGTATGCAGTGCTGTTTTGGTTGTGCGCATTGACCGGCACTGTTGTTTCAATGTTTTTCCGGCGTTCAATCGATGCGCTAACATGGTAACTCCAGCTTAGCAGAAACCGCTTTTCCTTCCATGTTAAAGGCAGCCTTTCATATGGATCAAATTCGCTTCCATGTTAAAGGCAGGCACTAACACAGCCCGGTTCGCAATCACATTTTTAGTCTTCATGACGTTCAATCACTCTCAGCAGTTGTGCGGCGCGCGTCATAATGACAGCCCGTATTTCCTTCAGAATATTGTGAAAGATACCCTCAGCTTTCAGCTCTTTGCTGAGGACGTCCGCTTCCTGCCCAATCTGGCTGGCTAGTTCAGTCATGTCCTTCACAAGAAGGCGCTGCGCACCCTTTGTGTCCGGGATGAGCGCGAACCAATGCCGCAGCTGGATCGTGTCTGCAATCGAGCGGCCACCGATCGCCATGGCGAGATTCTTCTTCAGACGCGGATATGCGGCAGTGCAAAGAACATCGTAAAGCGGAGCGAGGTCTGGGGCTCTGCTGCGGTAAAGGAGTGAATAGTTTTTACCGTGCGCATCCGCGTTGCCAACAAGATAGTGGAAGACCAGCATGCGGATAAAACTTAGGCGGTCGACCGCCGGGCGCCCCGCAGCGCGACTAATCAGATCCAATGATCTTTCAGTTCCAGGACCGCCTTCTTCTTCGTACTTAAATTCGGGCGGTACGCTCAACGCCT
Organism: uncultured Alphaproteobacteria bacterium; assembly: GCA_937864985.1. Lineage (GTDB taxonomy): Bacteria > Pseudomonadota > Alphaproteobacteria > Rhizobiales > Aestuariivirgaceae > Aestuariivirga. The sequence goes on from CALMEZ010000194.1 coordinate 48,095, forward strand.
GGCAAAAATCCTCCTGATGCAGGCGCGTTATTGTGCCATCTTTACGGAGGGCGCGATCATAGCGTTCGACCAGCAGAAACGGGATGTCACCGCCGCGACGCATTTCCACGGTGGGAACCGGGAGTTTTAGACGTGCAGCCAGGCGCATGCAGAACAACTCGTTCTCGACTGTGCCGTCGAGTGCCTGGATGAAGGGCTTAAGAATATGCGTCGTGGGGCGGCCACCTTTGGCTAGCCCCACGTTGTCTCCCTCGACACACACGGCAAGCTTGTCCTGCGCACCAGCAAGGGACAGGCGGACGCCTTCCTCCCCACCAAGTAGCGGGCGTTCTCGGAGCTTACCGAGGATAGCTTTGAGCCGACTTGGACTCAAAATTTCAACGCCGTCATCATTCGGCAACGGTGGGGTTTCACCGGCAGGAAAGAGCGACAAAGCTCCCGCACATTCGCCACCGATGATTGCAAGAAGGCCGAAGGAATTGCCGGATGAAATACCAAGTGCTCCCGCAAGACGCTGCCGAGCGGCTTCGTCCGGCAGAAGCCCGGAGAAAAATGGGCGAACGATCCGGTCGGCATAGGCCGCTTCTTGCAGCGGCATAGAGAAAGAAATAGCTCGTTCCCCCTCGCGACTGAGATAGCCAGCATCGTAAATAAAGCTGAGAGCTCCGCTATCGTCTTGGCTGAGTGTACCTGCTTTTGCCTCGCTGAAATATACATCTAGCTGTCGCGTCATTACGAACTCTCCCGACGACTGCTGACGGAGATAGTCAGACCGAGTGCAGCAGCGACTCGAATGGCTCGTCCGAGCTGACAGCTTTCCTTTCCAGCTTCGAGCTCGCGCACGAACCGTACACCCACGCCTGCGACACCGGCGAGCTGTTCTTGTGTCAGTTTCTGCGCCCTGCGCTCAATGCGGATCAGGAGGCCAAAGCTTTTGCTGTCTAGTATCTCGCGCATGAATCGTCCTTATCGGGATGATAGTAATGGCTGAGGCCTCCAAAATCCACAAAAAGTACCGATCGGGATTAAATGATCCGAAAAAGCTGTCGAGCTGACATTTTAATCCCGATCGGGACGACAAATCAAAACATCTATTTCCGCATCTAAGAATCTGGAAAATAACGGTTTTTAATAGCAGGGCTTCTAGCGAGCACCCGATTTAGTTCAAGAACAGAGAAGTTGAGGGTCGAAACCGATCGACGACTACAGACGCCGTCAATCTTATCGTACAAGGTCGCGTCGATCAGCGTAGAGGTCATCACACCAAAGCCCTCCGCTCCGTACTGATCAAGCATATCTCCGATATCCTGCACTCTCGTCGCACCTAGGGAGTTGGCCCGAGTCAGCTTGCACTGGAAAATCCACTTACGCCCTCTGCCGCCAGGCGACCGCGCGACTTCGCTAATCTCAATGTCACGTCCTCCATCTCGCGATCGGGAGCTGCCGAGTTTTCGGATGGTCGAAGAGTCGAACTTGGCGTGGGCGAAAAGGATGTCGTAGCAGAGCTGCTCGAACTGCTCGTCAGAAAGGCTTTTCCAGTCGAGTGTGATCGTATCAGAGAGACCGATGACAGCAGCAACGCTGTGCAAAGTGTCACCCATCTTTCCATGCAGACTTTTAACAGCCCGTTCATCAAGTGGACTGGTGTCGTAGAGGACGTGAGTATAGCCGCCATCGCTGACAACGATCAACGTACCCGTGTTGTGTACTAGACAGGCCTCCCTCCGCGGTCCTGGAACCCCCACACTGTCCGGAATACCCTCTCTCATATGCTCATCGAACGGCGAATGTGTAAAAGTTGCATCAAGCCAAGCGAATTGATCGGGCGGCCAGATGTCCTCATCATGGCGTCGGGCAAAACCTGCGCAGACACGGGACTTGAAATACTGGTTCATCGGGAACCAGGTGATCATCCCCTTGCAAAAAACAAAAGACTTTCCAGATAAAACAATAACCTCCCCTTTTATGAAATCGGCGTGGCGGTAGTTCTGCCCGGTCGTAACAAAAAAAGTGTCCAGTTCGACACTTTCAGGAACAAGCCAGCTGTCAATTGAAGCATAGCAGTCCGCCCCTAGTCGGCCCCGGTATACGCTTCTATGGAAACCAAGTTCGTACTCTGGATGTTTTCCTACAAGTTCGTCGTAGTAGTCCGGAGCGTCATAGCGGATCTGATGAAGAGCGCCCGAAACAAAATTTGCGAAATAAGATTCGATAAGCTCAGGGAAGCGAGGATCGCAATCGGTCAACGAATCCTTATGGTCAGAGATTGCCTTCCTGAGATCTTGATATCTCTCTCCTTCCCCGGTTCCGTCGTCTTGCTGCGCCTCAAAGATAATGACCACATCTTCAAGCGATTGACTGAATTTTGGGCCGGGCGCAGTAACAACAAGTCTCAACTGCGTCAGATGGGAAGCCGCAACATATTCCTCGACCACAGTGGCACTGTCGACTTCCGCCGCAAGCTTCTCTACTGCCCACGACGCGTCAACATAGTCCGAGCAAATGTCGATATGCTGGTTCGTGCGGCCAATACTGGGCATCGGAATAAGGATTGTGACCGTTTCAACTCCCCAGAATTCAATTGCCTCGACATCGGCTAATTTCAGGCTTCTCAGATTAAGATTGATGTGTGTCATAAGTCCTGCATACCAGCCGACGCTGGCGAAAGCTGTGTGTGTCAGGCATCTTCCTCATCAGCGCCAATGGAAATCAACCCCTCACTGTTGGCCTTCTCCAGCACTCCAATGAGAACAAGACATTGCTTCTCAGTCGGAATTTTCGCGGGCATCTGCGCAGCAATTTGCAGTACGCCTGTCTCCTTAGGCGTCAGAACACGTTTACGTCCCAGTTCTTGCGTAATCGCTTTCCATTGGTGAGGGGGAATTTCGAAGATTCTCTTCTGAGCTTCAATTCCATTGTCGATCTTCTGAGTGACTTTAGCGTCCTTCCGTTTCTCGACCTGTTCCTCCAGTGAAAGCAGTTCATCGAAGAAGCTGTCAGGCAGGGCGGCCTCAAGCTTGTCCAAGGTACCCTGCAGCCGGGTCCAGCACTGATCCTTCTTACACCATTCAGAAATGTTTGAGATACCGGCCGGCGGGTGAACGATATCATCGTTGACGTGCTTCGCAGCAATCGCCAAGGCATCACGAATCGTGGGTGGGAGAGCCTGAATACTCCACACTTTCGAAAAATCGACAGACCTACTAAGACGTCGGCAGACCTCATTTAAAGAGGCAATGGCGTAGGCAACGATGTTGGCGCGATAGCCGCCATTGTACCAGGACTGGTCGGAAACAAGTTTCTCGGTTGCCCTGAATATGATTCCTCGTGATATAGCCCGACGGAAATAGAACTCATTGAACGCGTCGGGCGACTTTGTCCATTCCTTGCCGATCCGGCCGGCATAACGCGCAAAGTTCTTCTGAGCGCCGAGGTTCACCCATTTGGGATGGTCGTCCCAGACGTTCTCGAACTTCGCCAAATCCGTCTTGGTGAACATCTGCGGCTTAGGATTCTCAGCCTTGAAGCGGCGCTGTTCCGGCGGAGAGAGCTTCGCCTGCGCGTCTGCGTACTGACCGCGCGCGCGTTCATAAAACCACCTGCTCTCGCGCTGTGCGCCCTGTTGGGCCGGCGCCCATAGGCGTCGCGAGAATGTTTCCATGCGTATATGGAAGGGGTGGTTTGAGAAGAAGTCGGCGGCATTCACGCGGTTCTGGGTGTTCGCGTACTCCGAGATACGCGGCACGACCAACTCGCTTTCCGCGCTATCAATGACCGATAATTTCATCTGCACGAATATGTTGGTGAGGCTCGCTTTGTCCTTGCGTTTAGTATGAAACAGCGACGCAGTGGTCTGGCCGCCGTTCACAATCTGCAGATCACGAATTCGCGTAATCAGCAGGCCACTATCACCCGGCGAAATCTCAACTTCCTGGGCTGTAGCTGTGATGCCGTTGTTGTAAGCGAAAAACATCTGCGGCTCGGAAAGGATGGTCGTCCGGATACCCTGGTTTACTTTGCCTCTCGCCTGCAGGAACGATCGCACATTCTGCTCCAGCAGGCGCGCGCCGTACTTGCCGTAGAGGCCCGCCAGGACGTCAGCCGGGATCACGGTAAGGTAAGATTGATAGGACTGCGAACCAAGGTGCGCCGGCAGGCAGGGAATTCCGACCCCGAACATTTCCGGAAAATTGATGTCGAGCGGCTCTTTGTGACCTTTCGCGCTGCGCTGACGTTGGAGACGAGAAATATCCCAGATGTTGTAGGTGACAGGAACCCCGGCTACGACGCCATCTTCAAGCGACTGTATCCGATCGCTGAGCATTCGCTCGGACAACAGATGCAGGTTGACCTGCCGGATAAATGACTTCCGGTCGGCAATCTGACGTGCGAGGCCATACTCCGGCGAGGTGACTTCGAGTTTCTGATAGAAAGACTTCGAAATGCAGGCGTCGAAGAACTTCTCCACTCTGCCAAAGCCGGCATTCACCTCTGACGGTGCCAGTGAGCCTAGTTCGTTGCGGCAATCGAAATCCGCTACAAACAGATCAAGCGCTCCCTCGTCGTTGAACCAGTAACCGTCCACCCGCATCCCCTGAGCGGCGCGGTAGTGGCAGAACTCAAAGCCTTCGACAAAGCCGGTTTCGGTCAGCTCACTGGCCACGGCTTCCATGAACTCCGAGAGCTGGAAACTACTGTTTGCCTCTGCGCCCGCCAGAAGCTCCTGTCTAAAGTCGTGAAAAAACTCCTGTGCTGACTGCTCCATTTAAGTCCCCTTTAGGACATCGTCGAACGGACAGCCGAAAGCTGTCATTTGTTCGATGTCAATCTGATACTTCACCTGCGTTATTCCAGTTGGAAGTCCAGAGCGCATAATCCTTGGAAAACCCTCCTCCACTCGATAACCCTGAATGCCCGCCACGAGGAGTCTAGGTCTGTCATACTCGGGGAGAGGCACATAGCCGTAGGCGGCAAGCCTGCGTTCGAATTCCTCTACAGCATCCGCATCTGTCAGGGTGCCGGCTATGGCGGATACCAACTCATTCAACGAGCGGCCCTGCGTGACGTCCGGCACATCACGCAGGCGATAGGTCACTAGGAAAAGGCTGTCCTGAATGGTTTCAAGCTGATCCTCGGAGGAAATTCTGACAGTGCTGCGGTCTGTGCCTGATAGCGATTTTACCTCTACCGCACGATCCGAAAACACAAAATCCTGGTGCACACGATCGGCGCCGGTCCATGCCGATACCGCGTCAGCCTGGCTGAGATGTCCGTCGCAAAGAGAAGTGAGGAAATTCAGCTCAGCGAACAGTCCGCGGATTTCCTCGGAGGACAGAAGCCGTGCGTTCCGTCCTGCGAGAAATGCTTTCCATCGCTTGATGTGCGTCAGAGCCACACTCAAGGCGGTCTCAGACCTATCCACAATCCGCAGGCTTTCGAACAGGCTCTCGCACAGAGCGCAGAAAAGGTCTGCATCGACCTGCCGCTCAAGAGTCAGCACCAGATTCTGCCTGTCGGACGCTGTGTCCTTCTGAAGGTCCACATCGATGCCGTGAGCTGATGTACGTCCCTCTGCAAAGGCTTTGCGGTGGTCCCCCTCAAGGCTGACCAGAAAAAGGCACTGCCCTTCCGTATCCCGGCCCCAGAATGCGGGAATAACACCGCCACCCGATATCAGCCGGACGTTGTAATCCGAGTCCGGAGTCCTGATATCGTCCCACGGCAGCAGCCTACTCATCATAGTCATCCTCGTCGTCCGGACTGTCAGAGGTACCGCTCTGCATCTGGTCTATCCAGACCTTGTTGGCGACCACGTCGATGGTCCGCAGATAATCGCCGAACGGGAAACTGATGCCGAAAGCCGGTACCCGAAGAGCCGGTTTCTCCGAACCCACCGGACCAAGCGCATGAATCATTAGAAGCGGCTTGTTTCTGACCTCGCGATAGTGGGTGTCAGAAGGCTTTTCGCTCTTTTTAGGGTCCTTGTCGTGATATTCCGCGGCAAGCCTACGGGCTTCAGTCAGTTGCGTCTCAGAAAGGCCGATGCTTTCATCACCCCTGCTGGCCACGCGGTTCTTGCTGAGAGCCCACACTTTGGCATCAGGAGATTCCTTCTTTGCGCTCGAACGCTCCTGTGCGCCAAGGCGATACCCGGCTTCATCATCTCCCGAGCCCTCTACAGAGATCAGAAGCACATCACCGTACGGCTGCTTGTCCGCCGTTTCCCGAAGGTAAGCCAAAGCCCCGGCTTTTATGTCGGTTGAAACACCAACGGTATGGAAACTTGATAGAAAGCTATCAATGACACGCACGTCGACATTTTCAATCCACCAGCCCTTCTTGGTCGGCTTCACTACCCCGCCGAATCCAGTCTTCCAGAAGTTCCCGATCAAATCCTCATTTGTCTGGTTGATGGTGGCATCGTCAGGAACTACGTAAGTTTCAAGGAGCCGGCCACTGTAACTCTGCTGGAAGGTGACGGCAGTACCGCTCCGCATCTTGTTCGCAGCCGTGATCAGCAGTCGATCAGGATGCGCTTCCACATACAGGCCGAACTGGCGAGGCGTCAGTTTGTCCTGACGCATCCGTCTGATCTGCTGACGCAGTTCCTCAGACTTTTCCGCGATATGCCCGTACCAGTCTATTGAGTCCGGCGAGAGATAGACGCGGCACAAATCCTCGTAACCAGGCCGGTAGCCAAACCATCGACCCATCTGCATCAGCGTGTCGTACATCTTGGTGTTGCGATACATATAGCTGATGCAAAGGCCCTCAATTGTCAGACCACGGGAAAGGCTGAGACCACCGACTGCTATCGCCGTCAGCCCATGACCGTCGCGCTCATATTTTCTGTAATCGAGCGCTTCGTCGGATTTGCTGTTGACCACAAAAAGTCGCAGGGTGTCGAAGACCGTGAACAGCTTGGATTTCACTTCCGCCCAGGTAACGCCGCAATTGTTGAACTCGGCTTCGAAAGCGTCGCGGAGAGCCATCATGTAAGCGTTCTTCGATGAAATCTCCTCGGGCATGGCGTAGTTTGCCTTGACTGCTTCACGGAGCCTCTTCTCGTAGACGCTTATGATGTCGCGCACGGCTTTCTGCACACTTACAAAACGCGACACATTGATCATCATTGAGCAGTGCTTGTTCTCCTGACCGCGATAGTTCCGAATGGCCCGCGCGACGATGAACTGATTGATAGCCCCGTAGAGGCTGGGGGGAAGATCAGCGATCGGTGCCCCGTTCTTATGAGATTCTGGGATGTAGTTTTCGCAGTCCAGAATGGGTTTCGTGATCCGAATGCTGCTATCCTCGTTGAGGAAAACCTTGTCGGGTCCGAAATACGTATTCGGGGCATCAAGGGAGTATATGAAATCCCGGGGAAACAGTTCAGCACGAGCCTTATCGTCGTAGGCGTCGGGGTTAATGAAAATGTTCGCGAAAGGCGTTGCGGTGTAACCAACGTAGCAGGACTTTGCAAAAAGGCTCAGTATCTTTCTTAACCAGGCGTTAGTCTGGGTGGGATTGAGGTCCGGCTTGTTGGTATTGATGGAGGCGTTGTCGGCCTCGTCATCGATCATCAACATCGGCACGTCGGATATCAGGCCGTTCTGCGAGTTGAGATCGCTTAGCCATTTGTGCAGCTCTTTGAGCGTTGAGACATTCTTTTTTATCACCAGGATGATCGGCTTGCTGAAGTCGTTCAGCTTCCAGCCGCTTTTTCCCGCCGTGATCTTGTTGAAGTCCCCATAGACGTTAGTGAGCGTGGCCGGATGCGGGTAGTTCGGCGTGAAGGTTCCCACACCGATGTTGACGCGGTTGTCCGGATCGCTGGAGCGCCCGATAAAGCCTTCGTCTATGCGCTCCTGAGTCTGTTTGCGCAGGTTGTTATGGATACCGGCGATGACGATGATGAACTTGTATCCGGCGTCTGCAGCCTTCGCGACAACGCCCATGTAGTTGGCGGTCTTCCCCGACTGAACGTGCCCGATAACAAGGCCGCGGCGGTCCCATGAGCCCTCGCTTAAAGGGTCCTGCAGGTGCCCGAGAATCCGGCCGCCCGTGTCACTGAGCGATTGCACCACAGGCGCCGCCCAACCCTCCTGCTTGAGGAAGGCTTCATAAGCGTCGGTGTAAGTCCATTTGATCTCTCGCCGGTGCAGCCATTGATCATCGTGCGGTGCATCATGATCGATGATCGAGACGCCGCGCCCCATTCGGGTGTCGATGGCAATGGTTGTCTGGAGGATAGCGTTTTCCAGATCACCGGTGTACGGGACCATCGGGGCCAGCGTCCTAGCCGTCTGCTCCACCTCGGCTTTGGTTGGCGCCGGGTCGCGGCTGGCCAGAACCGATATGAGCGCACTGATGAGTCGTTTCTCGCTGTCCGGCCCCGCGTGGGTCATGCAAATTCTTCCCCAATAAACTGTTGCACCAGTTCCATTTTGTGTTCGAACATACGCGTAGAGCGGATGATATTCATAAACTCCGCCGGTTCAGGGACAGTTTCTCCGAACAGTATCAATCTAAGCTCACGAAGTCGGGCTCTAAGCTCGTCATCACTTGCCGATGTATTGCGTACGTCCCGGGGCTGCGTCGAGTAATCCGAATAGATCATCTCGATGGGTAGAGCGTGCCCGACCGAGTCCAGCATCAGACGAAGGGCGCGCGTGCCGTCCTCGTCGAGCCGGGTCGATAAGGCGCGCACTAGGGGATGATTGAGATTGAGGCTGTATCTTATGCCGCCCTGGTCGGCGTAGCGCTCCCATATGGGTGCCTGAACATCCTCGAACAGCTTTTGTCCGCGCCCTCTGTGAACGTTAGTGCTGCGCCCGGTAATCCGGGGAATGATCTGCCGCAGTCGCTCGCGCACTGCGTGGGGAGGCCGCGCGCGCGACTTCTTAATATCAATCGTCCACATCTCATCAAGTGTGCTGGGAAAATCGATCTGCACGCGAGCCAGCTTCGTCGCCTCACCTTTGGGAATCAGGCGGAACCAGTCGCCCCAGGTCATCAGGCGCCCGTTACGGTAAATGTAAGCACCCTGGTTGGAAATGAAGTCGCTGCGGTTTTGATAGTAATCGTAGTCCTTCGCCGACAGGCGGCTGTGATGCGGTAGAATGTAGGGCTGCATATGGACAGAGTCAGAACCGATACGAACGATATCCTCCGGCAGCATTTCAGAACCGCTCTTGCGGCAGAACGGATCAAAGGGCTCGACAGGATGTCCGTTGATCCGGATGGCAATCTTCCTGCGCCCTTTGAGCTCGCCGGATAAGAAGCGGTGAAAAACCAGAGAGAGATGCTTTTCGAGGACGTCCAGCTTCTCGTTGACAATCTCATCGCGCTTCTGGCTTGTCTCGTCTTCAAACAACCGGTCGAGCTGGCGCCAGACGACGATAGTGCCGTTCTCTCCCAGCTGATCCAAGAAGGGGAGCGCTTCGATATCCTCTTCATCAAGAATCGACAGTATCCAGTCATCCTTCTGGTCGATCAGATCGAGGTCCCACTCGGCGCCGCACTGTACCCCGTTCTGAGCGCTGACCACTGTCAGACGGCGGCACTGCGAGAAGGACGCGGTCTTGAGCCCAAGACCAAATCTTCCGAGGTCACGCGGCGACCGGGGAGTGCGCGGATTGGCGGCGCCATGCCGCATGGCCGCGACGATTGTGTCGCTGTCCATGCCGCGCCCATTGTCGATGATAACGAGCGTCGGCGCCTGCAGGCTCAGATTGCAGAAGATGGCAATCTCGGTGGCCTCCGCCGAAATGCTGTTATCGACAATATCAGCAACGGCCGTCTCCAGAGAGTAGCCAAGGTCCCGCATGGAGGCTGACAACGAAGATGCGCTCGGTGGGAGCGGATGCGGTCTGGCCATTACCACTCTCCTTCCAGCTGTTGTATGATCCCCGCAAGCGTGCCGTCGGGGTCCCTCTCAAGTTCACATTCCCAGACAGTGATCACCCGCCAACCGGCGGCGGTCAGCTCACCTGCCTTGCGTGCGTCCCGCTCGACGGTAGCTGCGAACTTGTCGGTCCAGAAACTGGTCCTTGTCGAAGGCGTGGTGGCATAGCGGCAACCGGGATGGCGATGCCAGTAGCATCCATGCACGAAGATCACGGTGCGGTATCGCGGAAGCACAACATCGGGCCGTCCCGGAAGGTTTTTCTTATGCAGGCGGAACCGGTATCCCGCGCCGTGAAGAAGCGAACGGAGATGACGCTCGGGGCCTGTATCGACGCCTTTGATGCGCGACATATTCCAGCTTCGATGCTCGGCAGTAATTGTATCCACCATCACGGCTCGCCTTTCATGGAATCGAGCACCTCTGCGATCAGCGCCGCGATCTGGCGGGCAAGATATGGTGGAACGGCATTGCCGACCTGATGATACTGAGACGTGCGCGGTCCTTCGAAATTGTAGTTGTCTGGAAATGTCTGAAGGCGCGCTGCTTCGCGGACCGTGAGGCTACGACACTGGACCGGATCGTAATGGATGAAGTAGTGGCCGTCCTTGGATATGTGAGATGTGATTGTGGTTGATACCTCATCGGCCAATTGAACTCTGAATCGGTCCGAAAACATTTTACCAGTGCGCCCGAGCTCGACATTCTGGTGCGCCGGGAGCAGCGCACGCGGGAAGTCCGACAGCTTGGGGCTGCGGCCCGTGATATTCGCAAAAACGGCTGCGTACCAGTAGCGACGGAGATCGGACGCCATATGGCTGCGAGATTCATGGCCGGTCAAAACGTCTAGCCGGGCATCGTGAAGACTGTTCAGCGCCCCATGCCTGCCTGCAATCTTTCCAGGGTAAGTCCTTGAGAATCGCTCTTCAGGGATGTTTTTTGCCGAACGCAGCCGAAGCTTTATGTCGCTTGTTACAGCCTTATTGTAGGACGCGCCGTTCAACTGGCCGGCAATGTCTATTGCTGAGAGACGTTCGACCTCCTTGTACCAGAGCAGGGGCGAGTCGTCGCTTTTGGAAAGCCCGCTTCTAATGACTGGCATATTGCCAATCGTTTCTCTGACAGTGGGACTCTTATGCGGACGCAGAAGTCCCGGCCGGGTTTTCAGATCACTTCTAATGCCGACGATGAACATCCTGTGGCGCGCCTGCGGAACACCGTAATCCTCGGCCCTCACCAAAAACAATTTTGGGTCAGTGGCGCGTTCCGGCATTTCGACTTCTGCCAGAGAGTAAAGTTTGTAACTAAGTCCGTTTTCCCCGCCACGCAGCGCAGCGCGGGGATGCTGGAGGTCACTCAAGATGCGGTTGATGACCGGGGTGCCATTCACAGTCGCAGACAAAAGACCCTTCACGTTCTCCATTACGAAGACAGGTGGAGCGTGATCGACAATGATCTTCAGATATTCCTTGTAGAGAAAATGTCTCTCGTCCTCTTCGAAACCAGGCTGCCCCATCATCCGGGAGCGCCCGGCCAATGAGTACGCTTGGCAAGGTGGCCCGCCTACAAGAGCCCACTTTTTCGTGCCTGCAAGCCGCTTGTTGATGACGCGGCGCACAGCAGAGTGAGAGTCGGGACCGAGCGAAATGCGAAGTGCACTTTTCGCAGCCTCAGCAAATTTGGATCTATAGGTGCGGTACAAGTCTTCGGTGGCAATCTCGCCTTTCAAATAGCTGTAGTATTCGTCAGGGTATTCTCCACCCGGAAAACATCGGAGGAAGTGGCGAAGAAGAAGCGTTCGATGTGAGAATTCGTCACGTTCGATTGCCAACACCCCATGAAAGACCTGTTCATCGTGTTCACCAGCAAGCGAAGTGAATCCTTCGCCCAGTCCTCCCGGACCAGCGAAGACATCAACTAGGGGATAGGGCTTGCGACGGCGCGGCATTCAATTTCCTGTCGAGCTACACGTACCGCGCCGCGCAACGGTCATGGAATGTTGCCTGACTTTTTCATGGGGCGACCCCCGGCTATCATTTTTCATTTTTCCACTGCCCTAAACGTCCAACTTTGTCAGACTTACGTGGAGGCGGTCCGAAAACATGCCCCCTCATCCGCTCAAATTCCTCAACGCTAAGGACGACAACTACTGGCCGCCCGTGCTTTTCAACAGAAACTGGTTCAGCGCGCGCCGTATCCAACAGGAGACCGAAAGCGTTCTTCGCATCTCGCGCAGACATGGTTTTCATTGCGATACCCCGTTCAGATTGTGTCCATAATGTCTACTTTGACGATTTCATGCAACTTCTAATCATAAATGTATCGGTTGGTGCGCTTCAGACACTGCGTATCTTCAAGTGAAATGGCGCACCGAAATTGATAAAACCGGACACCGATATGTCACTGTCGATGTTGAGCTAAGAACAGCTAGTGCAGGACCGGGTTTCCAAGGGTCGAATTAGGGTCGAGAGTGGCCGGCGTGCCCCGTTTCATCTCGATATGGAGGAATTTTAGCGCACCTGCCAGGATGTAACTGAGCACTATTACGGGACAGCGAGGCCTTTATGAACTCTAAGACAGCCTTGCGGCGACGATATGGCAATTGTCGATTTGGTCGAGTTATTGCAGTATTCAAGGCATGGCTGACGAGCAAGACGCACCTACCGAGGCTGACCTCCTATTCACCAAAGATCAGTGGGATGCCGCTATGCCCGATCTCACTCGGAGCATGACGACATACCTGGCGCAGTATCGAACGCCAGTATTCAAAGAGTTGGGCGATCACGGGAAAGGTTGGGGGAGCGGGTCCTTCATCGAAGTCGATGGCGCCAAGTATATTCTGACGAATGAACATGTAGCCACGATCCGTCACTCAGGGACGTTTCTCGGGTTTCAGCTTGCAAATCAGGACAAACTGTTCCGGGTCCAAGGCAATCATGTCGAGCAAGGATGGCCTTGGGACCTTGCCCTGCTGCCAGTGAGTGACACCGCCTGGACAACGGTCCACCACGCTTCCAAGGTGATCCAGATTGACCAGATCGCACTGGCGCACACGCCGACGCCAACCGAAGTATTCGCGTTGGCGGGCTTTGCCGGTGATAACACGGGCTTTCATTTCGCTACTCTCCTTAGCAAAGCGACTGTGAGTCTCTCGCGCGAGGTAGAATTGCCCAAAATTGAGCAATGGGATAGTCGGTTTCACTTTGGCTTGGACTATCTGCCTGATCTCGCAACTAGCGTCGTCAGCAATGAGGGTTTGCCCAAGCCTCCTGGGCTCAGCGGTTCGGCAGTCTGGAACACCGGCTTCGTAGAAGCGAAAGCCAAAGGTATCAAGTGGACACCTGAGTTAGCGCAGGTCGCAGGCGTGGCTTGGGGCTGGTCTTCGAAGGACGGCATCATCGTTGCCACGCGGGCTGAACACATCAGAAGCTTTCTTCTCGGCGCAACAGCAGAGCTGAGCGCGGCAGGCGTGGCGCAAGACGTAGTTCAGACGTGACCAACCTGTAACCAAGAACAGGGAGACGTTGCGTGGTAAACTTCAACTGGCGCACCCGACACGGTTCGAACGTGTGGCCTCCACCTTCGGATGGTGGCGCTCTATCCAGCTGAGCTACGGGTGCAGAGTTATGCCGATAATGGCCGCGACTGATTAGGCGCTGTCGTCGTTGCCAGATGTTGTGACCGCTGACGTGACCTCGGAATTTGTCTCTTCCAGGTCAGTCCTGAGATCCTCAAGCCTCGCCGTCCGCCTCAACCACAAGCCATGGCTCATAGCCATTTTGTTGATCTCCTCGTCCACCATCAAAAGATGCTGATACAGACCATGCCACATCTCTGCGCCTTCCTCATCGCTCACCGCGAAGCCGTCTCTCAGCGCGCACAACAGATTGTACAGATTAGCCCCGAGCCTTCGCAGCTGATGACTCAATTGAATGATGGTCTGCGAGTCTTCCGCCGTGAGCATCGGCCCATGGCCGTGGGCGGCGCGAACTAGGCGGCGGATGATTTCACTGCGATTGAGCCCGAACCTGTTTTCAAGTTCAATGAGGATGGCCTGGTCGACGTCGGCCAGGAAGAGGTGGATTTGTTTTTTGCCATGGCGTGACATGCTACCGCCTCGTCTTCGCAAGCAGGCCGTTGGGATGACGGCCTGCACTTTTGGACGCGGATGCGGCCCGCAGATGTGTACACACATCTGCTATCTTGTCAGAAAACAAATACTCACAACGGCTCATCGGAAACTCCACAAGACCAGATTTTCAAACCAGGTTCGGGCGCGCTTCGCGCGCCCTCATAGGGGCATTTTCAATGCCCGGCGGCAGTCTCGTTTGCGTCAGCAGAAACCCCTGAGCCCTGACACGTTCACCTGCATCTCGCGAAACCGTCGCGGCCATGTGATCGAGCCACGGCTGCCATTCCTTGCACTCCGGCTTGATCTCGAAGCGACCTTCACTGGTCAGCTTTGGTCCGCCTGCGAAATTGAGAAACTCCCGCTTCTTCAGATACGGGATCATCAAGCCAACGCTGCCCTGCTGCTTGGCGTTCTTCCGAAACGCTGCTGCATGGGTCACTGAGGCCCGTTGGTCACTCGCTGAGAGTTTGGCAAAGGTCGCCTCAGCGGCTCCCCTGAACTCCGGCCGCTCCTGTTCCGGCCACTCCTCCCAAAACTGATTGAAATCCCCCTTCCTCCCTACCGGTTCTTTGGCAGGACCTTTGGAGGGTAGGGAGGAGGATTCAGATGATGGATCAAGTGACGGTTCATTGCCCGGCACCTGATGCCGGACCCCCCGGCGTCTGGTGCCGGGCCTACCGGCAGGATTTGCCGCTTGGCTTTTCCTACCGGCAGATTTCGCCGGTTGGCTCGCTGCCACCTCGACCTTGGCAGCAATAGCCAACTGGAAGAGGTCAGACGTCCGCGAGCCGTCACGCCTGTTTCGGCGGGTGCGGGTGATCAGCCCTTGCGCCTCAAGTTTCTGCAGCCAGTCGCGCGTTGCCCGCTCACCAAGTTCTGCTTCCCGCGCAATCGTTGTCTGCGAAGGCCAGCACTCGCCCTTTTCGTTCGCGTAGTTTGCAAGGCAGATGAGCAAAGCCTTGCCTGTCGGTGATCCCACGCGCTGCGAGATCGCCCATGCCACGGCCTGGATACTCATGGCGCAACACCCACCGAAATCGGGGGCAATTTGGGCGTTATGTGTACAATCTGCGTACCTCGCGCCACTTTGCGCGGAACGCGGAAATTAAAACATAACAATTTCAATGATTTAGTGGCGCACCCGACAGGATTCGAACCTGTGACCTCTGCCTTCGGAGAATGGATAATCGGTTTCGCCGAAACTATCCATTTCTATCCGATTGCGCGCTATGCCACTGAAATCACAAAACAAATTTGAATTCGACAAGCGCCGAGGATACGACAGGGCGGCCAAACCCCTACCCTGCCGTGCTTACGCTTTGCTTACGCGCGGAACCTTTCAAGGAGACGCCCACACATGCCGAAGTTGACCAAACGAACTGTCGATACCACTGAAATTCGTTCAGCGGACTATATCATTTGGGATGAGGAGTTGCCCGGTTTCGGGTTGCGCGTCTTCGCTTCGGGGAAGCGAAGCTATGTAGTGCAGTATCGCGCTGCAGGCCGCTCGCGTCGCTACACGATCGGGCTGCATGGCGTTTGGACTCCCGAGGAAGCCAGGCGTGAGGCTAAAGTCCTGCTCGGCCAGGTCGCACGAGGCGGCAACCCTGCCGAGGAGCGCAAGCTGGATCGCGAAGCGATCACGGTTAAAGAACTCTGCACCCGCTATCTCGAAGATCTGAGGAACGGGCTTGTGCTCGGTAAGCGAGGGCGGCCTAAGAAGGCCACGACGATCTCGACCGATGTCGGGCGCATCGAGCGCCACATAGTTCCTCTGCTCGGCAATCGACGGGTGCGGGATTTGGCCAAGTCCGACATCACCCAAGCTATGAAGGACATCATGGCGGGCAAGACCCGCGCAAGCGTCAAGACAGACAAGCTCCGCGGGCGCGCTATCGTACGTGGCGGAGCCGGCACGGCAGCCCGGACGATAGGACTCTTCGGCGGTATTCTGACCTATGCGGTGGAACTCGGCATCGTCGAGCAGAACCCCGTGCATGGTGTGCGTAAGCCGAAGGACCAGATCAACGCCCGGCGCCTCAGCGAACAGGAATACCGCACGCTCGGCGATATCCTGCGGAAAGCGATCGAGGACAGACAGTACGAGACCACCGCTGAGATGATCCGGGTAATCGCTCTGACGGGTTGCCGCCGCAGCGAAGTCATCAGTCTCCGGTGCGGCGAGATCGATATCGTGGGGAGTTGTCTGCGCCTCGCGGACAGCAAGGAGGGAGCATCAGTGCGTCCCATCGGCCTGCCGGTCCTGGAATACCTCGAGGGACGCCGCGACGAGGAACAGGATGCTGACGATTATGTCTTCCCCGGCTGGGAGGATGGCACCCCTTTCGGGAGCTTCCCGAGACAGTGGACGAAGCTGCTTAAGGACAGTGACTTGGCCGACATCACGCCGCACGTTCTGCGACACAGCTTTGCGAGCATCGCCAACGACCTTGGATTCACCGAAGCGACGATCGCCGCCCTGGTCGGTCATTCACGCGGGTCGATTACCAGCCGCTACATCCACACTGTGGACACCGCGCTCATCATGGCGGCTGATAGCATCGCTGGCTACATTCAGGGCCTTTTAGATGGCCTCGCCTTCACCCACACCGCGTATGCACTCGATCGGGATTCCAGGAAGTCGGCGCTTGCCCATTTTCTCGGACAATCTACGAGAGCCGAGCATGCAGAACAAAAATCTGCAGTCAGATCAGGCTTTGTTTCGGTCGTTCCGGCTGAGGGCAAGGCCCAGAGCTAGAGACTAGGATCTCAAAAACTAGCCAGTGATCGGTTGTCGAGCCTGACGAACCGACGGTCTGGAATGCATAGTGGTAACCAACTGTGGTAGATGAGCGGGCAGGAGTATCGCATGCTCGGCGATAATCCGCGGAAGGCGGTCGACGACGGACAATACGAAACTGCCGCAGACATGATCCGGGTAATTGCCCTCATAGGCTGCCGACGCAGCGAGATCATCGCTCTGCGTTTCGCAGAAGACGATGTCGAGGGAGTTGTCTGCGTTTGTCTCCCCGTGAGCAGGCTCTCGCTTGACCAGCCAGAAGGTAGGCGGCGGAGCCTCCACAAGCGAACGTTATGAGGTTGGAGGCTGCATGTGCGCGGTAGATGCTCGCGGAGCAGACCAGGAGCCACCGGCGTTGGGGGAACTGGTACGGCGTCTTGGACGATTAGATAGCCGTTCTGGAAGCACACGCATCGCGATTCAACTCTACTTCTTGTATACTGTGCCGTCGCAGATCGTTCCCTAGTGAGGTTCGATGAGTACTGATGATAATGGTGTCACTGAACACGCCGACCCCCGCGTCGCCACAGAATATATCCAGGCACTGAAGTCATTCGCTTGGAAGTATGGCTGGTCTGATGAAAAATATTGGGATAGACAATATGAGAATCTTCTCGTATTGATGGGAAAGCTACCTCTTGACGAAGCCTCAGACCTTTGGAAGCAATACGCGGATCCGGCTGCTGAATTTCCGAGTTCAATCTATCACAGGTATATTTCTCCGCAAATTAGAAGTATGTATGAGTCTGATTTTGCGATTAAGACAGATGAACAACTTGGTCAAATAGCGACTTATAATGATGAGCTCTTTTCTCCCATAGCGCTTCGAGAGATTTCATTACGACGTGCTAAGGTCGCTAATAAATTAGAAATCATCTCATTGTCAATTTCATCAGCGATAGTTTTAATATACTTTATACAAGCGGTAATAGAGTCCATTTTCCATCCAATATCATTCCTCATATTTACCTTCTTAACGTTTGGCTTGGTTGAACTTATATGCCGTGCTATAGCGTCGCGAATCATATCGAGCAGGCGGCTTTAGTCGTCAAACTAACAGAATAACATTTATCGAAATGCGCTAGCCGTGACACATCTACTCCACTGCGATCATAGAAAAGAAAGACCATCATGGCATGGCAACTGACAGCATCGCAGCCCGTGCCTGTGGTGACGCTCCGGGCTATCCACCAACTATGGCTTGGGAATGCAGTTCCCTTCTGCGTCCTTTACCGCGGTGGCCAATGCCGCGCTGCTGATGGGCGTTGCGGCGTCATTCATCGCCAAGATCGTCGACGAGCACCGCTGGATCGCGATCGTCGGCATCGTCGTGATCGTGCTCGCGGGCTTCGTGATGGCGTGGGAAGATCTGAACCATTTCTTCCCGCAAAACATTCCCGCCGTGCCGAGCTGGCTCGGTGGCGAGCGTCACGAAGCGGGCTTGGATTTCGTACGCGTCTGAACCTCAACGTCGCGCACGATGCCGCGCGGGATTTCCTCCGCTTCGCCGGGCTCTAGTTTGCCAAGTTCGAACGGACCATAGGCAACGCGGATGAGGCGGTTCACTTTCAGCCCGATCGCTTCGAGCACGCGGCGCACTTCGCGGTTCTTGCCCTCGGTCAGCGTCACTTCGATCCACTGGTTGCGCCCGGTGCGGCGTTCCATGTTGGCGTCGATCTTGCCGTAGTGGACGCCCTCGATGGTCACCCCCTCGATCAGATCCTCGAGCTGGTTCTGGGTGATGTCGCCGAAAGTGCGCGCGCGGTAGGTGCGCGGCACGCCGCTGGCGGGCAGTTCGAGCGCGCGCTTCAGCTCGCCATCGTTGGTCAGCAGCAGCAGCCCCTCGGTATTGAGGTCGAGCCGGCCGACCGGCATCAGCCGGGGGGTGCCGGGGGGGAGGGCGTTGCGGAGCGCGGTGTAGATGGTGGGGCGACCGCTCGGGTCACGCTCCGCCGTGATCAGGCCCGCAGGCTTGTGGAACAGGAACAGGCGGGCAGGCTCGGCGGCCTTTACCGGCTGGCCGTCGACGGTCACCCCTTTGAGGTTCGGCAGGACAGTGGCGGGGGTGGTGAGCACTTCCTCGTTCAGCCTGACCCG
>CALMEZ010000195.1 GCA_937864985.1 uncultured Alphaproteobacteria bacterium
TTTAGTTCAACTCCTGGTCCGGAGGACACGAGTTGCACATTCAAGTCCGTCCTGAACTGATCCCAAAACACAGAACTCCCGACATTTCTCGGAACAACCAGTTTCCAAGCGCCACTCGTTTTCCGGAAGGAAAATTCATTGTAGTTGGGCATCACAATATGAACCAGATCGCCTTCCGCAGCGGCACTTGGCGAGGCCACGCCAAATGAAAGTTTGTACGAAGCTCTGGAATCAAAGTTGCTTCGCCAGCCGATGCCGAAACGTGATCTCGATGGCAGAAACATCGTTTGATAGCTGCTCGAATACATTCGCCGGAATTCCAGCGGAGATTCTCCACCCGAGCGCCAATCCGTGAAGCTTTCAACCAATCTGCCCGTGGCGATTTCGACGGGATCGCCAGCCTGAGCACAGCTTCCCTTGTTAGGTTGCTTGTTGAAGTTTGGATAACACCAACCCTCAGCATCCACGATGCTATCGAGTTCACAATAATAGAGCGCGGTTGCCCAACAAATGAACTGTGCCCCGGGATATTGTTGGCAGGAGAAGTTATTGCCGTAACTATCAAATGTAACACTTTTGCCCGTTATGGAAATCCCTGTCGCTGGGGAGTGGCCGGAGTAGTTGGCATCTAGAGCCGCCTTTGCGATCGCGGCACCAACTCCGTAGTTGTTGCCGGGATAGTGGATTGAAGAATCGCCGTTGACCGATATCCAGTACCCCCCACCCGCGTGGGCGTCCCTGACACCCAGCTGCGCGGCCAGAGACAAAATTGCGAAACCGAGCATAGTTAAGAGAAGCTTACCCACTGTTCGGGCCTTCTTCTTTTGACAAACCGAATGAACGTCCGACTCAGGTTTGGAATTCATGCACGCCTCCCAAAGCGCGCTTAGGCTTTACGAGAAGTATAATGGAGTCAACCCTTCTACACATTAAGTTGTGGATAACTCCCGCACTCGTTGAGTGGGTCGGCAAAAACAACCCTTTAAGGGAAATTTATTCTGCCGTTCTATGGGGTGATCTGAGCCCTGCAAAATGAACCACAATGAATAGAGTCCGACGGCTTCTGCTCCCTTCACAAACGCTGAAGCACCTGAGACCAGAGTTTTCGGCCTCTTTCACCAGGGGCGGACCGGATGCGCCACCGGCGTTGTGCAGCAGAATCGAGGCTCTTTGCCCGATCCTGCTATGCGGACTTTCTTCGTTGTAGTACCTGCGCCAATCCTCCAACTTTGAACGCGCATCGTCAAGGCTCATGAACCAATGCGCGTTCAGGCGTTCGCTCCTGACCTTGCTGTTGAAGGCTTCGATGAAGGCATTGTCCGTAGGCTTGCCAGGCCGGGAGAAGTCAAGAATGACACCGTGCGTGTCGGCTCAGAGATCGAGGTCACGGGAGACAAACTCGCGATCATGATCAACGCAGATGGTCTTGGGGTAGGCGAATTCTCCGCAAACCCTTTCCAGAGATATCATCGGCGCGATAGTTGAATCTTGGATCAATGAGAGGCGAAAACTTCGAGAGGGTATCAACAACCGCCAAAACTCTGATCTTGTTCCTCAAAACCAGCTGGCCATGCACGCAATCTATTGCCCAGGTCTCGTTCGGCGCGGAAGCCGGGCAAAAATCTCGCCGCAGTTTCGCCTTCACCCTGCGCTTTGGCCTTTGTTGCATAATTGCAGGAATTATTCGCTGAGAAGGTGACAGGTGCGTTGTCGGTGGATTAGTACTGATAGGTGGATTTGCTGAACACCAAAGCCGATCGGGCCCTCGACATCCGCAGACCGCCGAAGGGCAGCCTCATCCATCTCTCCGATCGTGGCATCCAATTCGCGCCAAACGACTGCAGGTAGCACCTCGCTGACCATGACATCGCCGTCTCCATGTCGCGGCCCAGCAACGCAGTCGACATCGCCAAGGCCGAGAGTTTCCAAAAGGCGCTCAAGACCGAACAGCTGAACCCGCTGTCCTTCAAGACCATCAGCGATGCACGCACACCCATCGATGACTTAATCGCCAACATTTACAACAGTGATCGGCAGCATTCTGCCCTTGGGTACTGCCCGCCGCTTGAATTTGAACAAGCCTTCACGCTAAATAAATCCAAGTCAACTGCACCAAGATGACCACTATTACTGAATTGCCTTGTCTCACTTATGGTGTGCAGTCCGACACGGTGACCGTAATTCGCCGCTTGATATTTTCAGCGCTTGCGCTTCACCGCTCGGGACGTCTTTTGGTCTTGATAACATCTTCGCCGAGCAGCTCCGGCAGGAGAAATTCGTGCCGCGCGCTTTCCAGTACAGCAGGCGAAAGCAGATGTTGAGCTGATCGAGAAGGCGAGGAGACCGCATTGTCTGCCTGCGCCACTCGGAAGGGAGGCAAAAGCTGTTCCCGCGAAAGGTCAAGGAAGCGCGTGAACCACGTCATGCAACCGCCCTTTCACTTAGGCGGGTGGAGGCTTGCTCCCGCAACCAGTCACGGAACTGGGAAACCTTGGGCAGGTTAAACTTGGGTTTGGGCGCTACAATGTAATAGGCAAAGTCGATCGGGTGGGTTGCCGCGAAAGGGGCGACCAGGCGGCGGGATGCGATGTCTGCTGCTGCAAGGGTTGATTTTGCAAGCGCGATGCCGCGGCCAAGGATCGCAGCTTCGAGCACCAGGCTTGCCTGGTTGAAACGGGGTCCGCGCGATGCATCAACGAACGGGGCGCCCGAGGCACGAAGCCACATTTCCCAGTTGGGGCAGGACGGATCATTGTCAGGGCTGTCATCGTGCAGCAGGGTGCGGCCACCAAGATCGCTCGCCTGGTGCAACGGTCCATTGGCGAGAAGATAAGCGGGGCTGCACACCGGAAAAACGGCTTCCGGCAACAGTTTTTCATAGGACAGCTCGTTGTAGTTGCCGGCCCCATAGCGGATGGCAAGGTCAACGCCATCACGCGAAAAATCCACAAGCTGCATGGAGGCTGAAACATGCACATCAATATCGGGGTGACGCTCCTGAAAGAGGTGCAGGCACGGCAGAAGCCACTTGGCCGCAAATGAGGGCGCTACGCTGATGGTGAGAAGGCCCGTTTCCCCGAGGGAGTCGATGGCATCCATGGCGGCAGAGAAACTCAAGAAGCCCTGCTGGAGGTGCTTGAGGCCCGCCATGCCGGCATCCGTCAGCACCAGGCCACGCCCGTTGCGAGCGAAGACCGGCAAGCCGATGTGGCTTTCGAACAGGCGGATCTGATGGCTGATGGCGGCCGGCGTCACGTGCAGCTCTTCTGCTGCCAGGGTGATGCTGAGGTGGCGCGCGGCACTTTCAAAGGCGCGCAAGGCGTTAAGGGGTGGCAATTGTCGTTTCATGCGGCTCTATTACTATACTATATTGGTAGAGTAAATATGTATTTATTGCACACATGCCGAGAAAAAGATGGGCCACTCTTGCGAGCGGCCCAGTCTGAGGAGGATGTACGACGCGGATGGGAAACGATCCGCATGAGCATCAATGTAACAGCAAGCGTTCTGGCCCGCATGTGAGGAATTCGATGGCGTGATGACAGTTCTTCTCAATTGCTGTGATGCCCGCCATGCAGCAGGCATGCTGCAAACCCAGGGATCACGGCCCATGCTCTCACTCGCCCATGATGAACCCCAGCGACTGGACAAACAGGCCAGCCAGATCATCCACAGCCTGAGCGCGGTGCTGCCGCCGCCGGGCGTATCAGCCGGAAGCGTGCGTCAACATTATGCGGAGTCCCGTCGGCCATTGTTCGGGCCAAAGCTTCCAGTGGCTTCAGTCGACCAACTTGGCACGGCAGGCCCAGATGGTCCGCACCTCACCCTGTTCCGGCCGCCTGGTGTGGGGGCTGGAAGTCCATCCACCTACCTGTTCCTTCATGGCGGCGGATGGACCGTGGGCGACCTTGCAACCTATGAAGCCCTGTGTCGTCGGCTTTGCACCCATCTCAAGGCAAACATCATTTTCGTGGATTACAGGCTCGCACCTGAACATCCCTATCCGGCCGCACTGCAGGATGCCGACCACGCCTGCCGGTTCGTGTTTGAAAATGCAGTGGCGCTTGGGTTCAACCCGGAGCGCATCGGCCTGATCGGAGACTCAGCTGGCGCAAATCTTGCAGCCGTTCTTGCATTGTTGAACCGTAACGGCAAGCTGGGGCGCAAGTTTCTAGCGCAGGTCTTGATCTATCCCTGCCTTGACTTGACGAACTCCCTTCCATCTCACATGCTTTTTGGACAGGGCTACTTGCTGACCAGCGAGGTTTATGACTGGTACATTGCTAACTATGCGGCTGGCCACAATCGGCGCGACTGGCGCATTTCACCGCTGCTTACCCCTGATGTTTCAGGGGTTGCGCCGGCGGTTATTCTCAATGCTGGCTTCGATATCTTGCGTGATGAGGCAAGTGCTTATGTTGAGCGCCTGCGCCAAGCCAAAGTTCCCGTCAAGAAAGTCTCATTTCCCGACATGATTCATGGCTTCATCAATATGGCGGGTGGCCTAAGCCAGGCAGATCTGGCCGTGCAGTGCATCCGGGCCTCGCTACACACGCTGCTGGCCAATCGCCGGCCGGTTAGGAATTGAAGGCGCTGCCAGTTTCCAGTCGTCGCAACGAAGTACAAGCAGTATAGTGCGACGATGCATCCTGAATTTCAGCAGTTTTCAACTGCCATTTCCAAAGCAAGTACATCTGATGGTGTCTGGAAGGCCCTCCAGAACTTGTCACACATCACGCCCGGTCACATCCTGTTCACAGTCATGACCGTGGACATGACCGCAGGGTTGGCGCGCCGGGCCTTCAGCAGCCATCCGCAGGCCTATCCCGTCTCCGGCACGAAACCCATCCAGCACAATGCGTGGTTTGACATTGTGCACGGGGAAAAGCGCAGCTTTGTTGCCAACACCATCGAAGAGATCGCGCAGGTGTTTCCGGACCATGAGCTGATCGCCTCGCTTGGCTGTGGTTCGGTTTTCAACCTGCCGGTTGTGGCGCAGGGCGAACTCGTTGCCACCATCAACATGCTGGCGGGCCCGCAGCACTATTCCCCACAACGGGTGGCTGAGGCTGAGGCGCTGCTCGCCATCCCGGCGCTGCTTTGCTGGTCGCTCGCCATGGTGTTTGACAGCACGGCACGCACCTCGCATCATGCGCCGTCAGGCAAGGTGGAAGGATAAGCGGATGGGAGCGGGCGTGGCAGTGCGGATGATCCGCCAGCTTGTGTCCTTTGTTGTCACACTTGCCATGACCTTCATCGGGCTTACGGCTGTCACGTTCTTTATCAGCCGGATGACAAAGATTGACCCGGTGCTGGCAGTGGTTGGCGACAAGGCTTCGCAGGAGGTTTATCACCAGACCTACCTGGCCCTGGGCCTCGACAAGCCGCTCATCGTGCAATTCGCGATTTACCTGAAGCGGCTGCTGTCGGGGGATTTCGGCGTATCGGTGCTGACCTCGCGGCCGGTGCTGACAGACCTCCTTCATGTCTTCCCCGCCACCTTCGAGCTTTCGACGGTGGCGATCATCATCGGCGTGCTGTTTGGTGTTCCGGTTGGCGTTTTGGCCGGGGCGCGCAAAGGCCGCTGGGCGGACCAGGTGGTGCGCGTGGTCAGCCTGTTCGGCTATTCAGTGCCAGTCTTCTGGCTGGGGCTGGTCGGGCTTTTCGTGTTTTACGGCAAGCTTAGCTGGGTGTCCGGAACGGGGCGCCTTGATGTATTTTACGAGGATATCGTGACGCCGATAACCGGCGTCATCCTGATTGATTCCATTATCGCTGGCGAATGGGACATTTTCTGGAATGCCCTCAGCCACCTCATTCTGCCAGCCTCGATCCTCGGCTATTTCTCACTGGCTTATATTGCGCGCATGACGCGGAGTTTCATGATTGAGCAGCTGTCGCAAGAATACGTAACAGCGGCCCGCGTGAAAGGTCGTTCGTTCTGGGGTGTCGTGTGGCTGCACGCCTTTCCCAATGTCCTGGTGCCGCTGATCACTGTTGTGGCGCTGAGTTACATTTCACTTCTGGAAGGCGCTGTACTGACTGAAACCGTGTTTGCCTGGCCGGGGCTTGGTCAATATATTACGCATGCCTTGTTCAACAGTGACATGAATGCCGTTCTTGGTGGTACCGTTCTCATCGGCGCCGTATTCATTGGTATCAACCTGCTGAGCGATCTTTTGTACAAGCTTGCTGATCCGAGGCTGCGCTGAGCATGGCGAGCCAACTGACACAATGGCTGCTTGATGAGTCACCGCGTTCGCGGCGGCAGGCCGTGCTTGGCAATCTGTATCATCGCATGCGCTCAATTCTCGGCAACCCGGCAGCTTTTCTTGGACTGCTCATCATTCTGCTGCTGATCCTGATGGCGTTGTTTGCACCGTTGCTGGACCGCGGACTTTCGCCCTATGCCCAGGATCTCAACAACCGGCTTGCTGCACCTACATCAGAACATTGGTTCGGCACGGATGAACTGGGCCGCGACATTTACGTGCGTACACTCTATGGCGCCCGTGTGACGCTGACCATCGTGGGGCTTGTCTGCGTTGTCGTGGCGCCGATCGGACTTGCAGTGGGCACTGTTGCCGGTTACCTCGGTGGCTGGGTTGACGCAGTGCTGATGCGGATCACCGATGTGTTCCTTGCTTTCCCGCGCCTCGTGCTGGCACTTGCCTTTGCCGCGGCCCTCGGCCCCGGCATCGAAAATGCGGTGATCGCCATTTCCCTCACCGCCTGGCCCCCCTATGCGCGCATGGCGCGGGCAGAGACCATCACCATCGCCAAGAGTGATTTCATCCAGGCTGTTGTGCTGCAGGGCGCTTCGACCTGGCGCATCCTGTTTCATCACATTGTGCCGCTCTGCCTGTCATCGGTCATTGTGCGCCTGACGCTCGACATGGCGGGCATTATCCTCACGGCGGCGGGTCTTGGCTTTCTTGGTCTCGGCGCACAGCCTCCAACGGCAGAATGGGGTGCCATGGTTTCAGCAGGGCGTGATGTCATTCTCGACCAATGGTGGGTTGCCACCATTCCTGGCATTGCCATTTT
Source organism: uncultured Alphaproteobacteria bacterium (assembly GCA_937864985.1). GTDB lineage: Bacteria > Pseudomonadota > Alphaproteobacteria > Rhizobiales > Aestuariivirgaceae > Aestuariivirga. The sequence continues at coordinate 7,048 of CALMEZ010000195.1, forward strand.
TGTAGTGAGTCTCGGCTTCAATTTGCTTGGTGATGGCCTGCGTGACGTCTTTGATCCGAAGGATGCCTCATGAGTGATGCCCTTCTCACGGTTGAGAATCTCAGCGTGTCTTATCCAACGAGGTCCGGCGTCACGCGGGCCTTGTGGGACGCCAGCTTTTCACTGGGCCGCGAGCGACTGGGAATCGTCGGAGAATCCGGCTCTGGAAAATCGACGCTCGGCCGCGCTGTTCTTGGCCTGATCCCGAAACCCGGCATCGTTACAGCAGACCGGCTGGACTTCGGCAGTCAATCGCTTTTGTCGGCAAGCGAATCCGACTGGCAGAAGCTCCGCGGCCGCCGCATGTCGATGATCATGCAAGACCCCAAGTATTCGCTCAACCCTGTCATGCGGATCGGTGATCAGATTGCAGAAACTTGTCTGTTGCACCTCGGCTCCACGCGCAAGGATGCGGAGCGCCGGGCCCTTGCCATGCTGAATGCCGTGAAGATCCGCGACCCCGACATCGTGTTCCGGCAATATCCCCACCAGTTGTCGGGTGGCATGGGCCAGCGTGCCATGATCGCCATGATGCTGGTGGCGGAACCTGATCTGCTGATCGCTGATGAACCCACTTCGGCGCTTGATGTGACCGTGCAGAACGAGGTGCTGCGCATTCTTGATGACCTGGTGCAGGACCGCGGCATGGGGCTCATCTTTATCAGTCACAACCTTGGTGTCGTCTCAAGCTTCTGCGACCGCGTGCTGATCATGTATGGCGGCAAGATCCTGGAACAATGTAGTGCAAGGGATTTGCAACACGCCAAGCACCCCTACACCCGGTCCCTGCTGGCGGCGGTGCCTTCGCTGGATGCGCCGCGTGACACTTTGGCCACTGTGGTGAGAGATCCCGCATGGCTGGCATGATCGACGTCCAAGACCTGCATGTGATCTTCCGCAATGGCGGGTTTTCAGTCCATGCCGTGCAAGGCGTGAACTTCTCAGTGGCTGACGGCGAAAGCTTTGGCATTGTCGGCGAATCCGGATCCGGAAAATCCACGGTGCTCAAGGCGATTGCCGGGTTGATCCCCTCGCAAAATGCCGCTCTGTCAGTGAAGGGCAAGGCGGTTGGCAAGAACCGTTCGACAGCTGAACGCCGGGAGCTGCAATTCGTTTTCCAGGACCCCTATGCCTCACTGCACCCCCGCCAGACGGCGGACCAGATTCTGCGCGAACCCTTGATCATCCATGGCCTTGACAGGCGGGATGCGCGCATTGCAAAGGCGCTGGAGGAAGTGGGGCTCAAGCCTGAACACCGCTTCCGCTATCCCCATCAGTTGTCGGGCGGGCAAAGACAGCGCGTGGCCATTGCGCGGGCGCTGATCCTCAGGCCGTCGATCCTGCTGCTGGATGAGCCGACATCGGCGCTTGATGTGTCTGTTCAGGCGGAGATCCTCAACCTCATTGCCAACCTGAAGAAGGCCAACAAGCTCACCATTATCCTGGTCAGCCACGACCTTGGCGTGG
>CALMEZ010000196.1 GCA_937864985.1 uncultured Alphaproteobacteria bacterium
AGGCCAAGCCCGGCGCCATCATGTTCATCGACGAGATCCACACGGTGATCGGCGCTGGCGCGACGTCCGGCGGCTCCATGGATGCCTCAAATCTGCTGAAGCCGGCGCTGGCCTCAGGCACGCTGCGTTGCATCGGCTCGACCACCTACAAGGAATATCGCCAGCACTTCGAGAAGGACCGCGCCCTGGTGCGCCGCTTCCAGAAGATTGATGTTAATGAGCCATCAATCCCGGATGCCATCGCCATCCTCAAGGGCCTCAAGCCCTATTACGAGGACTATCACAAAGTTCAGTACACGGATGATGCCATCGAGACGGCCGTGCAGCTGTCCGCCCGCTACATGAGTGACCGGAAGCTGCCCGACAAGGCGATTGACGTGATCGACGAAACCGGCGCCTCCCTGATGCTGCTGCCGGAAAACAAGCGGCAGAAGGTGATTGGCGTGCCGGAAATCGAAGCCACCATCGCCACCATGGCCCGCATACCCGCCAAAACCGTGTCGAAGGATGATTCCGCTGTCCTGAAATCATTGGTGTCGGAATTGAAGCGCCTCGTGTTTGGTCAGGACAAGGCGATTGAGCAGGTGGCCTCTGCCATCAAGCTGGCGCGCGCCGGCCTGCGCGAACCGGAAAAGCCCATCGGCAGCTATCTCTTCTCCGGCCCCACCGGCGTTGGCAAAACGGAAGTTGCCAAGCGGTTGGCCGAGGTGCTGGGTGTGAAGTTCCTGCGCTTCGACATGTCGGAATACATGGAGCGCCATTCCGTCTCGCGCCTCATTGGCGCCCCCCCGGGTTATGTCGGCTTTGATCAGGGCGGCCTGCTGACCGATGGCATCGACCAGAACCCCTATTGCGTGCTGCTGCTCGATGAAATCGAAAAGGCCCACCCGGACCTGTTCAACATCCTGCTGCAGGTCATGGATCACGGCAAGCTGACCGACCACAACGGCAAGACAGTGGATTTCCGCAATGTCGTGTTGATCATGACCACCAATGCCGGTGCTGCTGACCTGGCACGCGCCGCCATCGGTTTTGGCAGCACGGTGCGGCTGGCTGATGACAATGAAGCCATCAAGACCATGTTCACACCGGAATTCAGGAACCGGTTGGATGCCATTGTGAACTTCGGACATTTGCCGCCCGAAGTGGTGCGCAAGGTGGTCGAGAAGTTCATCCTGCAGCTGGAAGCGCAACTGGCCGAACGGCAGGTCAATATCGAGCTTTCGTCCGAAGCCGCCGACTGGCTGGCCACGGAAGGCTATGACCAGCAGATGGGTGCAAGGCCACTGGCCCGCGTTATCCAGGAAAACGTCAAGAAGCCGCTGGCGGAAGAAGTGCTGTTCGGCAAGCTGGCCAAGGGCGGAACGGTGCGCATCCTGTTGAAGGACGGCAAGCTCGACTTCACCTATCTCGGACGCGAGGAAGAGCGCGCCCTGCCAAAACCGCCGGAGCGCAAGGCGTTGCCACGCGCGGCAAAGGACGACAAGGATGCGAAGAAAAAGCCATCTGCGAAAAAGAAAGCCGCCAAGGTGAAGTAAATTTAATCTGGCGATCGTCGCTGCGAAACATGTTCGTCAGCGAGTTGTAAGCAAACCAACTCTAGTTGAAGCGCACGAATTCAACGGCACTTCAACTGGAGACTAAAATGGTTCCTATCCAACATATACATCCAATGCTCGTCCATTTTCCGATCGTACTGATCATGCTTCTTGCGGCATTTGATGTAGTCGCAACGCTGCGCGGACAGAGCGTGACAGGCCGCACGGTCGCTGGAAATGTCTCCACGACCTTGGCGCTGCTCACCGGCCTTTTTGCCGTCGCCACATTTGTGTTCGGGGGCATGGCGCTGGATGTTGCTGAAGCGGGAGGCTTTCACAGCGATGTCGCGGAGATTCATGAATCACTGGGTGAAGTTGTGGCCATTGCCGCCGCGCTCTATGCCGCAGTGCGCGTCTTTCTGTGGTATCGCAACATCAGTATCAGGGGAGGTGCAGCATGGCTGATGCCTGTCACCGCAATTGCAGGCACAGCCCTTGTCACGGCAACGGCCTATTTTGGCGGCCAGCTGGTCTATGAACTCGGCGTCAATGTTGCCAAGATCGCCATGAACTGAGGGTTCGACTGGGTTCACTGAATGGCGGGCGACAGTCCGCCATTTTCATTTTGTCAGATGAGTGCGGATTTTCTCCGCCATCTTCGCCAGCTCCCCATGATCCGCCATCTGGCCTGTATGCGGCTTGAGCGGCACGCCGTCTTTCATGGGCAGGATATGGAAGTGCAGGTGAAACACCGTCTGCCCGCCGGCCGGTTCATTGTATTGCCTGATCTGAAAGCCATCGGCACCCGTCGCGGCAACCGCAGCCTTTGCCACCTTCTGCACGGCGGTGATGACATGCGACAGCTCCGCGGCGTCGGCATCCAGAAGCCCGCGTGATGGCGCCTTGGGCACAACGAGGCAGTGGCCCTCGGTCATCGGCATCACATCCATGAAGGCCAGCGTGTGATGGTCCTCGTGGATCTTGTGGCAGGGAATTTCCCCGCGCAGGATCTTGGCGAAAATGTTGGTGCTATCATAGGTGGTCATGATTTTCAGTCCTGTTCATCGGGAGTGTGCCGGAAGGGCGCGTGTTCAGCAAGAACCTCGCGCTGTTCGTCAACGGCGGCCCGTTCCTGTTCAAGATAGTCGCTCACAGCGCGGGCAAGGCCCGCGTGTGCGAAATAGTGCAGGCTGTGGGTTTTGATCGGCACATAGCCGCGCGCCAGTTTGTGTTCACCCTGCGCGCCGGCCTCAACAACCGTAAGGCCACGCGCAATAGCAAAATCAATGGCCTGATAATAGCACGTCTCGAAATGCAGGAAGGGGTGGTCTTCCGAACAGCCCCAGTTGCGCCCGAACAGCCTGTCGCTGCCGATGAGGTTCAGGGCACCCGCAATGGTCTTGCCACCACGCATGGCCATGACCAGCAGCACATGGTCGCGCAGGCGCTCGCCTAAAATCGAGAAGAACAGGCGGTTAAGATAAGGCCGCCCCCATTTGCGCGAACCCGTGTCCATGTAGAAGGCAAAAAAGTGATCCCAGTCATCCTCGGTCAAATCTTTGCCCGTGACATGACGGAAGGTGATGCCTTGTTCGGCGACGGCCCGGCGTTCCTTGCGGATGTTCTTCCGCTTCTGCGATGAAGGCCATGACCTGCTTTGCTTGGCCCCAAGCCCTGATGATCTGAAGGATGTCCCTTTGGCTATCCGCGCGGGCTGTGGCGCGCGCCTTCTCTTCTGCATCTCGCTTCTGCGCTTCGATTTCGATGGCCCGCCTACGTTCCCATTCCTCACG
>CALMEZ010000197.1 GCA_937864985.1 uncultured Alphaproteobacteria bacterium
GCCGATCGAAGACGTGTTCTCGATCTCGGGCCGCGGCACGGTTGTGACCGGCCGTGTTGAGCGTGGCGTTGTCAAGGTGGGCGAGGAAATCGAGATCGTCGGCATCCGCGACACGGTGAAGACGACCTGCACCGGCGTTGAAATGTTCCGCAAGCTGCTCGATCAGGGCCAGGCCGGCGACAACATCGGCGCGCTGCTGCGTGGTGTTGACCGTGAAGGCGTTGAGCGCGGCCAGGTGCTGTGCAAGCCGGGTTCTGTGAAGCCGCACAAGAAGTTCAAGGCGGAAGCTTATATTCTGACCAAGGAAGAGGGTGGCCGTCACACGCCGTTCTTTGCCAACTACCGTCCGCAGTTCTACTTCCGCACGACCGACGTGACGGGTGTTGTGACCTTGCCTCAGGGCACGGAAATGGTGATGCCTGGTGATAACATCTCGTTTGACGTTGAGCTGATCACGCCGATCGCCATGGAAGAGAAGCTGCGCTTCGCCATCCGTGAAGGCGGCCGCACCGTCGGCGCCGGCGTCGTTGCTAAGATCACCGAGTAATCATTCCTGCATCAATTCAAAAGAGGCCGCAGGCGAAAGTCTGCGGCCTTTTCACTTTCTGGGGAGGGTTTCAGGATGAAACCGGTCTGGCTAGTCGAGTCACACGTGGGGGATGAGCCGGGATTCCAGGCCATGATTCAGCATTTACAGCATGCCGCCTATGCCCATCATGTAATGCGCTTTGTTCCGTTTTCCTATGATTTGGTGGGTGGCGAACCTGCTGTCTCTTCTCCCTGCATTGCCTTTGGGGGCGCTGGGGTGGCCGATTATGTAACTCGCAAGGGTCTGGAACCAGGAGTGTGGACGGGACCGCAATTCGCTCCGAGTCACTATGCCCGTCGACTTGGCGCGCTGTATCTTAACCATTTGCAGATTGAGTGCACCCTGTCAGAAGTTCCTAGTATTGCGCTGAGGAATGATTGGTCCCATTTCTTTATGCGGCCGAATAATGATTTGAAGCCTTTTGCCGGGCGGGTATTCGCGGCGAGTGAAGTCGCAGGTTGGGTGGCTGATCTCGGCCGAAACAACCTATTGGCAGACAACAATTATCGCGTGACTGTTGCGCCTTTGTTGGATATCGGCCGCGAGTGGCGGACGGTCGTGGTGAACGGAGTTCCAATTGCATGGAGCCAATATAAGCAAGACGGCCACAGGAAAGATGAACCGTCTATCGAGCCTGCTGCACTGCAGGCAGTGAAGGATGCAGTCAAACTCTTTGCACCGGCAGACATCTTTGTGGCCGATGTTTGCGAAACGCCTGAGGCCATGAAAATAGTGGAATACAACACTTTCAACTCTGCCGGCCTCTATGCGTGCGACATTGCAAAGGTCATTGATGTCGTGTCGATGTTTGTCACGGAACAGTGGAAGTAGTAATGTGTTGGCATAAGGCAGAAATGGTGATGCACGGCCACAACGGCGCGAGGTGGCAGTGCTGACCTCGTCGCCAAGATCATCGAGTAGCAGTTCGCTGGGGAGTGGTCTGCCGCTCCTGACCGAAGATGGAACAGCCAAATTGCCGAACGGCGTGTCATGAGACACGCCGTTTCGCTTTGGAGACAAGACCATGTACGTGCCTCCCGCTTTTGAAGAAAATGATCACGATGTGCTTTGGAGCATGGTCGAAGCGCAGCCACTGGGCCTCCTGATTTCAAGCACCAATGGCGAGCTCAATGCTAACTTCATCCCATTCGAAGTGCGGCGGGTTGGTGACACAGTAAAGCTTCTCGCCCATCTCGCCAGAGCGAATGGCCAATGGCAGAGTTTAAATGGCGAAAACGTACTGGTGGTCTTTCAGGGTGCCAATGCCTTCATCACGCCCCGCTGGTATGCATCGAAACAGGAACACGGCCGCGTTGTTCCAACGTGGAACTATGTTGTCGTGCAAGTGCGAGGTTTGGCACGGGTGATCGAAGACCGAGACTGGTTGCTGCAACAGGTATCACGCCTCACCCATCACCATGAGCAAACTGTGACGCACGGCGAGCTCTGGGCTGTTGCCGATGCGCCGGCAGAGTTCATTCAGGCCCAGCTCAAAGGCATTGTCGGATTGGAAATTGACGTGACCCACATTGTAGGCAAGGTCAAGGCCAGCCAGAACCGTTCCGCGGAGGATCGTGCCGGTGTGGCGAGAGGTCTGGTAGAGCAGGGTGGGGATGCTGCAAGAGCCATGTCGGCCATGGTCGCCGCCGCAAAGGCTTAGCGGCTAAGCAGTGCTCTGCGGCGGCCGCTCGGCAGGAGGGCTCTTTCCGCGCAGCCGGTTGTATTCCTCAACACTCATCAAAATCAGCCGCGGCTTGCCGCGTTGGGTGATGGTGACAGGGCCTTGCAAGGCGCGGGCGATGATATCGCCCGATTTGCGGGACAGATCAGATGTGGAGTAACGCATTTGCAGCATATACAACAAATACAGCATTGCTGCAAATGTTGTATGATGTGGGCGAAAATAACCCCTGTTGACCGACGGGACATAAGCGCCTAAACGCAGCCCCATTCCACAGAGGATTCATACAGCAGCAAGGCTTCACCAAGCTTTCGCTGCTGTTTGGCCTGTCTGGAATACGACAGAAAACCGAGTGATTCGCGCGGCTTGCGGGCGCATCATCGGGCGAAGTTAGGGGTATAGCTCAGTTGGTAGAGCGGCGGTCTCCAAAACCGCAGGTCGTGGGTTCGAGCCCTACTGCCCCTGCCAGTTTTGAAGTTGCAGGCGAGACCTGTTTTGGCGGCGGCCGACACACCATATGGGAGACCGTGGGGCGTGTTGGGCAGGTCAAACCGAAGAGAAGAAAAGGCCGATAGAAGACAATGGCAGAGAGTAATCCACTCGAGTTCCTGCGGGAAGTGCGCGACGAAGCCCGCAAGGTGACGTGGCCCACGCGCCGTGAGTTGATGATTTCAACCATCATGGTGTTAATCATGGTGGTGATTGCCAGCATTTTCTTCCTCGGTGTCGATGCAGTGCTCAAGGTCGTTGTTGACAAGATCTTGTTTGGCTTCTGAGGCAATTTGAGAGAGACCGGAATTTAAACATGGCCAAGCGCTGGTATATCGTCCACACCTATTCGAACTTCGAAAAGAAGGTGGCCGAAGAAATCAAGAAACAGGCTGCACAAAAGCACCTTGACGATATTTTCGAGCAGGTTCTGGTGCCGACCGAAGAAGTTGTGGAAGTGCGCCGTGGCCGCCGCATCAAGAGCGAACGCCGCTTCTTCCCGGGCTATGTGCTGGTGAAGGTTGATCTGACCGACGAGGCCTTCCACCTGATCAAAAACACGCCAAAGGTCACGGGCTTCCTGGGCTCAGGGCTCAAGCCGGTGCCGATCACCGATGTTGAAGCCGCCCGCATTTTGAACCAGGTGGCCGAAGGCGTCGAAAAGCCGAAGACCTCGATCCACTTCGAAGTGGGTGAGCAGGTGCGCGTCGCCGATGGTCCGTTTGCGTCGTTCAATGGCCAGGTTGAGGAAGTGGACGAAGAGCGTTCGCGCCTCAAGGTGGCCGTTTCAATCTTCGGGCGTCCAACGCCCGTCGAACTCGAATATGGGCAAGTCGAGAAGATGAAGTAATTGCCCCATCCTTCTCCGCTGTGGAGAAGGGTGAAGTTTAACCCCGTGGAAGGCCTGGCGATCACCATCGCGGAAGCCGTACCACTAACCTTGAAAGAGGGAAGACATGGCCAAGAAAGTTGTCGGCTACATCAAGCTGCAAGTCCCGGCCGGACAGGCGAATCCTTCGCCGCCGATCGGTCCCGCGCTCGGTCAGCGTGGTTTGAACATCATGGAATTCTGCAAGGCGTTCAACGCCCAGACGCAGAAAATGGAAGCAGGCTCGCCCGTGCCGGTGG
>CALMEZ010000198.1 GCA_937864985.1 uncultured Alphaproteobacteria bacterium
AAAGGCAACACCGGAGTCGCCGAAGTCGGCAAGGCACACCGCATTCCACGTTGCCTGGTGACGTGGTTCTTCGCCGCGCAGCAGTGCACCGATGTTGTTGGCAGTGGCCGTTACCATCGATTCAATCATGAATCCGGTCTTTGGCACGCCGCAGGGCACAGGTGTGGGGCCGGTCGGCGCAATCGCTACGCACACACCGACGGCGAAGATGTTGGCATATTTCGGATTGCGCTGGTGCTTGTCGATCAATACGAAGCCGCGCGGATTGCACAGGCCTTCCACTGCGCGCAAAGGTGCTATGCCACGGAAGGCCGGCAGCATCATCGAGAAACCGAAGGGCAGTTCCTTGGTGGCCTTGACCGATCCGTCATCGGCAATTTCCTCCACCGTCATCTTGCCTGCTTCAAGCTTCTTCACCTTTGTGCTGGTCAGCCACTTGATGTGGTGCTGGCGCATCTCGCCTTCGAGAAGGCCCTTCGTGTCGCCGACACCATCGAGCCCCAGGTGGCCGATGTAGGGTTCGGCTGTGACGAATGTCATCGGCACGCGGTCACGGATCTTGCGGCGGCGCAGCTCTGTTTCAAGGATGAACAGGAATTCATACGCCGGGCCGAAGCACGATGCGCCCTGCACGGCGCCCACGACGATCGGTCCCGGCGCCTTGCAGAACGCTTCAAACGCCTCACCCGCTTTCACCGCGTGGTCCACGTGGCAGATCGATTGTGTGAAGCCGTCCGGACCCAGCCCTTCAATCTCGTCGAAAGCAAGCTCGGGTCCGGTGGCGATGATCAGGTAGTCATAGGTCAACGTCGAGCCGTCGGCGAGTTCCAGGGTATTGTGAGCGGCGTCTAGCTTTATTGCGGCAACGGCGCGGAAATTGATGCCGCGCTTTTCCATCACCGGCGCAAGGTCGATCTCGACATCGCCACGGCTGCGCCAGTTCACCGCCACCCATGGATTGGACGGCACAAAGTGATAGCGCGGCTCTTTCGTGACGACGGTAATCGTGTCTCCCGCACGCAGTTTGTCCTTCATTTCGTAGGCCATGATCGTGCCACCAAGGCCTGATCCCAATACGACGACGTGTGCCATTTCATTTCCTCCAGTAGATCATTGTGGCTCCGGCAATTCAGTGTCCGAAAGGTTGGCGGGCATGCGCTCCGGCCGGTGGCGGAGCGCCATGTAGATGGCGGGGATGACAATCACGGTGAGGGCGGTGGATGAGGCAAGCCCAAATAGCAACGATATCGCGAGCCCCTGGAAGATCGGATCGGCGAGGATGACAGCGGCACCGATCATCGCGGCAATGGCCGTGAGCACAATCGGCTTGAAGCGGATTGCGCCCGCCTCCAGCAGCAGCTCCGGCAGCGGCCTGTCTTCGGTGCGCAGATGCTTGATGAAGTCAACCAGCAGGATCGAATTGCGCACGATGATGCCGGCGAGCGCAATGAAGCCAATCATCGATGTGGCCGTGAACGCCGCACCCAGGAGCCAGTGACCCAGCATGATGCCGATCAGCGTGAGTGGAATCGGCACCAGGATCATCAGCGGCACCTTGAAAGAGCGGAACTGCGCCACCACGAGAATGTAAATGCCGAGCAGGGCCACCATGAATGCCGCACCCATGTCTCGAAAGGTCACCCATGTGACTTCCCATTCACCATCCCAGAGAAGCAAAGGCTTCGTGTCATCGATCGGCTGGCCATGCAAGCCGATTGCAGGTTTCGGAGTGGACGACCAGTCCAAGGCAGCAAGCGCGCGACCGGCATCGATCATGCCGTAGACCGGCGCTTCATAGGAGCCAGCCAACTCCGCCTGCACCATTTCAATAGGGTGGCCATTGTGTCGGAAGATCGGGAACGAGGTCTTCTCACTGCCAATGCGCACCACGTCACCGAGTTCGACGACACTCCTTTCGCCCGGCAAGGCGTTCGCCGGAACCGGCGTTGTGAGCATGCGTTCATTGAGGACGCGTCCCGGCTTCCCGGGGCCTACGACGATGGGAATGGGCAATCTGCCGCCAGCACGGTGCGAATAGCCCACTGTGGTGTCAGCGTAGAGCGCACGGATCGTGCTGTAGACGTCACTTTCCTCCACCTTGTTAAATTCCATGCGGTCCTGGTCCAGCCGGAAGGTGCGGCGCGCTGACTGTGTGCCATAGCTGTCATCAATGTCGGTGATGTAGGGCACCTGCCGGAATGCCGCCTTGACCTGTTCTGCCGTCTTGCGCCGCGTTTCGGCGTCAGGCCCATAGATTTCTGCCAGCAGTGTGGACAGGACTGGCGGCCCAGGTGGCGGCTCGACGACTTTCAGCACCGTGCCGGCAGGCACTTTCAGTGCTTTCAGCTTTTCACGAAGCTCAAGGGCGACGGCATGACTGGCGCGCTTTCGGTCCGCCTTGGCCTTGAGTTCGATCTGCAGATCGCCCATCTCGGGCGAACTGCGCAGGTAATAATGGCGCACAAGGCCATTGAAATTGAATGGCGATGCCGTGCCGCTGCTGGCTTGCACCGAGATCACCTCTGACAGCGTGTAAGCCACCTTTGCCGCGCCGGTGAGGACGCGGGCTGTGTCCTCGACCGAGGAACCCTCCGGCAGGTCCACGGCCACCTGCAGTTCCGACTTGTTGTCGAAAGGCAGGAGTTTCACAGTCACATCGCGCGTGTAGAACAGGACGAGCGAAGCGAGCGTTGCAATGCCGGTCAGCAGCAGGAACACCCACGAGCGCGCCCGCGACTTCAAGACTGGCCGTGCGAATAACATATAAATGCGCCCGAGGATTCCGCCACTTGCCCCGCCGCGGGCCTTGTGGCCCTTGCCGGAACCAAACTTCATCATCAGCCAAGGCGTCACCACCACCGCCACGAAGAAAGAGAAGATCATCGCTGCCGACGCGTTGGCAGGGATGGGGCTCATGTAGGGCCCCATCATGCCAGAGACAAACAACATGGGCAGCAGCGCCGCCACCACGGTGAGCGTTGCAACAATGGTTGGATTGCCGACTTCGGCCACCGCGTCGACGGCCGCTTGCACGCGGCTGCGGTCATCGCCCATTGCCCAGTGTCGAGCGATGTTTTCGATAATCACGATGGCGTCATCAACCAGGATGCCGATCGAAAAAATCAGCGCAAACAGGCTGACCCGGTTCAGTGTGTAACCCATCATGCGAGAGGCAAACAGCGTCAACAGGATGGTGACTGGGATGACGATGGCCACCACAAGACCCTCACGCCAGCCGATTGACAGCATGACCAGAAGCACGATGGACACCGTGGCAAGGCCCAGGTGGAACAACAGTTCATTGGCCTTTTCGTTGGCAGTCTCACCGAAGTTCCGCGTTACTTCGGCGTGGAGATCGGACGGTATCAGTGTTCCATCCAGCTGCTGCAGCCGTTCGACAATACGCTCGGCGATGATCACCGCATTGGTACCGGGTTTCTTCGCGACGGCCAGCGAAACGGCAGGCAGGACCTGGATCCCGTCCGTCCTACGGTTGATCTGTTGCACTGAGCTTTCAGCCGAGTTTGTGTCAATCATGACAGATGCCACATCACGCACGTAAACCGGCCTGCCATCGCGCGCGCCGATCAGGATGTTGGCGATGTCGGACAGCGTCTGCATCGTCTGGCCGGTCTTCAGCATGATCTGCTGGCTGCCGTCGCGCAGTTGCCCAGCCTCAAATGATTGGTTTGCGCCGGCCACCTTTTGTGACAACTGTTGCAGGGCTATGCCGTACAGGGAAAGTTTTTCGGGATCCGGCAAAATCCGGATCTGTTCAGGCTGTGCACCAACGATATATGTAAGGCCAACATCCTCGAGCTTCGACAATTCGACTTGCAGCTCGCGCGCCACGCGCGTGACCCCATTGGCGGTCCACCGGCCGGCCGCCTCCGGCTTGGGCGAGAGTGTGATGGCAACTATCGCCACATCATCAATGCCGCGCCCCACCACCAATGGCTCGGGAATGCCGACCGGAATGCGGTCCATGTTGGCGCGCAGTTTTTCGTGCACACGCAGGATGGCGGCATCCGGACTTGTTCCGACCAGGAAGCGCGCTGTCACCATGGTGCCATCGTCGCGAGTCTGTGAATAGACGTGTTCGACACCACTGATGCTCTTGACGATGGTCTCGAGCGGTTCCGTCACCAACTTCACGGCATCTTCCGCATGCAACCCGTCGGCGCGGACATGAATGTCCACCATGGGCACTGAAATCTGGGGCTCTTCCTCACGCGGCAACGTGATCAATGCCACGATGCCGACCACTAGCGAAGCCAAAAGGAACAGCGGCGTCAGCGGCGAGGTGATGAAGGCGCGGGTAATCCCGCCAGCAAGTCCCAGTTTCATGGCGTGATCACTGTGTCGCCAGCGGCGAGGCCGGAGAGAATTTCAACCTGTTCTCCCGCAGCCGACACGAACGTATCACCCACGATCACCGCCACATCATCAATCTGCCCACCCTCGCTGACCTTCACGTAATCCACGCCATAGCGCGTCGACAGGGCGGCTTTCGGCACGGCCACCACTTCCCGTTTGCCCACCGGGATCCAGACGCGCGTCCGCTCGCCTACGAAGAAGTTGCCCAGATTGGCCACCTCCACGTCAGCCGTCACGCGGCCGTTCTGGATTTCGGGATAGACTTTGACAAGTTTGCCCTTCAGTGACGTGTCAGGTGTGCTATCAGTGGATTGGTCGCCCGTGTCTCCACGCTGACCGACAAGCACGTCATCGCCTTGGATGATGTGCGCGGCATGTCTCTCAGGCAAAGCCAGCCGCAAGAAGTACCCTCCGCCTGCAATGCGCGCAACAGACTCACCCGCCATGATTACGGTTCCTTTGGTGACGGGCACGGCGATGACCCGCCCCGCCGTCGGCGCCAGCACTTCACCTTCCGCCGACTGCTGGTCAACGACCGCCTTTTCGGCCTGAAGCGCGACGATCTGGTTGTTCAGCACGCTGACCTGAGTCTGATAGTCGTCGAGTTGTTTCTTGGGAGCGACACCGGACTGGACCAGCCGCTGCGCCCGGCCCAAATCGGTCCGCGCGTTGGCCAATTGCGCCTGGAGTGCTGCCATGCGGGCATCGATTGCTTTGACCTGAATCGAGAGTTTGTCATCGGCGACGACGGCAACGACATCGCCAGATTTCACGTCGTCACCTTCTTCCACCCGGAGGTCAAGCACGGTTCCGCCGATCCGGGCCCGCGCAGTCACGGCATCCTTGCTTTCAACTTGGCCAAAGACCGCCTTGTACTCGATCTTTTCCATGGGCGTGATCTTGATCTCGGCGGCGGCTGCAGGACAAACCGCTGCGAGAAGGAAAGCCGTGGCGGCCATGCTGGTTTTCATTGACTTCGTGCCCCAACAGGTGGAAAATGTATTCTAACATTAGAATATTAGAGATATCTAACATGACAGTCAATGCCAGCCTGAAAGAATTCCAGCAATCGGCCGAGGAAGCGAGCATCTTTCTGAAGTCGCTCGCCAATCCGATGCGCTTGAAGATCCTGTGTCTAGTCATGAGCGAGCAGAAATCGGTGGGTGACATCGCCGAGGCCATTGCCTGCAGCCAGAGCGCCACATCGCAGCATCTGGCGCTGATGCGCCGCGAAGGCCTGGTTTCGCCAAAGCGTGACGGCCAGACAGTATATTACCAGCTGTCCGACAAGCGCGCCAGCAAGGTGCTGCGCGTGCTCAGCGACCTGTTTTGTGCGCGTTAGGGTTTCGCCTTACTTGAAGGCGCAGCCGCCGCGGAGACCAAACGCCTTGAAAGCGATGGCCGCAGGGCAAAATCCGGTTACTGAAGCTTGAATCATGTTGAAGCCAGCAAATGCCGTCAGCAGAAGCCAATATGGGGAATGCAACTGGCTCAGCGCCAATGACCCCAGCACCACACAACCAGCAAAAGCCATCACGGCGCGGTCAAGATTCATTGTGTCCTCCTCTTAATATGTGTATATTAAGATATAATAATATATATGCAAGTCAATTGATCGGTGGCATGCAACATCGCCTGGTGAAAGACTGGCCATGTCATCGAGGTTGAAAGGCAAAGCAACGGTCAAATGTATGCGCCGCTGACGTCTGTCGTTGCCTTGACTGCGATCAAACTTTGCCGGTGGTAAGCGCCGAGAAGTAGTCTTCCCCGCCCAATTGACCACCCTTGAGTGCAATCTCGATGCCATCGAGGGAGGGTGAAGTGGATCGCGCCGTGCACAGCGGTGAACCGGGTGTTGCGGGCAAGGGCTTGCGTGTGGTCAATGCATAAATGTCCAGTTGGCCCAATGCATGACTGGAGGAGTCGCCACCCGCCACCAAGGCGCGGCGGAGCCGAGTGCGCTCAAGCACCGTTTTCAAAATGCGGCCGAGGCCCTCGCCGAGTTGGCCGTAGTAGCTGTTGATCTGGCGGGCCCGCATGGCCCCCAGCGTGACCAGCTTGAACTTGGAGTCGACCTTGCTCATCAACTCCTCGATCTTCGGGTTCATCATCGAGTCATGGGCGATCGCCACGGGAGCTCCAGGGGGTAGTCGGGCTTGAGACCGAGGGGCAATGGTAGCAGCGGGGGTCGGGGAAACCCG
>CALMEZ010000199.1 GCA_937864985.1 uncultured Alphaproteobacteria bacterium
ATCAAGGATGCGGTGATCCTCCCTCAGGCCTTCATCTCGGCCATGCGCGGCGACGATGAGCAGGGCTTTCGCGAGGCGTGCATCGAGAGCCTCGTGCAGGCCGAAGCCCTCGACTTCATGATCGACACGGTCAAGTCCATCGCCCTCGACATCGGCAGGCAAGCGCAATACAAACGCCCCAAAGGCAGAGGTTCCCTGGTCGGCAAGGATAATGTCACCGGGACGAATAAAGGTTTGCAGCGTGTTCCAGAAGTTTTCCTGTGTGAGCGAACCATCCGGCTGCGGGAAGGAAAAACCGCTGTGAGAAGATGGTACAGGGTGATTGTGTACGTGCTGTTTGCAGAGCTCCACCAGCGTCTCAATCGCCTGCAGCATGGGGATCAGGTCGCCCATGGTGTTGGTGCCGTGCTGCAGGTCCAGCGCCACGGCTTCGAATCCCATGCGCGCGATCTGCGCGGCCTGCGTCGCCCCCGGCATGGCAAGCCAGGGGAAGATCACCGTCTTGTCGCCTTCAAGCTTCTGACGGAGGGAGAACGATGCACCGGCCATGCTGGGGTTCCGATCCTGGATTATGCGAAGTGCTTTTTGGCCTGCGCCGCCATTTCATCCAGTGTGCGGCGGATCTGGTGTTCCGACTGATCCACGCCCTTGGCTTTGAAGTCGGCAAGGATCTTGCGCACCACATCATGGTCGCCAACTTCCTGCAAGTCGGCGATCACAACTTCCTTGGCATAGGCCTCGGCCGCATCGCCCGAAAGGCCCAGCTTTTCAGCCGCCCACAGGCCCGTCAGCTTGTTGCGCCGCGCCGTGATCTTGAAGCCCACTTCCTCGTCATGGGCAAACTTGCCCTCGGCTGCGTCCTTGCGCTTGTCAAAGGTTGTCATGGCAAACTCCTGAAATGCCGGGTGAATCCGTTTGCCTCACATAGCGATGCCCCCCGCCCAAATCAACAGGAAGCAAGGCCGCACAGACAATCCAATTGAATCATTGTGCGCCGCAGCAACATGCACTAAGAAGCGGCCCGGTTTTCCACCGGAACATTATTTATCACCCAACAGGGAGCCCTGCATGCTAGACAGGGTGACACGCCTCCATTGAGGATTTTGACCATGAACAACAAGCGCACCCGTATCTACGAGGGCAAGGCGAAGATCCTGTATGAGGGGCCTGAGCCTGGCACCGTCGTGGTGCATTTCAAGGATGACGCTACCGCCGGCAACGGCGCCAAGAAAGATGTGATCGAAGGCAAGGGCGTTCTCAACCAGCGCATTTCCGAATACCTGTTCAGCCGCATCAACGACATGGGCCTGCCCACCCATTTCGTGCGCTCGCTCAACATGCGTGAACAGCTGGTGCGCGCCGTCGAAATCATTCCGCTCGAAGTTGTGGTGCGCAACGTTGCAGCGGGTTCCATTTCGAAGCGCCTCGGCATCGAGGAAGGCCAGCCCCTGCCCCGCTCAATCATCGAACTCTACTACAAGAACGACGCCCTGGGCGATCCCATGGTGACGGAAGAGCACGTGACGGCCTTTGGCTGGGCCACGCCACAGGAAATGGACGACATCGTTCACATGTCAGTCCGCATTAACGACTTCCTGTCAGGCCTGTTCCTTGGCATCGGCATCAAGCTCGTCGATTTCAAGCTGGAGTTCGGCCGTCTGTATGAGAACGACATGATGCGCGTTGTGCTGGCCGATGAGCTGAGCCCGGACAACTGCCGCCTCTGGGACATCAACACCAAGGACAAGCTGGACAAGGACCGTTTCCGCCGCGACATGGGCGGCCTCGTCGAGGCCTACCATGAAGTGGCCAAGCGCCTCGGCATCATCCAGCCCAACGAACAGCCGGAACGGTCAAAGCCGAAGCTGGTGAAGTCGGATTAAACCCTGACCCGTCATTCCCGCGAACGCGGGAACCCAGGCTTTCAACATTCGTGATTGCCGAAAGACTGGGCCCCCGCATTCGCGGAGATGACGGTCTTGGAATTTGGATTTGTTTTGAGAGTTCAAGTCATGAAAGCAAAAGTCAAAGTCACACTGAAAAACGGCGTCCTTGACCCACAGGGCAAAGCCATTGAAGGGGCCCTTGGCTCACTCGGCTTCGGCGGTGTCAATGGCGTACGCCAGGGCAAATATTTCGAGATTGATCTCGCCCAAACCGACAAGGCCAAGGCCGAAGCTGCCGTCAAGGCCATGTGCGAGAAGCTCATCGCCAATACGGTAATCGAGAATTACCAGATCGAACTGGCCTAGCCCCATGAACACCGCCGTCATCGTCTTCCCCGGCATCAACCGAGAAACCGACATGGCCATGGCGCTGGAAAGCGTCACGGGCAAGAAGCCCCATATGGTTTGGCACACGGAAACATCGCTTCCAAATGTCGATCTCGTTGTGGTTCCCGGCGGCTTTTCCTACGGCGATTATCTGCGCTGTGGTGCCATTGCCGCGCGCTCACCCATTATGAATGACGTGCGTGCCAAGGCGGCCAAGGGCCTGAAAGTTCTTGGCGTCTGCAACGGCTTCCAGATCATCACAGAAGCCGGCCTTTTGCCCGGCGTTCTGGTGCGCAATGCCGACCTCAAATTTGTCTGCCGTGACGTGCGCCTGCGCGTTGAGAACAACACCACCTTCTTCACCAACAAGATGGCCAAGGGCGCCGTTGTCTCCTGCCCCGTGGCCCATGGTGAGGGAAATTACATCTGCGATGCTGAAACGCTGAAGCGCCTCGAAGGCGAAAACCGCGTGGTCTTCCGTTATGTCGAAGGCACCAATCCCAATGGCGCCAGCAATGACATCGCCGGCATCATGAATGACGAGGGCAATGTCATTGGCATGATGCCTCACCCTGAAAACATGATTGAGAACCTTCATGGCCGCACCGATTGCAAGCCTCTCTTTGAAAGTCTGTTGGCCGCTTAACCTGTCGTTCATCGCGACGGCGGCGTTCCATGTTAACGGCTTGTCAGGTCTGACATTTTTTTAAACTTCATTCATCTCAAGTTTTAGGCTTGGCGCAAGTCGGTGATGGCAGATTG
This sequence comes from uncultured Alphaproteobacteria bacterium, assembly GCA_937864985.1. GTDB lineage: Bacteria > Pseudomonadota > Alphaproteobacteria > Rhizobiales > Aestuariivirgaceae > Aestuariivirga. The sequence continues at coordinate 3,036 of CALMEZ010000199.1, forward strand.
GCCCTACAAACGGAGCCACACATGACACGCCTTCTGCCCAGGTTTTTCGCCAAGAAAGAGATGATTCAGGTCAACGATCTCGACGTGCAGGCACAAGCCGCCCTGCAGCGCCGCGTTGCGCGAATCCTGCAACATCACGTGGCTTCGGGTGATCTGTCCATTTCGCATCAAATGATACAATCCGCATAAACCAGCCGTTGATGACGGTTGCTGTTAACACTGGATTAACGACACTCATTTGCGCTTTCTTCGCCATGCGGAAACACCCCGGCACACCGGGCCGCAGGACGGGAGAGAGACAATGTTCAAGGCACTTTTCAAAACCAATTCAGCCGCCGAAGATCTCGACGCAGAACTCGAAGCCACCATGCGCAACATCCACGCCCGCATGGACCGCATGCTCGAACGTGAGCATATGAAGCAGATCCGCTTCGCCACCGCTGAAAACACGCCCAGTTACTATCGCTAGTACTATCGCTAGGCCACTCGGCAGACCGGGGGCTGGCTCATGCAGGGGCCGGCCCCACGGTTTTTAACAAGGCTGATTTGGCGGTTGAGAACGGGCCATTTGGCCGCTAAACGCGGCCCATGAAACAGCCCGCCCAGAATGCCAAAGCCGAGCCAAAGATTACCCCGGAACTGGTGGCCGCCCACGGCCTGAAGCCGGATGAATACAAGCACTTCCTCGAGCTTCTGGGCCGCGACCCCACCTTCACCGAACTCGGCATCTGCTCGGCCATGTGGAACGAGCATTGTTCCTACAAGTCGTCCAAGAAATGGCTGAAGCAATTGCCCACCAAGGGCAAGCGCGTCATCCAGGGGCCAGGCGAAAATGCCGGCGTCATCGACATCGATGACGGCGATGCCATCGTCTTCAAGATGGAGTCACACAACCACCCGTCCTTCATCGAGCCCTATCAGGGCTCGGCCACGGGCGTCGGCGGCATCCTTCGTGACGTCTTCACCATGGGCGCGCGCCCTATCGCCGCTCTCAACTCCCTGCGCTTTGGCGAACCTTCCCACCCCAAGACCAAACATCTGGTCCACGGCGTGGTGGCGGGTGTCGGCGGCTATGGCAATTCCTTCGGCGTGCCAACGCTCGGCGGTGAAGTGAACTTTCACAGCCGCTACAACGGCAACAATCTGGTCAACGCCATGGCCGTGGGCCTCGCCAAAACCGATGGCATTTTTTATTCCAAGGCGGAAGGCGTGGGGCTT
>CALMEZ010000200.1 GCA_937864985.1 uncultured Alphaproteobacteria bacterium
GGGTCCGCCGCCTTGATGCGCAACGGCGGGAGGGCGGGGGGGGGGAAGGCGCTGCCGTCGAGCGGCGCGTCCCACGAATTGCCGCGCGGGGCGAAGAAATCGAGGGCGGCCTGGCCGAGCGCCTGTCGGAGGGCGTCACGGTTCCGCTCGTAGTTGCCGCGGTAATCGACGATGCTGCGGTCCTTGCGGATGTTGCGGATCAGTTCGAGGATGACCGGCACTTCATCAACGTTCGCCAAGTGTTGCCGGACAACACTCTGCGCGATCTGCGCGTGTATTCGTTCGATGAGCGCTACAATCTGACCGGCATCACACGAGCCACCCATGGCAAACATCTGCGCGACGGGCTATGGCAGCTGAGCGGCATCACCGAAACACGGCTGTTCGCCAGCCAGCAAGTCAGCGTCGTCACACGTAGCGAGATGCAATGGCAATCGGTACTGACGCCCAGCGTGCTGTCGATACTGCTGGTCGTGCCCGAGCACATGCCGGTCGGCGATCTGTGGAGCTATATCGAGCACCTGAAGGACAACAAGCAGAAGACGTCGCGCTACGAGATCGCACTATGGAGCAAGCTGCTCTATCCCTTCGTGGCCGTCTGCATGATGTTCCTGGCCCTACCGTTCTCGCAGACCCAGCGCCGCAGCGGCAACGTTGGCCTAAAGCTGTTCATCGGCATCATGCTTGGCGTGGCGACACTCATTGTCGTGCTGGCGGTGTTCAACGGCTTTCATGATGAGTTGCTGAGTCGCTTCCTCGGTTACACCGGTCACGCCAATGTCTACACGCCGAACCTCGATCCCCTGACTGACTATGACGCCATCAAGACGCGCGTCGAAAAGGTCGATGGCGTGACCAAAGTGATCTCGCTGATCGAACAGCAGGTGATGGTGTCTTCCGTCAAGGCGTCGACCGGCGCCATTGTGCGTGGTGTTGATGAAACGGATGTTAAGAAACTGAAGAACATCAACAATGATGCCCTGCGCACGGCAATCAAGGTGCCGGGTGAATTTGACAAGGTGCCAAGCTTCGACGGCTGGGACAAGGTGGAAGGTGTTGCCATCGGCGAGCGCATGGCCTGGCGTCATCAGGTGGGCATGGGCGACACCATCACGCTGATTGCGCCCAATGGCCCCGAAACGGTGATCGGCTCAACACCGCGCATCCGCGACTACAAGGTTGTCGCCATTTTCAAGATGGGCCTCTCGGAGTTTGACGAGAACGTGCTCTACATGCCGCTCTCCGAAGCGCAGGATTTTTTCGCCATTGACGAGGGCGTGACGGCGCTGGAACTTGACGTGAAGGACCCGGAAGCCATTGGCGACATGGTGGGCCCCATTCACCAGGCGGCGGGCAATGACCTGATGGTGCAGACCTGGAAGGACAAGAACAAGGAATTCTTCTCCACCATCATCATGCAGCGCAACGTGCTGTTCATCGTCATGACCATGATCATTCTGGTGGCGGCCATGAACATCATTTCCGGCCTCACCATGCTGGTCAAGGACAAGAGCCGGGCCATTGCCATCCTGCGCACCATGGGGGCAACCAGTGCGGCGATCCAGCGCGTGTTCTTCATCACCGGTGCGGCCATCGGCGTATCGGGAACATTCGCGGGTTTGATCCTGGGGCTGGTCATTTCATGGAACGCCAACAGCATCCGCAAGGGCATCGAATGGCTGACGGGTGTTGATCCCTTTGATCCGAAAATCTATTACCTCTCGGAACTGACAACGCGCATCGACCTGTTCCAGATCATTGGCATCCTGCTGATGACATTGGCGTTGACCTTCCTTGCCACACTCTATCCCTCGTGGCGGGCCTCGAAGCTCGATCCGGTTGAGGCCTTGCGCTACGAATGATCCTCAAGCCCGCCTTGCAGCTCATTGAAATTTCCCGCCACTACGGCAAGGGCGAAGCGCAGCTGCGCGTCTTTGAAAAGCTGTCGCTCGAGGTGCATTCGGGTGAAGTGGTGGCGCTGCTCGGGCAGTCGGGTTCCGGCAAGTCGTCGCTCCTGCACATCGCGGGCCTTTTGGAAAAACCGAGTGACGGCCGCGTGCTGATTGCCGGGCAGGACTGCACCGACATGGACGACACGGCTCGCACCCGCGTGCGCCGCATTGGCGTTGGCTTTGTCTACCAGTTCCATCATTTGCTGCCGGAATTCTCGGCGCTTGAAAATGTGGTGATGCCGCAACTGATTGCTGGTGCCACGAAGGCTGAAGCCGAGACGCGGGCCCGCCAACTGCTGGACCGATTGCGGCTGTCGCACCGCCTGACGCACCGCCCGGCTGAAATGTCTGGCGGCGAGCAGCAGCGTGTTGCCATCTGCCGTGCGCTGGCAAATCGTCCGCTGCTGTTGCTGGCCGATGAACCGACGGGCAATCTCGATCCGGAAACAGCAGCCCTCGTGCATCACGAGTTCATGCATTTGATCAAGGATGAAGGCCTTGCCGCCGTCATTGCCACACACAATGAGGAACTGGCCGCCAAGATGACGCGCATCACCCGGCTGAAGGGCGGCAAACTGACCGAGGAAACCTGAGTCATGTTGCGCTGGTTTCTGGCTTTCTTTGCGATTGCTATGTCGTGTGCTTCTGCATCCGCGGCTCCGTTTGACCGCACGGCCTTTGCCAGCAATGTCTGTGACGCCATTGATGCAGCCGCAACGGACACCGGCATCGACCGAAATTTTTTCACGCGCCTTTTGTGGCGTGAAAGCCTGTTTGACCCCAATGCCGTGAGCCCCAAGGGCGCCCAAGGCATTGCCCAGTTCATGCCCGACACGGCTGACCGCCGGAAGGTCGAGGACCCCTTCGAGCCGCTGGGCGCCGTGAAAGCCTCGGCAAGTTTTCTCGCCGACCTCAAGACATCCTTCGGCAATCTTGGCCTCGCCGCCGCCGCCTACAATGCCGGGGAGCAGCGCGTAGCAGGATGGCTGGCCGGCACCCGCAGCCTTCCCGATGAAACCCAGGAATATGTCTCCTACATCACCGGCCATCTGCCCGAAGACTGGAAGGACCCGAAAGCGGATTTCACCATGCCCGCACTCGGCAGCGGTGGAGATTTCAAGGCGCAATGCGTGGCGCTGGCCTCGCGCAATGCCAGCCCGCCGGGGCAGGGCATCAGGCTCGCACATCTCCAGCCCTGGGGCGTGGTGCTGGCCCAGGATTTCAGCGAGGCGCGCACCCTTGCCATGTACCGCCGGCTGAAGCTGCGCTTTCCGCAATTGCTCGAAGGCAAGACACCGGCGATTGGCCGCCAGCGCAACCTCTCACGCGGGCGCAAGCGCATGGCGGTGCTGATGCTGGGCGCAAAACGGCGCGATGAGGCGCAGGCCCTGTGCCGCGATTTCACGGCGGCAGGCCTGCCCTGCATCGTGCGAAAAAACCGTTGATGGCGCGCCCGCCGTGTCCACCCCCGTGCATGATGTGCTAGACTGGCACCATGGCCCAGCCTGACTTCATCCATCTGCGTGTCCACTCCGCCTATTCCCTGTCGGAAGGGGCGGTGACCATCAAGCAGATGGCAGCGCTTGCTGCCAAGAACGCCATGCCGGCCGTGGCCATCACAGACACCGGAAACCTGTTCGGCGCGCTGGAATTTTCCGATGCACTTGTCGAGAAGGCTATCCAGCCGATCATCGGCCTGGCCATCAAGGTCGATCTTGCCGAGGCACCATCCACGTCCCCGAAGCCGCAGGGCAGCAACATCCGTCACTTGCCGTCACTGGTGCTGCTGGCGCAGACCGAGCAGGGTTATGCCAACCTCATGCGACTGACCAGCCGCAGCTTCCTTGATGTGGGGCCGCAGGACGAAGCTCACGTGACGTGGGCTTTGTTTGAGCAATGTGCCGACGGCGTGATCTGCCTGTCGGGTGGACCATCAGGGCCCTTGAATGAAGCCATCGTGCAGGGCCAGGCGCACCTCGCCGAGACAACGGCTGCGCGGCTCAAGAAGCTGTTCGGCGACCGCTTCTACATCGAACTGCAGCGCCACGGGCTGGACACGGAGCGCGCCGCCGAGCAGCCCCTGATCGACATTGCCTATGAGCAGGGCATTCCGCTGGTTGCGACCAACGAAGTTTACTTTGCAGCGCCGGAGGATTTCGCCGCCCACGATGCGCTCATCTGCATTGCTGAAGGCGAAGTGATCGCCACGGATGATCGCCGCCGCTTGACGCCGGAACATTATTTCAAATCGCAGCGCGAAATGGTCTCGCTCTTCGCAGACTTGCCGGAAGCCATCGAGAACACCGTCGAGATTGCGCGCCGCTGCGCCTATCGTGTCAAGGGCCGCAAACCGATTTTGCCGCGCTTTGCCGATGACGAAGAAAACATGCTGCGTGAGGAAGCAAAGGCGGGCCTTGCGGCGCGCATCGCGGCAACGGGTCTTGCCGCCGGCATGACGCAGGCCGACTACGAGCAACGGCTGGAGTTTGAACTCTCTGTCATTCTCAAGATGAAATATGCCGGCTACTTCCTCATTGTGTCGGATTTCATCCGCTGGGCCAAGGCACAATCGATCCCGGTGGGGCCGGGCCGTGGCTCGGGCGCTGGTTCGTTGGTGGCTTATTCGCTCAACATCACCGACCTCGATCCCTTGCGCTTCAACCTGCTGTTCGAACGCTTCCTGAACCCGGACCGTGTGTCCATGCCTGACTTCGACGTGGACTTTTGCCAGGACCGTCGCGACGAAGTGATCAGCTATGTTCAATCGCGCTATGGCAAGGAAAACGTGGCGCAGATCATCACCTTCGGCAAGTTGCAGGCCCGCATGGTGACGCGCGACGTGGGCCGCGTGTTGCAGTTGCCCTACGGCCAGGTCGACCGACTGTCCAAGATGATCCCGGCCAATCCGGCCAACCCCGTGTCGCTGTCACAGGCCATTGAAGGCGAACCGCGCCTGCAACATGAGCGCGACAGCGACCCGACGGTGAAGACGCTGTTTGAAATGGCGCTGAAGCTGGAAGGCCTCTACCGCAACGCCTCGACGCACGCGGCAGGCATCGTGATCGGCGACAGGCCGCTCGATCAGCTGGTACCGCTCTATCGCGATCCGCGTTCAGGGCTCCCCGCCACGCAGTTCAACATGAAATATGTTGAAAAGGCGGGCCTTGTGAAGTTTGACTTCCTTGGCCTCAAGACGCTCACCGTCATCGACAAGGCCCAGAAGCTGATCCGCGTGCGGGTTCCGGATTTTGATGCCAGCAAGATACCGCTGGATGATCCCGCCACCTTCAAGATGCTGGCCCAAGGCGACACCGATGAAGATGGCTTGCTCGAAGCCCGCGAAGTACTTAAGCTCGACCTGCACGCCGAACTCGTGACGCTCTCGGCCTGTGAAACCGCGCGCGGCAAGATTGCCCAATCGGTGGAATCGCTCTCGCGCACCAACGCCCGCATTTTGGGCACTGTCCTCAATCGGCTGGTGCGTTCGGCCCGCGGCTATTATTACTATTCGGAATACTCCACCTATTATGCCGACGATGCAAAAACGGCCATACAGGAAGAAGCAAATCAAAGCCCAGCTCAAAAGAAAAAGTCTAGCACCAGCCAGCGCAACCGAAATTTTCTAGATGAAGAATTCGTCGTGCCACCAAAGGTCAACGGTGTTTATCAAATTCAACAGGAAAAACCTGGAACTGCGCCACAATAAATAATAGCCAGATGATAAAACGAAAAGGATAAACCAGGGGTAGATTTATGCACAGCAGCAGAATCCAACAAGGGTGGATAAAGTCCTCTGCCCTGGCGTCGCCGTTCATCATTTTTCTGCCTTCTTGATAGGTAATTACTTTATGCCAGCTATTCTCTTTGTT
>CALMEZ010000201.1 GCA_937864985.1 uncultured Alphaproteobacteria bacterium
TGGCGGGGTAGCTCAGTTGGTTAGAGCACGGGAATCATAATCCTGGGGTCGGGGGTTCAACTCCCTCTCCCGCTACCATTCTTCTTGCTTTTGTTCCGTTCGTGGCGGCGCATCAGATAGTGCGTCACGCCGCGGTCGGCGCTGCGCAGCGCCCCTTCCAGATAGCCCTGCAACTCGCCTCCCGAAGCTTCGCCCATGGTGGTCCAGCGCGGGCCGCCGTCGTTGATGCCCTGAACGGGGTCTTCGCCCGGCCGCAGCGAGCCCGAATAACTCATCGGCGCATCGTTCCGCTCCATGCCCTCATACAATGCAGCAAGACCCGGAAAGGCGCGCTCAAGCACAGCCACGATCTGCCGGGCCTGGGCCTCGGCCACACCACCATCGGCGGGCAGGGGGCCCGTGAGAACCGTCAGCAAGCCTGCTCCGCCTTGGCCCGTGCTGGAGGGCCAGATCTGCTCGCCTGTGTCCGTCAGCAGAATTCCGGCATAGCTGTAGACGGTTTCAAAACCCGGTTTGAACTTCAGGTGCAGCTTGGTTCCCGCCGCATAAGAGGCGCTCCGCGCGTCCGCCAATTCTTCCTGGGTCAGGCCTTCAACAGACACATCAATCTGTTTCAGGCTGTGAAAGGGTGCTGCAAAAAACAGGTGGTGCGCCGTCAGTGTGACCACATTTCCGTCCTGCGTCGCTGCTTGCACCGTTATCTGCAGGCCATTGTCAGCAATGCTCTTCACCGCATGGCCATAGCGGATGTTACCGTGGCACAGGCGTTCAAGGTTTTCAGCAATCTGCCCGGTGCCGCGTGGCACGGTGTATGCCTCATCAACATTGGGGATCAACTTGAAATGCGGGCTCACCATATCAATTTCCAGATAGTCGAACAGAACATGCAAGTTCAGGTCCCTGATGTCGTAGCCGTATTCGCTCCAAAAAAAGGACTTGAGCATGACCCGTAGCACCGGACCCGCGCCGATCCGCGCAATGTAGTTTGCAATACTTTCGTCGATGTAGCGCGGGTTGAGATCGCGCTCCGTGTCGGTGTGCCATGCGTCCTGGTCATTGACGATGATGTTTACGGCTTCCCGGCTCTCGCGGAAAAGAAGAGCATCGAAGCTCTCCTGATCGTGGATTTCGCCAGCAACCAGATAATGCATGGTCTGAACGCCTGGTTTCAGGCGGCGCACATAGTGAATGTTGAAATGGTTCATCAACCGCAGCGCCAGTGAATCGGTGGAGTTGATGAGGTTGGCGCCTTCATCTAGCACCAGGCCCAATTGCGAATTGCGTTCGGACCGCGAAAAAACACGGCCTCCCGCGTGGTCAGCGGCTTCAAGCATGATAAAGGGCACGCCTGCCTGCAACAGCTTGTGGCCGGCATAAAGGCCTGCCACGCCTGCGCCGACGACGATCACCTCGGTGTCAACGGAATATCGGGTGTGCTTCTGGGGCATGAAGCATTTGAGGGCATCCGCCCATGTTCCGTCAAGCCTGCCTACGCCGCCAGTACCACAACCGTTGCGTCATCCGCTGGCTTGAAGCGCAGATAGCGGCTGCAATCCGGATCAGACGCCTCCACGGCCCGAATGCCGCGCATGACATTGGAAGCGCCGCCAGGCACCAGGCAGGTGATGAGCAGGCTTTCATCACTGTGCATATCGTAGTGATCGACAGCGCGATAGAAGCCATCAGTGCACATCAGCAACGTCTCTGGCCAGCCCAGGTCAAGATATTCCGGCTTCACAAGGCTTTCCGGCCCAGCCACCAGAATGCCGATGCCGCTGGCCGTATTGCGGGCGCGGCGGCTGGCCAGCAGGGGGGCGTGAAATTCCTGGAGCAGGGTCTTCACATCCCACACCCCCTGGGCACGGCGCTTCTTTGCTTCCTGCCGCAGCATTTCCTCGAGGTGGTCAAGGTCGGTCGGCGGCACGGGGTGAACCGTGATGCCTCCATCTTCTGTGATGATCACAGAATCTCCCAGCCGCAGCGCCTTCCACCCGTCGGCGTATTTCTTCACCAAAGTCAGGCAGGCGCCGGGTGGATCGAAGTGTTCCGGCAGGTTAAGACCCCTGGACGCTTCCCTCCAATCTGTTTCCAGCGCCGTTGCGAGAGATCTCAGGATTTCAGGCAGCGGACGGTTCCAGCGGGCCATGGCGCCAAGGTGCTGGTTGGCGCGTTCAACAAACCAAGCTGCGTCACTGCCCGGCATGTAGTTGCGGCCGTTAATGCCGGTCACGCCATCGAAAATCCAGGCGGCAGTCACCTCGCCATCCTGGCGGATGACGCTGCAGCCGTCTTCGTTAACAGGTCCGGAGCCTTCCGTCAGGTTGGCAATCAGGCGCATATCTTCGGTCACCAACGTCGTTTTCGCGATGGACTCAAAACTATTGTCGATGTCTGGGATATACCATCAGGCACAGCTGTGGAATGTAGGGGAATATAGCTGAAGTACCGCGCGGTGTCAAGCACAAAATGCTATATAGCACAAAATAATCCTATACCTTTGAAATCAAATAATTCCTGAGGAGGTGCCATCGACCTTGGGCCGCTCTTTGGCTTTTTCGGTGCGATAACCGGAAGCGCGATAGCACCCCAGCGGATCGATCGCTCCGCCCTTGCGCTTGCGTGCTTCGGCGAGGATCGGTGAAACATCGGTGATGAAGGCCTGCTTCAGCATGCGGTGGCCGGCCATCACATCGTTGGAGTCTTGCGCGTTGGCCAGCGCCTTGCGGTCCACCAGTGATGCTTGCGCCAGGGCGCGGCAGATTTCCGTGGCAGACGACATCAGGCTCTCGATAGGGTCGGTCACATTGTGCGACTGGTCGATCATGTAAGCGGGGTTGAAGCCTTTTGCGCCGCGCACTTCCGCGTCGACAAGTTCGTTGAACACCAGAAAGAGCCGGAACGGTTCAACCGAACCTGAATCGAGATCATCATCGCCATATTTGGAATCGTTGAAATGAAAGCCCGCCAGTTTGCCCGCATGGATCAGGCGCGCCACGATCTGCTCAATGTTGGTGTTGGGCGCATGGTGGCCGAGGTCAACAAGGCACTTGGCCTTTGGCCCCAATTCCGTCGCCGCCATGAAGCTTGAACCCCAATCGGAAATCACCGTCGAATAGAAGGCTGGCTCATACATCTTGTGTTCAATGAACACCTGCCAGTTCTTGGGCAAGGCATCATAAATCACGCGCATGGCATCGAGATAGTTCTCAAAGGCGCGCGTCAGGCTCGATTGCCCCGCGAAGTTGGAACCGTCAGCAATCCAGACGGTCAGCGCGTTGGAACCCAGCTGCTGACCGATCTCGATGCATTCGAGATTGTGCTCCACGGCCTGCTGTCGTGTTGCCTTGTCGGCATTGGCCAGCGAGCCGAACTTGTAGGTCAGCCGCTGCCCCTTCTGGTCCTGGAAGGTGTTGGAATTCACGGCATCGAAACCCAACGCGTATTGCGAGGCTTCCTGTTTCAGAGCGCGATAGTCCGACACCTTGTCCCATGGAAAATGCGGGGAAACTGTCGGCGTGGCGCGGGTCAGCTGGTTGATGACGCCGCAGTCTTCCAGCTTGTCATGGATGTGACGGGGTTCGCCTTCGCCGGGGAAGCGGGCAAAACGTGTTCCACCAGTTCCCACGCCCCAGGTGGGAACGGCCACGGCATAGTCCATCACACGTTTGGTGATCGCCTCGATGTCGACGCCCCGGCGCGACAGCTGCCGCCCCAACGCGGCATAATCCTCCGTATGCGGAGCATCAAGCTTTGCGTTGTGGCTGGCGATGAAATCGGCAGAGATCGAGAAGTTCATGGCGGCTACCGTGTGAAGGATGCCAGGTGGCCGGCATCAACGTTGAGGATATTGCCTGTCGACTTGTTGGAGGCGTCACTTGCAAACCAGTAGACGGCTTCGGCAATGTCTTCCGGATAGACACTGCGCTGCAGAAGGGAACGCTTGCGGTAATGGTCGTCCAGTTCCTCAGGCTTGATGCCCAGACTCTGGGCGCGGCTCATGCGGAAGCCTTCTGACATGATTTTCGAGCCGCGCAGCACGGCGTCGGGATTCACCGTGTTGACGCGGATGCCGAAGGGGGCACCTTCCGCCGCCAACACGCGGGCCAGATGGATTTCGGCGGCCTTCATTGCTCCGTAGGCGGATGTTCCGGGTGAGGCCACCATGCCGTTCTTGGAGGCGATGTAGATCATGGAGCCTGCAGCATTCTGGCGCTTCAGCAGCTTGAATCCTTCACGTCCGACCAGGAAATAGCCGGTGCCAAGAATGGCCATCTGCTTGTTCCAGACGTCAAGCGTGGTTTCGTCGGCGGGACTTGGGATGGCAATGCCGGCGTTGTTCACCACGATGTCAAGGCCGCCGAATTTCAACGCTGTTTCGTCAAAACCTCTGATGACGGCGTCTTCCTTGGTCACGTCCATGTTGACAGTGTGGACATTGTCTGCACCAAAGGTCTTGGCGAACTGCGCCTTCACTTCGGCCATGCCCTGATCATTGATGTCAGCGATGGTAACGCAGGCACCTTCTGAGGCGAGCTTGTGAGCGATGGCAAGACCAATGCCACTGGCACCGCCGGTGACCAGCGCAATGCGGCCAGCGAGCGACTTCGATTTCGGCATGCGCGCCAGCTTCGCTTCTTCCAGCAGCCAGTATTCAATGTTGAAAGCTTCCTGTTCCGGCAAGCCCTTGTATTTGGAAACGCCTGCAGCGCCGCGCATAACATTGATGGCGTTGATGTAGAATTCTGCCGCGATGCGGGCTGTGGCGCGATCCTTGGCGAAGGATAGCATGCCGACCTGCGGCACCAGATAGATCACGGCATTGGGATCACGGAGAGCTGGCGAATTCGCGTGTTTGCAGCGGTCATAATAGGCTGCATAATCCTTGCGATAACCGGCGATCAGCGCATCCAGCGCCTTGCCGTCGGCGTCATGGGGCACGATCAGTGGCTTGATCTTGGTGCGCAGAAAGTGGTCCGGGCATGAGGTGCCCAATGGCGCTAATTCTTCGAGCTGATTGGAATTGACGAACTCCAGCACTTCCGGTGCATCGGTGAAATGGCCGACCTTCGACGCGCCCTCGGCAATGCGGCCGCGGATTTCTGGCATCAGGCGAATGGACACGGCGCGGCGTTCAGCCTCGGACAGCGACTTGACTTTCTCTCCCTTGAAGGAGGGGCGCTTGCGGTTTTCCTCGAGCCAGACGGCAGCCTTGTTGATGATACGCAGTGTTGTTTCGTAGCATTCCTTGGCGGTCTTGCCCCAGGTGAAGAGGCCATGGCTGCCAAGCACGACGCCGACTAGCTTCGGGTTCTTCGCAGCCATGTCGCCCAACTTGATGCCGAGGTCGATGCCGGGGCGCTGCCAGGGCAGGTAGCCCATTTCTTCGCCAAAGACTTTTTTTGTCAGGGCTTCGGAATCCTCGGCGGCGGCGATGGCGATCACCGCATCAGAATGAACGTGATCGACATGAACCTGCGGCACATAGCCATGAAGGCACGTATCAATCGAAGGTGCACGCGGATTGAGGTTGAAGATGCAGTGGTTGAGGGCGTGGACCATGGCGTCTTCCTGATCCAGCGACTTGTAGAGGCCCTTCAACGATTCCAGCTTGTCCATGTAGAGCGTGGCAAAGCCATCAAGTTTCATGGAGCCGATGTCGCCACCGGAGCCCTTGACCCAGAGCACGGCCACGTCCTTACCGGTCAGGGGATCCTTGTGCTGCACCTTGGCCGAGGTGTTGCCACCGCCGAAATTGGTGATGCGCAGATCAGCGCCGAGCAGATTTGAGCGATAGAGAAGAAGCCCCGGTTCATCCAGCGTTTTGGCGTGGGCGTCGTCCCAGAGAGAATGGAGGAGGATGTCGTTTTTCATGATGTGGTCAAACATATGCGCATGAATGATCATCGTCAAAAAGAATCTGAGCGATTGTGCGCCGCAATGACGTTTTGCAATGCAAAATCGTGATTCATTCTTGACGATCGTGAGCGATCATGACTAGTTTCGCATCATGCATGAACGGGAGAGATGGCAGAAGATTTTGACGCTGGTGCGTGAGCGCGGCGTCTTGCGGGTTCGTGACGTATTGTCCCATGTCTCAGCATCGCCTGCCACACTGCGCCGTGATCTGGTGAAGCTTGAGGAAATGGGCCAGATCAAGCGTGTGCATGGCGGTTTGCAGGCGGTGGAGGCGGCGGCGCAAACGCATCTTGCCACACGGTCCTTCGGTGTGAGCCAGACGCTGAATGCCGAGCGCAAGCGCGCTGTAGCGAAAATTGCGGCCGACATGTGTAAGGATGGCGATTCCATCATCATCAATGCCGGATCCACAACCTGGTTCATGGCCGAATTCCTGCGCGACAGACGCATGCAGATCCTGACCAATTCCGTTCCGATTTCCCATGAGCTGATCAACACCAGCCATAACCGTATCGTGCTGCCGGGTGGCGAGGTCTATCGTGAGCAGGGCATCATCCTGTCGCCGTTCGATGAGGATGCCATCCAGCATTTCACGGCATCGCGGATGTTCATGAGCTGCTTTGCGATCACACCGATGGGCATCCTGGAAGGTGATCCGCTGATTGCGCGCGCCGAGGCAAAGCTGCTGACGCGGGCCGAGCAACTGGTGATCGTCGCCGACTCGTCAAAATTCAATCAGCGCGGTTCGATGGCGGTCTGCCCGCTCACGCGGGTGCATACATTGATTACGGATTCCGGGGCACCGCCGCAAATGATTGAACATCTCAAGTCTCAAGGCGTGCAAGTGTTGATGGCGGATACCGCCAACACGTCGTTGTCCGCCGCATGAATTACCAAAACCAGCAAAAAGGGAGGAATACCATGCTGAAACTTAAGACTGTCGTGAAGCTGGGCTGCGTGGCGGCCTTGGCATCGACCTTGATGGCCGGTGCCGCATTCGCTGATGCTGTGAAAGCAGCCCCGGGCGGAACGGCCAATCTTGTGCTGCTGCCGAAGTTCCTCGGCATCCTGCCGTTTGACCAGGCCAACCGCGGTGCTGAAGAAGCCCACAAGGAATTGGGCAACAAGGGCACCTTGCAATACATCGGTCCGACGCCTGAAAATTCCGTTGCCGGCCAGATCGAAATGCTGACAACGGCCACGACGCAAAAGCAGAACGTTGTCATGCTTTCCAACAATGCCGGTGACCAGATTGCCGCTGCCGCCGAAGCCGCACAGGCCGCTGGCACCAAGGTTGTGACATGGGACAGCCCCATCCCTTCGGGCAAGGGTGAATCGGTTTTCGTGGCACAGGTGGATTTCGGCTCGATCGGCGTTGTTCTCGCCGACATGGCGCTGTCGGAAGCCGGTGGTGCTGGCGAGATCGCCATACTTTCAGCAACGCCTGATGCGGCCAACCAGAATGCCTGGATCGAGGCCATGAAGAAGGCGCTTTCCACCGATGCCAAGTACAAGGATCTGAAGCTGGTCGATGTCGTTTATGGCGATGACCAGTCTGAAAAGTCCTACAACGCTGCTCTGGCACTGGTTGACAAGCACAAGGACCTGAAGGTCATCGTTGCGCCGACAACTGTGGGCATCGCTGCGGCTTCCAAAGCCATGCAGGATGAAAAGCTGTGCGACAAGGTGAAGATTTCGGGTCTCGGCCTGCCGGCTGAAATGGTGAGCTATACCATGAACGGCTGTGCACCAGAGTTCGCCCTGTGGAGCTTCGTCGACCTTGGCTATCTCACCTATTACACCAGCTATCTGCTGGCGACGGGTGGCATCAAGGGTGAGATCGGCGAAGAGTTCGAAGCTGGCCGCATGGGCAAGTTCAAGATCGAGGAAGATCCGGGCCGCAAGGGCGCAAAGCGCGTGCTGATGGGCCCCTTCACGGTCTATAACAAGGACAATGTGGAAGCGGCTTCCAAGTAAGCGCACACGAATATCTTCCCGTCATCTCCGCCCTGGCGGGGGTGGCGGGTCTTTCAACGTTTTTCCAAACGGACAAGGGTTACGCATTGACGTCGCCGCTCCTTGAACTGCGCCATGTTTCCAAGAGTTTCGCCATGACGGCGGCGCTTTCGGATATGTCGTTCGACATCCAGCCGGGTGAGGTCCATGCCATCGTCGGCGAGAATGGGGCCGGCAAGTCGACCCTGATCAAGATCATGACCGGCGTACACCAGCCGGACAGCGGCGAGGTTGTGGTGCAGGGCCAAACCGTCACAATTTCATCTACCGAAGAAGCCCAGCGCCACGGCATCGCCGCCATCTATCAGGAGCCGATGGTTTTTCCTGACCTTGACGTGGCAGAGAACATCTACATCAGCCACAAGGGGCTTGGCGCGTTGATGAACTGGCGCAAGCTGTATGCTGATGCCGCCGGGCAAATCGCCAAGCTTGGCGTGACACTGGATGTGCGCCGCGCTGCGAGCGGCCTGACATTGGCTGAGCAGCAAACAGTCGAGATTGCGCGCGCGCTTTCCCTGAATGTCCGTGTGCTGATCATGGACGAGCCGACGGCTTCGCTTTCCGCCCATGAGGTTGACAAGCTGATGGCTGTGGTTGCCGCACTGAAGGCGCAAGGTGTTGGCATCATCTACATTTCGCACCGTCTTGAAGAAATCTTCCGTGTTGCGGACCGAGTCACTGTGATGCGCGACGGCAAACACATCTCAACGCGGCCCATTGCCGAGGTGACACAAGGCAAGATGGTGGCCGACATGGTGGGCCGCGCCATCGACAAGTTTGCGATGAAGACGGCAGCCAACGATCATGGCGGTGAAATTCTTTCCGTTTCTGGCTTGGCGCGCGACGGTGTGTTCCGCAATGTCAACTTCAACCTGCACAAGGGCGAAGTGCTTTGCTTTGCGGGGCTGATCGGTTCACGCCGAACAGATGTGGGACTTGCGCTGTTCGGCGTGGAACCTGCCACCGCAGGCGAGATCAAGATTGACGGCGCGCCAAGGCGCATTCACACGCCACAACAGGCCATGGAGCAGGGCATTGCTTACGTGTCGGAGGACCGGCGCAAACTTGGCCTTGCCATGACCATGCCGATTTTTGCCAATGCCAGCCTGCCGTCGCTGCGCAAATTTCTGAAGGCGTTTGGACTGATTGACGGTGATGCTGAACGTCGCATGGCCGAAGGCTATCGCGACCAGCTGAGCATCAAATCGCCGGATGTGCTGATCGATGTTGGCAAACTCTCCGGCGGCAACCAGCAGAAGGTGATGCTGGCAAAGTGGCTTGAGACCAGGCCCCGCATTCTAGTCTTCGACGAGCCGACGCGCGGCATCGATGTGGGCGCCAAGACCGAGGTCCACAACATCATCCGCAAGCTGGCTGCCGATGGCGTAGCTGTCATCGTCATTTCCTCCGATCTGCCGGAGGTCTTGGCCTTGGCCGACAGGGTGCTGGTGATGCGTGAAGGGCAGCAGATGGGAATCTTCGATATCGCGCAGGCGTCACAGGAAAAGATCATGGCGCTGGCCACCGGCCAAACGGAGGCTGCATCATGATGGCGCTGCTGGGTCGTATCCATCCTCAGAACCTTCGCGTCATTGCGCTGGCCATTGTGCTTGCCCTGGTGATCATCTTTTTCTCCACGCAAATCGACAGTTACCTGAGCCCGCGCATGGTGAACCGTATTGCCACCAGCGCCGCGGTGATCCTGCCGATTGCCATCGGGCAGGCGCTCGTCGTCATGACGCGCAATGTTGACCTTTCGGTGGGTTCGCTGGTGGGTATCGTCGCCTATCTGGTAGGTGATACGCTCGGCCACACTGACCTTGGACCATTTCTCACCTTGCTGTTCGCCCTGGCGCTGGGGGCCGGATGTGGTGCGATCAACGGGCTTCTCGTCGCCTATGGCCGCGTGCCATCGATCATCACGACGCTGGGTACGTTGGCATTGTTCCGCACGTTCCTCGTGCAATATTCCGATGCCCGCACCATCACCACGGAAAGCCTGCCCAAATGGATTGTAGAGATTCCGCAAGCCAGCTTGTTTTCGATTGGCGACTTCGAAGTGCGTGTCATGGTTGTCGTGGCGCTGGTGGCGGCTGTCGCGTTCGGCATAGCACTCGCCAAACTTCGAATGGCGCGCGCGCTTTACGCTGTCGGCTCCAATCCGGACGCAGCCGTGGTGGCCGGCATCAATTCGAAGCGTGTGGTGTTCACCGCCTTCACCCTGAGCGGCATGCTGGCTGGGCTTGCGGGTCTCATCTTCCTTGCAAAGTTCGGCAACATCACTGTTGTTGCCGGGCTTGGCTTTGAACTCAAGTCAATCGCTGCCGTGGTGGTGGGTGGCGTCAATATTTTCGGCGGCTCCGGCACGATCATCGGCGTGGTGCTTGGCACGGTGCTCGTCGATACGATCGACAACAGCCTGACGCGCTGGGCCATCATCAGCGAGTTCTGGCGCGATGCACTTCTGGGAATGCTGATCATGGCAGCCGTTGCCGCAGACACCTTTATGACGCGCGCCTTCAACCGCTTGCGCCGGGGAGGGGAGGCATGAGCATCACGCGCATCACGGCGTTCTTGAAAACCTGGGAAGGGCTTCTGGCCGTCATCCTTGCGGTGATCCTCGCTCTCAATGTTGCGCTGGCGCCGGAGTTCCTGTCGGTGCAGAACCAGATCAACCTGTTCCAGCTGTCGATTGAAAAAATCATCGTGGCGCTGGTCATGACCTTCATCATCATCAGTGCGGAAATTGATCTTTCGGTGGCGTCGGTCATGGGGCTGTCAGCGTGTCTGTTCGGTGTGTTGGCAACGGGAGGCATGCCTGGCGCATTGGCCATTCTGCTGTGTCTGCTGATGGGGGCTGCTGCGGGTGCCTTCAATGCCTTCTGGATTGCCTATTTGCGCATTCCGTCGCTGGTGGTGACGCTGGCCATGCTCATCATGTTCCGTGGCCTGGCGCGCGTGCTGCTGGAAGATCGAGGCCTCAGCAATTTTCCGGAATGGTTCAATGCGTTGGGGCGGGATGCCGTGATTGGACCGCTGCCGTTGGCGCTTGTGGTTTTCCTGATCATGCTGGTGATCCTGTGGATCGTGCTGCACCGGACAGGTTTTGGCCGGCAGGTGTTTGTCATTGGCAACAATGCCGAGGTGGCGCGGTATTCCGGCGTGCGGGTGGCGCGCATTCGCACGGCGCTGTTCATCATGTCTGGCGTCGTGGCCGCCATGGCAGGGCTGTTCTACGCGGCGCGCCTTGCATCCGTGCGTGGCGATGCTGCCACGGGCTTCGAGCTTGATATCATCACCATGGTGCTGTTGGGCGGCGTCAGCGTGTTTGGTGGGCGCGGCTCGATGCTGGGTGTGCTGTTGTCGATCCTCATCGTGCTCAACCTGCGCAATGGCATGTCACTGCTCAACATCACAGGCCACATCCAGACGGGCATCATCGGCCTGTTGCTGATCGGCTCCGTGCTGGTGCCAAACCTTTTGCAGGATTTTCAGGCGCGTTCGGCGAAGCAGGCCAGGAAGGCCTAGGCCTTACATGGGATCGGTGATGCGGATCGTTGGGTCGTAATCGAACTTCTGAACAATGGCACTGTTGCCGCTTTGCGAAAAGCCCTGGGTGATGATCCAGAGCGGTCTGCTGTCTTTGCCCAGCAGCACTTTTTTGTGGGCCAGAGGCGTCTTGTCGTTGCGATTCTTGAACACATCATATTCGATGGATTTGTAGGTCTTGCCCTGAACCTTGGCCTTGGCGTTGCACTTCACGTTGCGCATGGTGGCAAGGTCGTCGGCAATGCCACTGAGCAGCACATGGCGCATATTGGCAGCGGCGTCGGCGGATTGGGCTTGCCATTTGCCATTGACGGATGCCCAGGCGCCGCGCGGCGTCACGATGGTGGCTGAGTTTCCAAACACGAGCTTGAAACTGTCGGGCATCACGACATCACCCGTCATCTTGCTTTCAATGTTCTTTGACGTCGTCTTGATGGTGAGATGAAAGGGCGGCAGCTTGACCATGCCGCTGACCACGGCTTTGGCGTCCAACTGGCAATCCGCCAGCGCGGATTGGCTGAGAAGGCCAAGCGATGCAGCGGCCAGTGCAAACTTCAGTTTCATTTTGGTTCCGTAATGGTGATTGAATCGTCGTAAGTGATCTTTTGTACGGTGTGGCTTTTTTGCCCCATGGCCTCGCCATCAATTACCGACACGGCGATCTTGCCATCTTCCGTGTAAAGCGTGACATGTGACTGCGCCTTGATGCCCATGGCCGTGCCGGAGGTATCAAACTCATAGGCCGTGTAAGACTTTCCCTCAAACTCCTTTTCGCCAAGGCATTTTAGGTTGCTGACGTTCTTCATGGTCTGGTCGGACACAACGGAAACCTGGCCACCGATCATCTTGCGCATCACGTCTGGCATTTTCGTCCATTTGCCGCCCTGCTGCATCCAGACGCCTTTCTTGGTCATGATCATGCGCCCCTGCGGCGTCTGCATGTCGATCTGGTCCGGCGGAATGATGTTTCCCATCATCTCAATGTTTGTCCCGGCCGATGTGACTTTGGTTTCAGCATGGTAGGGGCTGCCATGCATTGCGTTGTTCCATGCGGTATTGAGATCGGCTTTGCAGTCGGCCCAGGCATTTGATGCCATCAACAGCAGGACAGCGGGCACAATGAGGTGTTTCAGCTTCGCTTCAATCATCAGACAGTTTTTCCATATTGTCGGTGTTCTGGCGTGTGGCGGCCTCAAATCGATCTTCCTGATCGGCCAGGTTCTTGCGGGGTGCCTGATAGAAGGCGGTGAACTTCATGGCGACCAACAGGCTTTTGTTGAGGGCGCGACCCACCAGGCCCATGGGCCGGTCAAAGTCAAACAGCAGGATCACGCGCTCTTCATCCGTGTTGTTGTAGACTTCGTGTTCGTAGGTGTCGTCAAAGACAAAGAGTTCGCCGGGCCGCCAGACCTTGCGCTGGTCGCCAACGCGGATCCAGCACTTGTCGGCTTCCTTTGGAATGATGAGGCCAAGATGGGCGCGCACAATGCCCTTGGTCACGCCCGTGTGGGCGGGGATATGATAACCTGGGCTAAGGATTGAGAACCACGCCGTCTGCAATTTTGGAATGCGCGACAAGAGCTCTGCGGTGAAGGGTGCCTGCTTGCAGTTTTTTTCCAGCTTCTTTCCAAAGCCGTACAGAATGAAGGTGCGCCAGTTCTTGCCTTTTGAAATCTTGTGCTGATCCGGCGAGATTTCATGGAAGGCCGGAATTTCATCACGGTATTTCAGGATGGCCTTGGCCTCATCACGGATCTTCTCCCAATTGGCAGGGAAGGGCGCAAGGTAAGGGAAGAATTCGGTGGGCAGAACCGGTGTGTCGCCAACTTTTGACTGCTGGCTCATGACGCGGCCCATGAACTGGAACAGCTTCTTGCCCCTGCGCTTCACAAAGCGGCGGCGGCGTTCCTTGAACGTCAGCGGCTTTTTGACAGGCGGAGATGAGGGTTGCGTGCTGGTCATAGGGTCGAATTTGCCGTTTCCTGAAGTGATTTGCCCGGATATGCTTGTCGCATAAAATAGGGTGGGGCTCAATTGTCCGGAAAACATGTCATCATTGTGGGCGCGGGAATCATTGGCGCGTCCTTCGCCTATTACCTGTCAGCACAGGGCGCGCGAGTCACGTTGCTGGATGCGGGCGCGCAACCGGGCGGCATTGCCACGCCGAAATCCTGGGCTTGGATCAATGCATCCTGGGGCAATCCGGAAGCCTATTTCCGGCTGCGGCATTTTTCCATGGGGCTGTGGCGGGAGCTTGGATCAAGGCTGCCTGCGCTTGGCGTCAACTGGTGCGGTGGATTGTTGTGGGATCTGCCGCGGCCGGATCTCGAGGCTTATGTGCGGCAACAATCCTCCTGGGGCTATGGCATCAGGCTTGTGGATGGAACAGAAGCGCAGAGCACTGAGCCCGGTTTGAACGCACCGCCGGAGATTGCAGCGCATGTGGCGGAAGAAGGTTGCGTGGAGCCAGTCACTTCGGTCGAGGCTCTGCTTGCCGCCGCGCGGGACCATGGCGCGACTCTGTGCCCCGATGTTTTCGTCCAAGAATTGCATATCGGAGACAATGGCGTTGACGGTGTGGTGACCAATGAAGGTTTCCTTGGCGCGGATGAGGTGATCGTCGCGGCCGGCGTGGCAGCACCAGCATTGCTGTCGTCCCTCGACATCACGTTCCCGCTGGATACGCCATCGGGCTTACTCGTGCATTCCGTTCCTGTTCCCAAAATGCTGAACGGGCTTGTGATGTCGCCTGAACTGCATGTGCGACAGACGGCGGAAGGCCGCCTGGTGGCGGGCAGCGACTTTGGTGGCGCTGATCCTGCCGATGATCCTCATGCAACAGCGGCCGCCTTGTTCGAGAAGGTGTGCGGTCTGATAAAAGGTGGGGAAGCGCTGGAAATGGATTTTCATACGATTGGCCAGCGGCCCACGCCTCCGGATGGCGTGTCGGCTGTGGGGCGCATCAAAGACATCAAGGGGCTTTATTTGTGCGTCACCCACTCTGGTATTACACTGGCGCCTGCCCTTGGGAAGTTTGGGGCCCAGGACATTCTGGCTGGCGTGCGTGATGCGCTGCTTGTTCCTTTTTCACCAGACCGTTTGTTGAGTTGAAGATGAAACCCATTTCACAGATTCCCCACGCTGCACTCGCTGGTGTTCGCGCCGTGTTGACCGACATTGATGACACACTGACTTTGCATGGAAAGTTGCCTGCTTCTGCTTTGGCAGCAATGGAAGATTTGCAGCGCGCGGGCTTGCTCGTGATTCCGATCACGGGTCGGCCTGCCGGGTGGTGCGATCACATTGCCCGCATGTGGCCTGTGGATGCCGTGGTCGGCGAGAATGGCGCCTTCACCTTCCGCTATGACCGCGAAGCCAAGCGCATGCAGCGTATCTATGACCAGCCGGACGATGTGCGCCGTGCCAATGGCAAAGAGCTCAATGTGATTGCAGATGAAGTGCTGAAGGTTTTTCCCGGCACAGCCATTGCCTCGGACCAGGCCTATCGTGAAATTGATGTGGCAATTGATTTTTGCGAAGATGTGCCGCCGCTGCCTTTTTCAACGGCTCAGGCCATCGCTGATCATTTCCAGGCCAAGGGTGCGGTGGCAAAGGTCAGCTCCATCCATGTCAATGCCTGGTTTGGTGCCCATGACAAGTTGTCGATGTCTTTGCGCCTGCTGCGTGACACCTTTGCCATTGATGCGGAGGCGGCCAAGGCGTGTGTCGCCTATTGCGGCGATTCACCCAATGATGCGCCGATGTTCAACTATTTTCCACTCGGCATCGGCGTGGCCAACATCAAGCCGCTGGCACATCTGGTGCCGCATCTCCCTACCTATGTGACGGAAGGTGAGGGTGGTGATGGTTTTGCAGAATTTGCGCGTGCCGTTCTGGCGGCAAAGACGGCCTAACCCTTCACCACTTGGCCGAAGACGTCGATGATCTTGTCGATGTCGTCAAAGCTGTGGGCGGCGGAGACCGAGCAGCGCAGAAGGCACAGGCGGTTCGGCGTGCCGGGTGGCAGGGCAATGTTGACGTAGACACCCGCCTGCAAGATGGCGTTCCACATCTGGATGGTGGAAACTTCATCCTTGCACTTCACAGCGATGACGGGGCTTACGACGTCACACCCCATTTCGAAGCCCAGTGCCTTGAAGCCGTTGAACAGGCGTTCGGAATTGGCGCGAATGCGGTCGCGGCGCTCAGGCTCGCGGGCCAGAACCTTGACCGCTTGCAGCGACGTGGCAATCGTTGATGGCGAAGATGATGCAGTGAACAGATAGGGCCGCATGGCAAAACGCAACACTTCAAACAGCGGGTGGTTGCCCGCGCCAAAGCCGCCGATAGAGCCGACACTCTTCGAGAATGTCCCGACGACGAAATCTGCTTCATCCTCAAGCCCCGATTCGTCGGCCAGGCCGCGGCCATGGGGGCCAAGCACGCCGAATGAATGGGCCTCGTCGACCAGAAGCTGGAAGCCATGCTTCTTTTTGACTTCGACGAAATCCTTGAGCGGTGCGCGATCACCGAGCATCGAATAGATGCCTTCGAGCACCACCAGCTTGCCGCCTTCATTGTCTTCCGAGCGCGTCATGCGCTTGTCGAGGTCAGTGGCATCGTTGTGGCGGAAGCGCACCAGCTTGGCGCCGGATAGTGTGCAGCCATCATAGATCGAGGAATGCGAGTCACTGTCGAGGAAGATGGTGTCGCGTGGGCCGGCAAGGCCCGACATCATGCCGAGATTGGCCTGATAGCCCGTGGTGAAGACGATACAATGCTGCTTGTTGAGGAACTTTGCCAGCTCTGCTTCCAGCGCCTTGTGCATGGCATAGTTGCCGTTGGCGACACGTGAGCCTGTTGTGCCAGTGCCAAATTCGTCCAGCGCCTTTTTGCCTTCGTCGATGCAGGACTTTTCGAACGTCATGCCCATGTAGTTGTTGGTGCCGGCGAGAATGGTTTCGCGGCCATTGATGATGGCGCGGGTAGGCGAAAGAATTTTGTCATTGACCGGGCCCATGGCATTGACGCCGAGCTGCATCATGCGCGCGTGGCGCTCCATGATGCCCTTGTGCTTGTCGAGAAGATCAACCATCGCCTGTTCCTTCACTTGATGCGCGCTTGGACGACCTTGACGAGGTCGCCGATGGTGTGCGTTTCCGCCACCACATTCATGGGGATTTCGATATCGAACTTGTCCTCGACGTCCATGATGAAATCAAGAACGCCGACGGAATCAATGTTGAGTTCGGCTGGAATGTCGGTGGCAGCGGTCAGCGTCACGCCATTGGTGTTGAAGGGTGCCAACAGCGTGCAAACTTCAGTGAGGATTTCCTGTTCGGTCATGATGTGGTCCGGTTGGAGCGGGATGGGGTGCTTGTATCGTCACGGTCGGTGCGGGGCAACAGGCCCTGTGCCTGATACCAGCGAATGGTCTGCGGCAGACCTTCAGCGAGAAGAATCGGGTTTTCGCGGGGCCAGCCGGGCGGCTTGCAGAGCCAGTCCTGATGATAGAGTTGGCGGATCTGGCCCGAGCGCGCCAGGGCGGGCTTGCCCGTGAGGCGTGTTGCAACATCACCCGCATAGCCAAGGCCCATTGCCAAAGCGCGCGGGATATAGACGACACGGCGCGGCGTGCCGAAGCTGTGCTGTGTGACGTTCACCAATTCGGGCCAGGTGTGGCCACCTTGCGTGTCATCGAGTTCGAAAGTTCCCGGCTGGCCGGTTGTGGCCGCATCGGCGATGATCCGGGCAAGATCATCCACTTGGATCATGCCGAACCTGTTTCTGCGCGTGCCGGGCAGCAAGGCCGTGGCCGAGAGAAGCGCCTTGAGCAATGGCAGTGTTGCCGTATCGCCCGGGCCGTAGACGGCACTCGGCCGCAGGATGCAAAGTTGGCGGGACCCCATGAGGTCACGCAGCACGTTCTCGGCGGCAAATTTGCTTGCGCCATAATTGCCAAGCGTTGGCTCCGTGGCGGCGAGGGATGAAATGTGGACAAAGCGCGGCACTGCCGCTTCTCGCGCGGCGTGAGCCAGGTTTCGCGTGCCGTCGACATTGCCTTTGATGAAGCCGTGTTGCGAGGGGGCCGAAATCACTCCGGCGACATGCACCACCACGTCAGTGTCCTTCACCAGTTCGGACAAGGCCATGGTGTTATCAAGTGCGCCCCTCACAGCAATGAGGCGGGGCTGCGCCGAGAGTTTGGCCGGGTCACGCACCAGCGCCTTCACGTCGTGACCAGCGTCCAGCAATTTTGGAAGCAGCGTCTTGCCGACGAAGCCTGTTGCGCCAGTCAAGGCGATGCGCAGGGGCATTGGCTATTTGTTTGGCTTGGCCGCAGGTGTGCCGATTTCAGCCACTTCACCCGACTGATAGCGTTCACGTGCACCGGCGCGCGACAGCTTGCCAGACGATGTGAACGGCAGGCTGCGGGGCGGCACCAGCACAATCACGCAGTCAACGCCGGCCACCTGATGCACCGAGTTGTGAACGGCGCGGCGCAAGTCTTCCTGCTGCAGGGGATCGGTCAACTTGCATTCCACAAGAACAACAACTTCATCATCGCCATCTTCGCCTTCAACGGCAAAGGCGGCGACTTCACCAGACTTCAGCGGCGGAATGGCTTCGGCCGCCCATTCAATGTCCTGCGGCCAGATATTGCGGCCATTGTGCAGGATCAGGTCCTTGACGCGGCCGGTGATGACAATTTCGTTGCCGAGCATGTAACCCATGTCGCCGGTATCGAGGAAACCATCCGTGCCAATGGTCTGGGCGGTGGCTTCCGGCGCATTGAAATAACCCGCCATCAGGCTGGGCCCTTTCACATAAATGCGGCCAACCATGCGTTCACCCAGGACTTCTCCGTTGTCGCCGCGCACCTCGAGTGTGTGGCCGGGAATGACCTGTCCGCACACAACAAAGCTGCGCGACTGGATTTCTGTGCCCTTCTTGGCGGGCACGGCGCGCTTCTTGTTCTTCAGCGCGGCCAAATCGATGGTGTCGATCTTGATCGGGCTATCAGGATCGCTGATGGAAATGGCAAGCGTCGATTCCGCCATGCCATAGCAGGGCATAAAGGCGCGAGCGTTGAAGCCCGAAACGGCAAGTGTTTCGGCAAAGCGTGTGAGAACGTCCGGGCGCACCATATCGCCGCCGATGCAGCAGAGGCGCAGGTTGGAGAGGTTCAGCGTGATGGCTTCACCGGCGATGCGCTTGGCCGCCAGTTCATACCCAAACGTGGGCGATGAGGTGATGGTGCAGCGGTTCTCGCTCATCAGCTTCAGCCACAGGGCAGGCCTTCTGGCGAAAGCTGTGGTTGGCAGGAAATCCACGGTCAGCTGCGCTACCAGCGGTGACAGGCAGAAGCCCACAAGGCCCATGTCGTGATATAGAGGCAACCATGAAAAGCCGCGATCATCCGGCTTCACCTTGAAGCCATCGCGCACGATGGCTTCGGTGTTGGCCATGATGGCCTTCTGGGTAATCAGCACGCCCTTGGGGGCAGAGGTGGAACCTGAGGAATATTGTACATAAGCCACGTCGTCTGCGCCAAAGCCTTCGAGGCGCTGCATGGGCTCAGGCAGCAGCTGCAATTCGGCGTGCGTCATCATCAGCGGCACGCCAGCCATTTCGGCGCCGGCCTTGATCAGGTCACGCAAATCATCCGGCGCAATTGCGGCAGAAACGTCAGCCGCGCGGAACATGCCGGCGATCTTGGAGATGTAGGCGTCCTTGCCGCCGATATACATGCTGTAGGGTACAGGTGCTGGCAAAAGGCCCGCGTATTGGCAGCCAAAAAACACCGCCATGAAATCGGCGCCTGTTTCTGCCACAACAGCCACCCGCTGGCCCCGTTTGAGGCCGGCACTGAGCAGTTTGCGGGCTGTGGAGAGCGCGCGGCGGCGCAGCGTTTCATAGGGCAGGGATTCCGCGAGAGCGCCACGGCCGCCGTAAAAATTATATCCCGTGGCGCCTTTCGCGGCATAGTCCAGTGCTTCGCTGATGGTGTTGAAACCACCCAGACGTTGCGGCAAATCCCGGTTCAGCACCGGAGCAGGCTGGACCTGCTGCATCATCTCGGCTCGTTTCACAGTCTCTTCCATCAACGCATCTGCTGTCAGTTATGGGCGTGGCGAACCTGCAGCGAGATGATTCTCCACGTCACGTCCCCATGGTTGGGGTAGCAACCGGGCAGCAGCGACGGAAATCAATTGGTGTTTCCAATTGTTAAAGTCTCAAAGACAAATTTTAATTCTTTTATTTCAGATAGTTATGCGCAATTGCGAGAAGCAGTGCGCCAACCGTTGCGGCGACCAGCCAACTGAGGATCAGGCTGGGCCAGTCCCATTCCTGCTGCGGCGCGGCAATCGCCAGGTCGCGACGTTCTCGGGCAATCAGTCGGTGCGCCACATATTTCAGGATGTGACGGCACATGTCAGCGGCATTGCCAGTCTCCAGCAGTGTGTCGCGGCGCGAGTCGCGGTCCTGCACCAGCCGGAAGGTATGAGCATCGGGATCAATGGACACGGATGTGACGAGGTCAATGAACAGACGCGGCTCTTCACCAGGCTCGAGACGGAGTTCCAGCAAGCGGCGAATGTTGTCATTATCTGGCAGGGTTTGGATCAGGCGTTCCTGCAAGTCGATCAGACGCAGCGCCTTGGCGTCAGACACGTTCTGCAAGGCGTCGCGATGGGCGGCTTCAGCCCGCCGCGCTTCGCGCAATGCTTGATCGAACTCTTTGGTCTGGGCCTGCACGCGTACTCACCAATGGGCAATGCGTGCCAAAATGACACAAAATGCCCTTTTTCCTTTCCATCAAGCAATTGCGGTGCAGTTTGGGTGCCAATGGGGAAGCAGTGTGGCGGGCCTCACGATTTCCACATGAAAGGCGTCATCAGCAATTTGAGGAAAGAACGGTCATGGGCGTGTTCGACGCCGATCGGCAATTGTGGCGTGCGCTGGGTCGGGCTGCGGGTTCCGAACAGCACGTCCCAGAGCGACAGCAGCGTGGCGTAGTTCGAATCCGTATCCTTGCGAATGGCATGGTGGTGGATCCAGTGAATGGAAGGCGTCACGATCAATTTTGACAGCGGCCTTTCCAGCGTCGCGGGGAGGGCCACATTGGAATGCTGGAATAGGGCTGCGAGCGCCACCAGTGTTTCAAAGATGATGACGGTCTGCAGCGGAATATTGAGCATGATGATCACGCCTGCACGCACCAGGCTGGATAACAAGACTTCACCGAAGTGAAAGCGAAGGCCGGAGCTTGTGTCCAGCGTTTCATCAAGGTGATGCACCACATGGAAGCGCCAGAGCACTGGCAGCACATGATTGATGCGGTGCCAGAAATAGATCCAGGCATCAAGCAGCAGCAGATCGACGATCATGGCGGGCCAGCCCGTCCAGGCATCTGGCCGCCACTGTGGCGCGATGCCTGCGGCGAGCGATGTCAGCGGCACGACAATCAGCGGTGAGGCCACGATATTGAACAGGGCCAGCGTGAAATTCTTGACCAGGCGCGGCAGCCCGAAATTGTGATGCGCCACAGGCCAGCGGCGTTCAGCGAGAAAAAGAAGCACAAGTACAGCGGCAATGATGCCCGGCTTGGAAAAACCAAAGGACAGAAAATCAGTCATGACACAAGATTATGGTGGCGAAGGGTGCGGGACAATGGTGCAATCACTTGATCGCGCCTTTGTGAAGCAGGCGGGGCAGAAGCGTGATGCCGGCCAGAAGCGGATGTCGCCGCTGCCAATCGGTCACTTCAATGTCAACGCCGGAGTGGCGTTTGATTTTCCAGGCGATGTAATCCGCTCCACCCTGGAATGTGAAGGCGGCCTTGATCAGCCGAAGAACCGAGAGCACCTTGCCGACAAAGCGACGCAATGCCCAATTGGCGCGGATCGGATGCACGTCGCCGAGCGCCTGCGACAAGCTTTCGTAATAGGCGGCATTTGACGTCACGACCTTGTCAGCGCGGTCAGCGGATTCCGGGCGCAGTTCCGTGCGATAGGTATTCTGGAACAGGCTGATCCATTGCTGCAGCGGCGCGCCACCTTGCAGGCCGCGGGCGTTGCCAAAGGCTGTTGTGGCTGCCGCGTGCAATGCATCGAGGATTTGTTGCCGTGCAGTTTCGCTTGCCGTCCACACGAGGCGGCAGGGTTGCGCAAACCGCGCCCAGAAATAGGGATTGCCCGTGCCTGTTGAAACGCGACGGGCAAATGCTGTCATGGTCAGGGCTGCATATTTGGCGCGGTAGGTTTTGTCAGCGAAAGTGCATTCTGAGTAATAGACGTTCGGCGGGATGAACGTGCAGCCAATCTGGGAGATCGGGTTTTGTGTGACGCCTGACATGCTCGCCGTTAGCACATAAAGATCGATCAAACCTTCGTCTGGCTTTACATCGCGCAGGGTGGAGCCGTAGGCGAGAATCGCCAGGGCATCTGGGTGGTGTTGCACGATTGCTTGTGCCATGGCGGCAATGGCCGGGTCTGCCGGCTTTTCCGCTTCTGCTGTAATCAATGTGCGCGCATGGTCCATCATGCAATGAGATAGTGGAAGAGTGGGCCCGCTTCCAGCCGCAGCGGCTCATCTTCGGGTGCGTCGTAGAATTCACCATCCATGACAAAGCCGGTGTCGCTGCGTAGCAGGCAGGCTTGGCAAGCCGTGCTGGTGGCACCGGGCGGGGCGTTGCGGTTTTCGCTGCCAAACAGCGAGGGGATGAGCCAGCGCACCGGATTGGGCAGCGGATAGGGAATGGTCGTTGTGCGCAATGGCCCGGTGGCGCCACCCCAGAACGGTTTGGAGTTGAGGATGAGCTTGTTCAGCGTCGTGGCGATCATCAGAAGCTGCGTGCCGCTGCAAATGATGCGGTCGTTGATGACAAGCTCAATCTGGTGGGGATGGTCGAAGCGATTGATATCGGTCGGGTCAGGTTTTGAAAACAGGGCCTTCGACGTTGCCTTGGCCAATGTTGCGAAAGTGGCCCAGTCACCGCCCACACCCTTGTCGTTAAAGGCGCGCTGGGCATAGAGCGTGGCCTCGGGGATAGCGCCGGTGCCGAAGAACATGCCGTGCAGTGGTGCGCCAGATTTTGGATTAACGGCGTGCACCGTGTGCCTTGGATTGATCTGCGTTGGCGTGCCCGCAGCAATGAATTCTGCCTGCGCCGCGATATTCCGGTTCTTGAAGCCCAGGTCTGCGGCCGTCAAGTTGGTGGTGCCATGGGGCAGCAGGCAAAGCTGCGGAAGCTTTGCGGCGGGCAGGTTTTCAGCGAGCCAGGTCTGGATGGCATGCACTGTGCCGTCACCGGAACTGATGAACAGGCGCTCTGCGCCAGTGGCGGCTACGCGCTGCAGGGCGGGATAGAGTTGCTCGAAGCGTTCAAGCAGGGTCAGATCGAGTGCACTATGGCCACGCAGTTTTTCGGCCAGGGCCAATCCTTTGCCGCGGCCGCGGCCGGAGCGCGGATTGATGATGACCGCGGCTTTCGTCACTTCGCCGACATCCAGGACTGCAGGGGTGCCGCCCGCTTGGCTGCGAAGGCCTGCAGCAATTGCAGACCATGCAGCACGAGACATAGCGCCGTCCAGGCTGCAACAGCGATCAACCCCCAGTCGGGCTTCTGGATGAGTGTGGCCAGCGTGAGCAGGATGAGGTTCGGGTTGCGGCGGGCCGTGATCTGCCGGAAGAAGGTGTCAATCGGCCGCCAGATGTGAATTTCAAGTCCCAGCCACTTGATGCTGATGCCTTCCATTACGCGCTGCAGAACATAGCCCGCGAGAATGATGCCAATCACCCAGCCGAAGAGTTGTGGTGACCAAGTAATGTCCCAGGCCGAAAGACCCGCCCCCCACGCCCAGTACCAGAAGGGCGGATGCACAAGGTCAATGCCATGATCGAAGACATCGCCCCATTTTGAAGATGTGAGTGTGGTGCGGGCCAGCTTGCCATCAACAGTATCAAGGAAGGTCATGGCCCAGGCGGCGATAAGGCCGATGGCATAGTCACCTTTCAGGAACAGATAGAACGCCAGTGCCGTGAACACGGCGGCAACGCAGGTCACCATGTTTGGTGTGACGCCGAGCGGTGCCAGAAAGCGGGTTGCATAAAAGGCTGGCCGTGGCCAGAGGTGTTTGGTCACGACGTCGGTTGCGCCTTTGTAGGTGCCCATGAACATGCGCCATTCATCGCTGGCGGCAGATTGTGGTGTGGTGAGTAATGCGTAAGGCGTTTCCTTCTTGCGCAGGGCCTTCCAGAAATTCGCGTCAAGCTGGCTGGGCGCGCGATAATTCAGCGCCATTGCGGACTTGCGATCGGGGTTTTCCAGCACATCACGCAATGATTGCGCGCCACCTTGCTTGACATGACCCGCCAGAGGGATGCCTTGTTCCGTGGTCAGCACAAGTCCGGGCTGGTTGATCAGGGCCTGCACCAGCGGCGGATCGAGGCTGGCATCAGCGCGCACCATGATGACGGGGCCAGGCACGCTTGCCAGATCATCGACCGCCACCAAAGAGGTGATGCCAGCGCGCGCAAACTGGCGGCGCAATCTCTCCTCGCCCGACAGGCCGAAGAGGTTCACTTTTGATGTGCCGATGATGGAAAGAACTGCCGTTGCGCTCAATTTCAGAATCCCGTTGGGCGTTGTTCAAACGCGCTCTGATTTGGCATAGAGCCAAAGCGCCAAAAAGCCAAACATCACGAGTGTGATCCAGGCCGCGATGAGGGGCGGGAAAATGCCAAGCTCGCCAAGCGATGTGGCAATGCCATCGAGCACGAAGAACGAGAAACCGAGGCCCACACCGGCGGCAAAAAGAATGCCGAGGCCCCCGCCGCGTCGAAAGCGCGAACCCAGGGGAATGCAGAGTGCAAGCATGACAAAGGACACGGCGATGGGTGTCAGCCGCTTGAACCACCACGTGGAATAGACATAGTCGGGCCTGATGCCGAAGCCGTTGTTGGCGACGAAATAGCCCAGTTCCCCGATGGTCATTTCTTCAGGATCGCCGGATCGCGTGCCGGCTTCGGCAGGGCGCAGCTTGCCGTGATAGGGCAGCGTTCCAGATGCAACGGACTTTCCGGTGGCGGCTTCAAAGGTGACGGCGTTCTGCAATGTCCAGCCATTGTCGCCGTAGCTGGCATGCTCGGCGAAAACCTGTTGCTGCAATATGCCTGTTCCGTCACGCTCAAAGATGATGACGTCTGTCAGTTCCCGGGAATCGCGTGAGGCTTTGCCAGCGCGGATGATGTCGTTGCCGGTGCGGAACCAGATGGGGTCATTTTCGCCAACGGTGATTTTCTTCTGGCTGTAGTCACCAACCGCCCAGGCGCGCAGCACCGGGGCCGCCAGGGGCACCAGCCTGTCGACCAGAACATAATGGAAAATGCTGACGCCAATGATGAGCGGCAGCAGCATGACGAGGAGCCGGAAGGGAGAGACGCCCGCCGCGAAGATGGCGGTCAATTCGTTGCGGTAGCTCAATTCGGTGATGGTCAGCAGCATGGCGAGCAACAGCGCCATCGGCAGGAAGGACGCCATGACGGATGGGGCGCGTGCTGCGAGGTAAAGCGCCACAATTTGCAGGCGGCCATTTTCAATGGCGAGGATCTCGTTGACGTAGGTGACGGTTTCCAGCGTCAGGACAAAGATGGTCAGGCCCAGAACAATGGCGACAAAGCGCATGAGGATCATGCGCGAGATCATCAGGCCGATGCGGTTGAAGAACATGCTCATTGGGCTGTCCTCGGCAGGATCTTGCGGACGATGCGCATTACCAATGATTTCATCGCCTCATGTATCGGGCCCAGCCAGTTGTCGAGGCCCTCACGCCGGATGGTGAAGCTGGCGCGATAGAAGTTCCACAGGGCAAAGACAGTCAACACCGCAAGCGGCGACCACACCGTGAACCAGGGTGAAAGCTTGCCGGCCTTGGCGGCGACGGCACCTTGCTCGACGATTTCATGAAAGGCCACAAGCAGGATGAGGGCTGCCGCGATGCGATACGCACTCGGGCTGCGGGCCCGGCCGACGGCGAAGGGAATGGCAAGGAAGGGCAGGATCAGCATCGCCAGGATATTGACCATGCGGCGATGAAACTCGGCGCGCATGGACCCGACAGAGGAGCCAACGGGTGGCGTGTCCATCTGCTGGTAGAGTTCGATGATGGTGAGTTCGCGCTCGTCGTCGCCGCGCGGGCGGAACGCTTTCTTGGCTACGCCACCCAACGGAGTGTCTGATACGGCGAATTCCGCAGTACCACCCGTTTCGGTTTGCGGAAAACGCGGCCACTTTTCCTGAGACAGCCGATGTCCATCAACCAGGTGCAGCACCGGGCGATATTGCCCGGGCACCGAGACGAGCGCACCTTCCTTGGCTGTCAGCGTCTCAATGCCGCCTGACTTCTTGTTGTCGAAAATAAAGATTTTCTGGAAGCTGTTGTTCTGGCGGTCCAGTTTGTCGAGGATAAACGTGCGCGTGCCGGATTGCATGAACACGCCTTCTTCAGCCAGATAAAAGGCATCAATGCTGGAGACGTCGAACATCACCGAGCGGTAGGCATAACGTGTCAGCGGCTGCAACCAGCCGAAGATGGCGAGCGACGCCAGGCAGAAGAGCACGGCAAGAAGCATGACAGGCCGCGCCAGGCGATG
Organism: uncultured Alphaproteobacteria bacterium; assembly: GCA_937864985.1. Taxonomy (GTDB): domain Bacteria; phylum Pseudomonadota; class Alphaproteobacteria; order Rhizobiales; family Aestuariivirgaceae; genus Aestuariivirga. Next base: position 26,140 of record CALMEZ010000201.1, read on the forward strand.
AAGGCCCGTTCCGGTAGCGAGCATGGCATCAATCTCGCTCGACTTTGACAACTTGTTAAAGGCGAACAGAAGGCCGAGGAACAGGGCCGCGGGAACAGCCGTGCCCAGGTAATGCGGCATCAGATAGGCCATCAATTCAAAGACCACACCGAAGGAGTTCTTCTTGCCAAGCGTGATTTCCATGATGTGAATCAGGCGTTCGGCCAGCAGCATGAGCAGGCCAATGACAAGGCTCGAAACAAGCGGCACAGCAATCTGGCGCAGGATGTAGCGGTCGAGGATTGTCAACACGGGAGGGATGCCTTTCGGGGCGCCTTTCTACAGGGTGGTGTTGAAGGCGTCCACCAGCGCGTTCTGCAGCTTTTTTGCGGTGTCATCGCTGTGCGGCGTGGCGTGTTTCAGGTCGGGCAAGGCAGGCCAGCCGGGGTCGGGGAAGGTTGTGCCATCAAAGATTTGTGCTTCGGCATAGCGCGGCAGAACATGGAAATGCACTTGCGGGTCCACCATCATGAGAGCGAGATAGTTGATCTTGCCAAAGGGTCTGAAGCTGCGCAGACCCGTTTCAATGACATGGGTTGCCGCTTGCAATTCGGCGTAGGCGGCCGAGGGAAGACTGGCGAATGACGTGGCGTCCGATTTGGCCACCAGCACGAGGGCGCCGAGTGTTGCCTGGAAGGGGCGCCGCAAGATGCACCAGTGTTCCAATTCTTTAACGAGGGTGGCGGGATAGCCGAATTTCTGCAAAGTTGCGTGCATCAATGCAGCTCCAGGACAATGGTTGTGCCGGCATCAAAGCTCTTGCTGGCGGCATTCCAGCTGTGGGTGGTCATATCGGTTTTCCAGCGGCCCTGGTGGCGGCGGATGCGATAGAGGTTCCAGGCTGAAGCCTCGTGCTTGCCGTCACCTTTCATCGAAGCCGATGGAACACCGATGCAGGGGCAGGGGCCCGACGTCGTGTCCAGCCAGTTCAACATGGTGGCGTGGTTATGGCCATGCAGCACCAGTTCAGCGCCTTGTGATTTCAGGACATCCTGCAACGCGGCCGCATCGTTCAGCGCCTTGCGTGGCACAGCGAGATTCGGCAGGGGCGGGTGATGGATCATCACGACACGATAGAAGCCTTGCTGGCCCAGGGTTTCGAGGTGGTGCGAGAGGGTTTGCAATTGCTGCTGCCCGACCGTTCCGCCCGCCTTGCGATAGGACTGGGCACAGCCAGAATTGACGCCAATCAGGGCCACATTGCGGCGCAGGCGCAGGTAAGGAAACACGGGTTCGTCAGCGCGGAACCTGTCACCTTTCATCCATGGTGCAAAATGCTGCAGCCCTTCAGCGAAAGGCACTTCGACGTAGGTATCGTGATTGCCTGGGACAAAGGACAAGCGTTCTGGGTTGGCAAATTCCTGCAGCCATTTCGTGCCCTGTTCGAATTCGGCGCGGCTTGCAATGTTGATCAGGTCGCCGGTGAGAGCGATGTGATCCGGTGCTTCGGCGATGATGCTGGCGCGGGCCGCATCGGCGATCATGCGCAGGTGACTGCCTCGCCGGCGCAGCAGCCACGAGAGACCACCGATGATGCGCTTGCCCTTGAAATCCCGGAAAATTGATCCACGCGGCAGCGGGCCCAGGTGCACGTCAGACAGATGGGCAAGGGTGACGATCACGATAGGCCTTTGGCGTGTTGGCGTTGACTTGTGCTGAATCGGGTGCGAAGGAGCCTTCCGGATTTACCCGGATTAACAAGACGGATTCAAGCATCGTGCGTGTGATCATTCTGGCCGCGGGCCAAGGCAAGCGACTGTTGCCGCTGACGGCGGATGTGCCGAAGGCGCTGCTCGACATAGGGGGCAAGTCGCTGATTGAGCGGCAGGTCGAGGCCTTTGCGGAAAATGGCCTGAAGGATTTCGTGGTGGTGACGGGATATGCTGCTTCGCGCATGGAAGAAGCATTGGCCCAGATTGCCAAGCGGCTTGGTGTCAAGATCAAGACGGTGTTCAATCCCTTCTATGCCGTGGCAGACAACCTGGCGAGCTGCTGGCTGGCGCGCACGGAAATGACCGGCGATTTTATCCAGGTGAATGGCGACAATGTGTTCAGGGGCGATCTGGTGGCGAAGCTTCTGGCCGCGCCTTCCATGCCGGTTGCGGTCGCCATCAACCGCAAGGACAGCTTTGATGCTGATGACATGAAAGTGATGATGGACGGAGAGCGCCTTACCGAAGTGGGCAAGACCCTGCCGGTTGATACGGTCGATGCCGAGGCCATTGGCTTTTATGTGTTCCGTGGTGAAGGTGTTGCGGCCTATCGCAATGAGCTTGAGCTTGCCATGCGCAATCCAGAGGGATTGAAGCGCTGGTTCCCCTCGGCCGTGGGGTCACTGGCCAAGAAGATCAATATCGGCACGATTGCGATCACCGGTTTGCGCTGGAGCGAGGTTGATTTTCCGGTTGATCTGCAGCAGGCGCGCAACCTGGTTTCAAGCTGGAGCTGAACGCCGTTTCAGAATGGCTTCGGCCAGCGCGTAGTCTGACGGCTTGTCGACATCGATGGCCGCTTCGGCAAAGGGCAGGAAAACCGGACCGACCGTAATGCCGAGTCTCTTTGAAACGTGAGCAAAGGCGCGCTCCGGCGTCAGTTTGCCCAGAACAAACAACAGCAATGGCGTGAGGCCGAAGGCGAAGACCAGTTTCCACGGTTTCTTGCGGTTTCTCTCCAGGTCTTGCCAGGCCGTCAGCAGGCGCAGGCCGTTGGCATTTTTCACGGCAAAGAGATTGCAGCCGGACACGCGCGTTCCTCCCAGATTGAACCAGGTGCGCTTGGTGTCAGGATATTCCGCGAGAATGGTCTCCGCTGTGGCAAGGCCAATCAATATGTCAGCGCGGCTCTCATCGGCTTCCTTTAGCATGTAATTGACCATGTCCGGCGTCAGCAGGGGGTGATCGCCGGTGGTGATCAGAATGGGGTAGGTGCCAATGTTTGCAACTGCTTGAAGTGCGGATTCCGGCGCTGATCTGCCAGATTTCAGTACAGTTCGGTTGGCAGGATCGGGCGGCAAGACCGAAAGATCGTCGATCGATATTACATAGGGTGTGGCCACGCCCGTGCCACGCAGCGCTTCCGTCACATAATCAAGCATTGGCCTGCCGAGCAGCGGGATGGTGCATTTGTGCGCTACGCCAAAGCCCTTGGCCATGGGATCATCAGGGCCACGGCCAGCAGCAAGGATGATGGCGCGCCAGCTCGCAGCCAAATCACAGCGCCTTTTCGTAAATGCGATAGGTCTTGTAAGGCACGGCGCCGAAAGCTTCGATGATCTTGCGCACCGGCCAGTTGTCTTCGAGGATCCACGACAGTTCCGCTGTCTTGCCGCCGCGGGCATAGTGATAGCCGCGCGCCGCATCGATCACCAGCGTGGCGAGCGATGAGCCCACCAGCGTGCTGTGGTATTTGCGGCGCACGCCCATCAGCGGCATGCGATAGGTGTCGGGCTTCTTGCGGATGACATGGCGAATGAGCTTGGCCCAATTGAAGGGCAACAGCCTGCCGTTCATGCCCCTGATCCATTCATTGAGGTTGGGCAGCGTGACGACAAAGGCCGCAGGCTCACCCTTGTAGGAGGCGATGTAACCGAAGTTGCCGTTGAGCAGCAGCTTCAGGTCCTTGCCCAGCTTGTCGAGTTCGGCTTCCGTCCATTCGACGAAGCCCCAGTTTGCCGACCAGGCATCATTGAAGATGTCGCGGATCAGGCGGATTTCGTTTTTCATGTCTTTCAGGTTCATGGGGCGGATGGTGAAGTCACCTGTCGCCATGGCGCGCTTCTGAACCTTTTGCAGGATGGCAGGCTGCGGACCCAGTTCATAGAAATAGGCAATCACATCCTTGGCCTTGATGAAGCCCTGCTGCTCCAGGCGGGCAGGGGCGTAAGGCTTGCCGTGCGGCATCATCATGTTGGGCGGCGTATCGAAACCATTCACCAACAAACCCATTTCATCGTTCACCGAAAAATTGAAAGGCCCGAGCATGCCGCTGCGGCCGCGTGCCTTCAGCCACTGGGCTGCGGTCTTGGTGAGTGCCGCATAAATTTCGGGTTCATCCAGTGAGTCAAGGAAGCCAAACATCCCTTTGTTATCTTTGTGAGTTTTCAAGCGCAAATGGTCATCTTGCGCAGAAATGCGGCCCACTGGTTTGCCATTTTTATAAGCCACGAAGAGCTGCACATCGGCGTGCTGGAAGTAGGGGTTCTTTTTCGGATCGAGATGTTCCAAGCGCTCGAGATAAAGCGGCGCCACCCAGTTGGGATCACCCTTGTAAACATCGAAGGGCACATTGAGAAAATCCATTTTGCCAGCCTTGTCGGTCACTGGCTTGACGATGATCTCGCTCATTTCTTTTTCCTTGGTGAGGATTTTCTGGTTTGCAGTTTGGCGCGGCCCTTGTCGATCAGGTAAAGGCGATCGGCGATGCGCGTCCAGGCGGGGCGGTGCGTAATGGCGATGATGGTGTAGCGGCCACGCAGGGCCTGGATGTTGTTGACGATGGCGGCTTCCGTTTCCGGATCGAGCGCACTTGTGACTTCATCGAGGATCAGCATCTTCGGACTTTTGGCCAGGGCGCGGGCCAGCGCAATG
>CALMEZ010000202.1 GCA_937864985.1 uncultured Alphaproteobacteria bacterium
ACGCCGCTCACCGCGTTGGCCTTTGCTGAAATCTGCACCGAAGCAGGCCTGCCACCCGGTGTTGTCAACATCGTCACGGGTGATGGATCAACGGGTGCGGCACTCGTGGCGCACAAGGATGTGGACAAGATCGCCTTCACCGGCTCCACGGAAGTTGGCAAATTGATCCGTACACAGACGGCTGGATCCGGCAAAAAGTTGTCGCTGGAGCTCGGCGGCAAGTCGCCCTTCATCGTGTTCGAGGATGCCGACATTGAAGCCGCCGTCGAAGGCGTGGTGGATGCCGCCTGGTTCAACCAGGGCCAGGTCTGCTGTGCTGGAACGAGGCTTCTCGTGCAGGAAGGGATCTATGAGCGCTTCATCGCGCGTCTCAAGCGCCGCATGGAGACGTTGCGCGTCGGTGATCCCCTCGACAAATCCAATGACATGGGCCCGCTCGTGGACCCCGTGCAGCTTGCGCGCGTGACGGCGCTCGTCAAGCAAGGCCAAGACGAAGGCGGAACACTTGTGCAGGCATCTTGCGCCATCCCTGAAAAGGGCAATTATTTTGCGCCATCTCTGTTTGTTGACGTAGACGCAGCATCGACCGTCATGCGCGAGGAAATCTTCGGGCCTGTCGTTTCCGCAATGACCTTCCGGACGCCGGATGAAGCCGCCATGCTGGCCAACCACACGCGTTATGGCCTTGCAGCTTCCATCTGGTCTGAGAACATCAATGTGGCACTGGATGCCGCGGCCCGCGTGAAAGCCGGTGTGGTCTGGATCAACAGCACCAACCAGTTCGACGCGGCGGCAGGCTTTGGCGGCTACAAGGAATCAGGCTTCGGCCGGGAAGGTGGCCGCGAAGGCCTCTACGAATATCTGCAAGCCGACTGGCTGACCGCGTTGCCAGCAGCGAAATCATCGAAGAGCGCCAGCCTGTCGGCCAGTCCATCCGGCGCCGTGTCTGATGCATCCACCATTGACCGCACCGCCAAGCTTTACATCGGCGGCAAACAGACACGTCCGGACTCCGGCTATTCCTACACAATCACCAATGCGAAAGGCCGCGCCATCGGCCAGGCCGGCCTCGGCAATCGCAAGGATGTGCGCAATGCTGTTGAAGCGGCGCTCAAGGCCTCGGGCTGGTCTTCAGCATCGGCCCACAACCGGGCACAGGTGCTGTACTTCATCGGCGAAAATCTTTCGGCCCGCGCCGAGGAATTTGCCAGAAGGCTTGCACGAGGCGGCGCTTCATCCCGTGACGCCGCACGCGAAGTCGAAGCATCAATCGAACGCATTTTCTTCTACGCAGCCCAGGCCGACAAGTATGATGGCCGCATCCATTCCACCAATGCCAAGCGGCAGACGACACTCGCCTTCAATGAACCCTTTGGCGTCATGGGCATTGTGGCACCGGATGAACGGCCTTTGCTCGCAATGATCTCGTTGATGATGCCCGCGCTCGCCATGGGTAACCGCGTCGTGCTGGTGCCGTCAACATCGCAGCCACTGACGGCAACGGATTTTTATCAGGTGCTGGATACGTCAGACGTGCCCGATGGTGCCGTCAACATCATTACCGGCGCACGCGATGAACTGGCCAAAACCTTGGCCGAACATGATGAGGTAGTGCAACTCTGGTATCACGGCAGCGCCGAAGGTTCGGCCATGGTGGAAAAAGCCTCTGCCGGAAATCTGAAAGTCACCTGGGTGAACAATGGCAGGTCAGTGGACTGGCTCAACGCGGCCCAAGCCCAAGGCCACGAATACCTGCGCCGTGCAACGCAGGTGAAAAACATCTGGATTCCATATGGAGAGTGAGGGGAATGGCGGTGACGAACTCTGTGGCGAACAGGTTTCTGGGGCGAATTTGATGGCAACAGTGAAACCACAGGTAATTTTTGCGAAGTCTGGCCGCTTCGGCCGAGGTAAGCACGAATTCATCAACATATGTCAGGCGGCTGAGGCCGAATTCCCTGCTATGTCGAAACAGCAAAACGGCGCGGTGTAACAGGCGCGAAATGGAAGGCAGAACATTCGTGTTGGGGAAACTGCGAACCGCTTCGGATGTGCCCTTACACTCCTCCCGGCCCGGCAAGCTTCACCAGACAGCTCTACGCCAGCATAGCCCAGTCTGCTTTGGAGCAGAGCACTTCACTCAAGACAACTTCCAAAGTCTGGCGGAGTTTGCGTAATAGATTTTCTTGAGAACTTCACGGTCAAGGCAAAGGCCATAAATCTGCCAACGCCCCTGGTTGGGCACGCCATGCGGGTTATAGTCAAAATATTCGTCGTCTGATTCAAGGAAGCGCCAATAGGTTCGATAGGTTTCAAGATCAGGCCCGGCGTCGATGCCAAACAGAACGCGATCCTGGTGCTTGGTGAGAAGCCGGCGTGCGCTGTAGGGTTGTCGCCCCAGCTCTGAAATGCGTGCGCTGAAATCAATCAGCAGATTGGGGCAGGCATCAAGCAGCGCATCCACCCATGGCAGGTTTTCGGAATAACAGGCCACATGCGCGCCGATGAATGTTGTGTTGGGGTGGCGCTTCACCAGCCGGGCAAAGGCCTCGATGATGGTTATGAAGGACGGAAAGCGGCTGCCATGAAAATGCCAGTCGGGGTGGGCATGCAACTCGTCCCAGCGTTCGTTCGTTGCATCAAGCGGATCGAAGAAGGCCACCGGGTCCGCCACGTGGATGAGCACCGGCACGCCGAGTTCGCCCGCTGCGTCCCACAACGGGATCAATCTTGCATCATCAACCGAGACGAGCTTACCTTTCTCGTCTTTGACATGCAGGCCGAAGTCTTTCCAGATTTTCAGACCCTGTGCGCCGCGCGCCACTTGCGCCCGCAATCGTTGCGCTGCCCGCTCGCCAAACTGGCTGCCATCGCTGGCCCAGTGTTGCCAGCCTGGCGATCCGAACAGGATGAACCTGTCGGGGAAGGGCTCCTTGAATTTCCGGAGCCGCGCATCAAGAATCTCTTCGCCCCAGCCGCCATCAAGATCGACATAGGTTTGTACGTGCGCCTCATCGAGACGCGCGATCAGCTCGGCTGCCGGCTTCTCGCTCCAGCCGCCGCCAAAATCAGGGCCAAGGTGATTGTGAGCGTCGATGACCGGGAAAGCTGGCCGTTCAATGCGGGTTTCTTTGCGCACCAGCTTCGGCGCCGGGCGGAAACGGGACAGCGGAATGTCATCGTGTGTGGGCACAGTCTCCCCCAATGCATAGGACAATGATGCTTCTGACCTTGACTCATTCCGGCGCCCGCGACAACATCACTGGTCTGACAACCAGACCGGTGAAGCCATTGGATCAACTACGCAACGCGGTTCCGACGGATAATGACCTGCCCAGGCCGGTCAAGCGTCAGACGCTGGATGCGGCCATCCTCAATTCCCTCGCTGTTTTCGTGGAAGAACGTTGCATAAGGCCGGGCCAGCGCCTGCCCAGCGAACGGGTGCTGGGAGAAGCGCTTGGGGTTGGGCGGTCCAGTGTACGCGAGGCCCTGAAGCGCTGGGAGGCGCTTGGCATCATCAGTCTGCAGCAGGGCCGGGGTGCATTCCTCAATGTGGCGGTCAGTCCCAATCTCCTGCATGTGCCGCTTGTGCTGGCGCGCCCGTCAAAGGTGCGCGATCTCTTGCAAATCCTGCAGGTGCGCCGGGCGCTTGAAGGGGAAGCTGCGGCTGTTTGCGCCAGTTCGGCCAGCGATGCAGCCATCCGCGAGATCGGCGCTGCCCTGTTGCGGCTAGAAGCCGCCCATGCCGCAGGCAATGGCTCGAAAGAGGACTGGGAGTTCCATCAGTCCATTTATAATGCCACGGGCAATCCTTTCTTTCCGCAAATCATCCAATCGATGCGTGACCTGTTGCACCAGCTTTGGGAAAATGCGCTGCACTTGCCGGATTTTGCCGAAGCTTCCCACCCGTTCCACCGCACCATGTATGAAGCCATTGCGCGGCGAGACGCGGAAGCTGCCCGCGCCGAAGCCTGGAAATTGATCGGTTCTGTCGAGCGTGAAATCCGCGAGGCCTTTCCCAATGATGTATGATCCCGCCTTGGCTTCTGCGGCCATCGCTGAGGCATCGCTGATTGTCTGCGATGACCAGGATCACGCCAACAATCCGGTTGTCGGACCGATCTACCAGTCCTCGCTGTTCACCTTCGACAGCTTCGACCAGATGCAGGAGACATTTGCCGGCAAGGGCAACGCTTACATTTATTCGCGCGGCAACAACCCGACGGCCCATGATTTTGAACGGCGCATCGCAGCCCTTGAAGGGGCCGAAATGGCGCGCGGCTTTGCCAGCGGCATGGCGGCCATCAGCGCTACGGTGCTTTCCATCGTTGAAGCGGGAGATCGCATTGTTGCCGTGCGTCACCTGTATGGTGACGCCTATCGCTTCTTTGAAAAGCTGTTGCCGCGCTTAGGCGTGAAGGTTGACTATGTCGATGGCACGGATGCCGAGGCGATTGAAGCTGCATTGCCAGGCGCCAAGCTGCTTTATCTCGAAAGCCCGACGTCGATGGTCTTCGAGTTGCAGGAATTGCCGCGTTTGGCCAAGGCCGCGAAGGCCTATGGTGCAATCACCATGATTGACAACAGCTGGGCGACACCGATTTTCCAGAAGCCCATCAGCCATGGCATCGACCTCGTCGTGCATTCTGCGTCCAAGTATATCGGTGGCCACAGCGATACCGTGGCAGGCGTTGTGGCTGGCTCTGCGAAGCTTGTGTCCCGCATCAACGAACTGACGCATCCCTTCATGGGGGCGAAGCTGGCGCCGGTTGAAGCCTTCCTGCTGACGCGCGGTTTACGTACCCTGCCACTGCGCATCCGCCGCCACATGGACAGTGCGCTGTTGATTGCCAACAGGCTGAAGCAGCATGACCGTGTGTTGAAGGTGCATCACCCCGTCTATTCCAATCACCCGGGGCGCGGCACGCTGTCTGGCTTCACGGGCCTGTTTACATTCGAGGTTGACGAACGCGTAGACGTCAAGCGTTTCTCCAATGCGCTGCGCTTCTTCCGCATGGGCGTGAGCTGGGGTGGCCATGAGAGCCTTGTGGTCCCCGTCGCCGCATCGCTGGCCCAGACTCCGGGCATCAATTCATTCGAGCGGTTCGGCGTTTCGCCCCGCGCGATCCGTATTCATGTCGGGTTGGAGGATGCAGAAATCCTCTGGTCTGACCTGGAGCAGGCATTTCAAGACAGTCTCAAACCATAAGGGAGGATAACGATGAATAAATTTCTCAAAGCCGTCCTGTTGACCGGCACGCTTGTGCTGGGGGCAACCTCAGCATGGGCAGAAACAACGGTGAAGCTCGTCGAAGTGATCACCAGCCCAGACCGCACCAAGTTCCTGCAAAGCCAGCTGGATGAGTTCAGCAAGGCCAATCCGGACATCAAGGTGGAAGTGGTTTCGTTGCCGTGGAGCGAGGCTTTCGAAAAATTCCTGTCGATGGTGCAGGCTGGCCAGGTGCCTGATATGGTGGAAATGCCGGAACGCTGGATGGGGCTTTACGCCAACAATGGCCAGCTGGAAGACCTTGGTCCCTTCATGAAAGACTGGAACGAGGCGGGTACACTTGGCGAACGCGCCAAGCAGCTTGGCTCAACAGTCAAGAACACCCAGTACATGATCCCCTACGGTTATTATGTGAACGCCATGTTCTGGAACAAGAAGATATTCAAGGATGCCGGCCTCTCTGCTCCGCCGGCAACCATGGAAGAATTCTACAACGACGCCAAGACAATCGCTGAAAAGCTTCCAGGCAAATACGGCTACTGTCTGCGCGGCGGGGCCGGTGCCTTTGGCTCCATCCAGCAGTTCATGGACAATATGGCCGGCAAGCCTGGCTACTTCAATGAAGACGGCACGTCGATCTTCAATGAAGAAGGTGCCGTGAAAGGCCTGCAGATGCTGGCTGATATCTACCAGAAGGGCTATGCGCCGAAGGATTCCGTGAGCTGGGGCTTCAATGAACTGGTCACTGGTTTCTACACCGGCACCTGCGCCATGCTGAACCAGGACCCAGATGCGCTGATTGGCATTGCCGACAAGATGAGTGCTGATGACTTTGCTGTTGCGCCGTGGCCGGTTGGCCCCAATGGCAAGGCCTATCCGTCACTCGGCTACGCTGGCTGGGCCATGATGTCCGGCAGCCAACACAAGGCAGAGACCTGGAAGGTGATGTCCTTCCTGCTCGACAACAAGCAGAACCTGGGCTGGTCCAAGACTGTGGGCACGCTGCCCATCCACAATGGTGCCGACCAGGACGAGCACTTCAAGACAGAGCAGTTCTCCGGCTGGTTCACCGAACTTGCCAATCCGGACAAGTATGTGTTCGTGACGCCGCCAACCTATCTGGAAAATCTCGGCGTGTTCTATGACAGCCAGGTGCCGAAGGCCTTCCAGTCGGTGCTGCTCGGTCAGGCCACGGCCAAGGATGTGGCCGATGGCTGGGCCAAGTTCCTGAACGAAGAGCAGGCCAAGTACAAGGCGGCTCATCAGTAAAAAATGGTAGGGCGCGGCGCATCTGCCGCGCCCTTTCCTTTGCAATGACATTGGCCAGCCGTGAGCAGATGACAGCAAAAGCGCCGATCCGCCGCTGGTCGATGGCGGCAGAACCATGGCTTTATCTCAGCCCGGCGCTGGTCTGCATTGTGACGGTTCTTCTCGTTCCCCTGATTATTGGCATTTCCTATTCTTTCTGGAAATTCTCCGCGTTCAAATCGCAATTCGCCGGGCTTGATCAATATCGCGCGATGGCGAGCGATACGGTTTTGCACGATGCTTTGGTCAATACGCTGTGGTGGACAGTAGGCAGCCTGTTCTTCCAGTTCTTTCTGGGCCTTGGGTTGGCGCTGCTTCTGAACCGCCCATTCTATGGCCGCCGCACCGTGCAGGCGCTGGTGTTTCTGCCGTGGGCCGTGCCCACGTTTCTCACCGGCCTCACCTGGAGCTGGCTTTTCAATCCACTGATTGGCCCATTGCCCCACATCTTCTACGCACTTGGCATCCAGAGTGAACCTGTCACCATTCTGGCCAGCCCTCAAACTGCCATGTGGGGGCCGATCATTGCCAACATCTGGTTCGGCATTCCCTTCTTCGCCATCACATTGCTTGCTGCACGCAAATCCATTCCCTCGGAAATCTATGAAGCAGCCTCCATTGATGGCGCATCGGCGTGGCAGCAGTTCACCAAAGTGACCATGCCCTTTCTGGCGCCCACCATCGCCATCACCGTCATGTTGCGCACCGTGTGGATCGCCACCTTTGCCGACCTCATTTACGTGATGACGCAAGGCGGCCCTGCCGGCTCTACCAATACCATCGCCACCTATATCTATGTCTCTGCCTTCAAGGCCCTCGACAAGGGCTATGCCTCGGCCATTGCCATGCTGCTGCTGGTGCTTCTCATCATCTATGCGCTTCTCGTGATCCAGATGCGGCGCAGCCTGCTGAAGGACGCCTGACATGGTGGGCCAGAGCCGTGTGCAGCGTGCCTTGTCGAAGATCGGCTTTTACGCCGCCATTGGCGCCTACGTGCTCTTTGCCATCTTCCCGATCTACTGGACGGTGAAGATTTCCGTCACGCCGACGCGGCTTCTCTATACGGAAGGCATCAAGCTGTGGCCCAGCGCCATGACCATGGAAAATTACAGCGCCGTTCTGAGTGCCACGGATTTTCCGCGGTATTTTCTCAACAGCCTGATCGTGTCAATCAGCACGTCCTTAATTGTAACGGCGATTGCCTCGCTGGCAGGTTATGCACTTTCCAGATTCCAGTTTCGCGGCAAGGCGGTGGTCAGCCTGTTGCTGCTGCTCACCCAGACCTTCCCGCTGGTCATGGTCATTCCGCCAATCTTCCGCATCATGGGCTCAATCGGCCTCACGGACAACCTGTATGGCCTCATTGTCATTTACACAGCCTTCAACATCGCTTTTGCCACCTTCCTCATGCAGTCATTCTTCGATGGCATTCCGAAGGAACTGGAAGAGGCCGCCATGATTGACGGCTGCACACGGTCCACAGCACTTCGCCGCATTGTGCTGCCGCTCACTTTGCCTGGCATGGGCGCCACGATTTCATTCGTGTTCACCGCCGCGTGGAGTGAGCTTCTGTTCGCGCTGATGCTGATCAACAGCGAGAGCCAGAAAACCTTCTCTGTTGGCCTTCTCACCTTCATTGGGAAATTTGCCGTGGACTGGGGGCAGATGATGGCGGCCTCGGTGATGGCACTGATCCCCGTCTGCATCTTCTTCGCCTTCCTGCAGCGCTATCTGGTGACCGGGCTGACTGCCGGCGCCGTCAAAGGATAATCCATGGCTTCCGTCACGCTTCGCAATGTCAGCAAATCCTTCGGATCGGTGCATGTGCTGTCAGGCATCAATCTCGAAATTGCCGATGGCGAGTTCGTTGTTCTGGTCGGGCCGTCAGGCTGCGGGAAATCAACGTTGCTCCGGTCTATCGCCGGCCTTGAAGAGGTGAGTGCCGGCGACATCATGATTGGTGTGCGTCGCGTCAACGACGTGGCGCCGCGTGACCGCGATATCGCCATGGTGTTCCAGTCTTATGCGCTCTACCCGCACATGAATGTCGAAGACAACATGAGCTTCAGCCTGAAGCTCCGCAAAGAAAGTGTCTCGAAAATTGGAACGCGCGTCAATCAGGCCTCGGGCACGCTTGGGCTTGGTGCATTGCTGGAACGGCTGCCCAAACAGCTATCAGGCGGCCAGCGCCAGCGTGTTGCCATGGGCCGGGCCATTGTCCGCGATCCGAAAGTGTTTCTGTTTGATGAGCCGCTTTCCAATCTGGATGCCAAACTGCGCGCCCAGATGCGCACCGAGATCAAGGCCCTGCAGCAGTCGCTGGGCACGACATCGATTTATGTGACCCATGACCAGATCGAAGCCATGACCATGGCCAACCGTATTGTGGTGCTCAATGAAGGTGTCATCCAGCAAGTTGGTGCGCCTCTGGAGCTTTACGACAAGCCTGCGAATACATTTGTGGCGGGGTTCATTGGCTCTCCCACCATGAATTTCATCGAAGGTGTTGCGGGTGCAAAAGGCGAGGTGAAACTTGCGGACGGCAGCTCCATCGCCACGGGGGCAACGTCATTGAAACCCGGTCACGAAGTGACGCTGGGCATCAGACCCGAACATCTGCAATTGTCCGGCAAAGGCCTTCGAGGCGAGGTGCAGGTGATTGAGCCGCTTGGCATGACCACGCAGATCGCCGTCAAGGCGCTTGGCCAGCAGTTGACGCTGATGGCCATGGAGCGGACGGCCCTGTCGCCGGGCCAGCCCGTTCACCTTTCGGCAAGTTCCAAACACATTCATGTTTTCGATAGGGCTAACGGGCGCCGGTTCGCGTTGACCTGACGAAAGTTGTCTGACCCAGACGATATGAGCCTTTCAAACAGCATGCAGAAAGATTGCAGTGCCGGATCAACGTCGGCTCCAGGATACATATATCCGCTTGCATCATCGCAAATGATCAATACGCTTTTTGAATTTCACAGCTTTCAAGTGCCATAAGGCTTGGAACGACCCCACTGTGCGTCTTTGGAACTGCATGATGAAAGGCAATGAAACATGGAATTTTTGCGCAATCAAATTGACCACGGGAGAATTGATCCCCCAGCGAATCTGAAATGACGCTAGCGGAAAGCGGCAAGATGGCCGCAACTGTTGTTGCGGCAGTTCACCCATTAGAATCAATGAAGCGGCGAAAGGGCGGCAAGATGAGAATTGTGCCAGAATCACACCAAGCCGACACTCTCGCCAAAAGCTTGTGGAACTCAGTTGGCGTTGAACATTTCCTTGGTACAAACCGGGTCATCGGGCACTGCGTTCCTGCAGTATTTGGTACGGGAAGCGAGCGCTTCTTCTTTGGTCAAGGGTGTCACTGTCTTGGTGTCATCCCATGTTCCGTTCTTCTTCGCTTCATCAATGCAAATAGGGTCGGCAGAATTGGAGTCACGGCAATAGGCAATGTGTTCCTTGGGCGCAGCACTCGCCGGGGACAAGGCAAAGCCAATACTGGCAAATGAGATCAAATAAAGTAGCGTGATATTCTTCATGGCGGACCTCGCAAAAATGCACAAAATGCTCTGGCCGGTCGGGATTGACACTGCAGCTGTGCTGACAGCTGAACGGTCCATGCGATGCAGAATTCCAACTTTTGTCCTGGCTGATCCAGTTGGTGGCGCTGTAAGGTGGAGTTTGAAGAAGAGCTGAGGTGGCTCAAAGCAAAGCGCAAGAAAAGAGGCAACAAACTTAATCAAGAATTCCATGAAATGGGTATCGCTTCCAGTGCGCGCATCCTTGAAATCATCGACACAATCATCAGCCAGCGCGCCTCGGACAATTGTATTGACCGCCTGATTAAGTTGAAGCAGATCATCATAGATCGAAGTTATCGGAACCCGGAGATCGAACGGCGAGTTGTGGCAAGACGCGCCTAGCGGCTCATTTCAGGTACTGTGCCGACATCGCGTTCAGCCTGCGTACCTCCCCTGGCTGCATCTAAGGCGGCTGTCTCAAATCAAGCTGCAGACGCTGGAGTATTTAACGGGAAGGTCATGGCCTGAAACAGGCCAAATTAGCTGAAACAAGTTTGGCAATTTCTTGCTGTGGCGGAAATGCACATTTAGGGAACACGCATAGCACTGTGGCAAACTTGCGATTTTCTTAATGCAATTTGACTCGCTTGGTTGAGCGATTTACGCCACGGCCCTTGCCAGGGCGCACTGCTTCCACAGCTCGTTGAGCGCCGAAACGAGGGTATTGATGTCCTGTTCGGAATGGCAAGGGGTCGGCGTGATGCGCAGCCGCTCGGTGCCGCGCGGCACGGTGGGGTAGTTGATCGGCTGGATGTAGATGCCGTGATGGTCGAGCAGGTAGTCGCTGATCCATTTGCACTTGGCGGCATCACCGACAACGATCGGCACGATGTGGCTGGGATTGGCCATGTGCGGAATGCCCGCCTTGTCGAGAGCAGCGCGCAAGCTGGCCACACGGTCCTTGAGCAGGCGGCGCTCGCTGTTGGACTGGCGCAGATGGCGGATCGAGGCCAGCGCACCCGCCGCCACGGCCGGCGGCAGGGCCGAGGAGAAGATGAAGCCCGAGGCGTGGCTGCGCACATAATCGCAGATGGTGGCAGAACCTGTGATATAGCCGCCCACCACGCCAAAGGCCTTGGCCAGCGTGCCCTCAATGATGGTCAGACGATGGGCCAGGCCCAGTTCCTCCGAGAGGCCGCCGCCATGGGCGCCATAGAGGCCCACGCCATGCACCTCGTCGAGATAGGTCATGGCACCGAATTCATCCGCAAGGTCGCAGATGGCAGCGATGGGGCCAAAGTCGCCATCCATGGAATAGACCGATTCAAAGGCAATGATCTTGGGCCGTGCCGGGTCGCAAGCTTCAAGCTTGGCGCGCAGGTCGGCAACATCATTGTGCTTGAAGATCACCCGCTCGGATTTGCCATGCCGGATGCCCTCGATCATCGAGGCATGGTTGCCGGCATCCGAGAACACCACGCAGCCCGGCAGCCCTGAGGCCAGTGTCGACAGCGTCGTCCAGTTCGACATGTAGCCGGAGTTGAACAGAAGCCCCGCCTCCTTGCCGTGCAGGCCGGCCAGTTCCTGTTCCAGTTCGTCGTGCAGGTAGCTGGTTCCGGAGATGTTGCGCGTGCCGCCGGCTCCTGCGCCGCAGGCATCAATCGCCGCATGCATGGCGAGCTTCACCTTGGGGTTCTGGCCCATGCCCAGATAGTCATTGGAGCACCAGACGGTGATCTCTTGGCGCTTGCCGTCGACATGGCGCGTCGCCTTCGGGAAATCCCCCGCATGCCGTTCCAGCCTGGCAAACACCCGGTAGCGCCCTTCCTGGCGCAGGCTCTCAAGCTTTCCGGCAAAATAGGCGTTGTAGTCCATGCAAATGTTCCCAATGGCCAAGCATAACTAGGCAGGCCAGCCATTTATAGCATTGATCTCGATCAACCAGTCACTTTTTGGTAATGTAACATGCGGCAATTGGACCACATCGAAACAGGGAATAATCGCGCAACTTCAATAATTTGCCACCATTTCATAGCTTTGCGGAAAATGCAGCCGTACATGTGTGACCGGTGACCCTGCAAGCCAGGTCGTCCGCTGCGCCAGGAAAACCGGTGCTTCCTCCGCCACACCAAGCGCCGCCGCAACACCAGAATCAGCGCGTGTTGCCGAAAACCGCACCTCCGCATTGGTGTAGGGAACCTGGCTGACCAGCCATTCATTGGGGCTGATTCCGGAAAAATCAGTGGCGCGCGCGCGCGGCACAGTCACAAGATTGATCCAGCGGTCCTCGAATTGATAGGGCGTGTTGTTTGAAAGGTGCAGGCATTTGAGGCGCAAGACTTCTGCATCCGGTGTCAACCCCAAGCGTTTGGTCAGCCAGCGGGGCGCCGTGTCCACAGAACGTGATAGAAGCCGGTAGGCATAGGCGGCACCTTTGCTTTCAATCTCCACACGCACCAGCGGAATTTCAAATTTCACCTGCCGCACGGGCGCCAATTTCACATGGCTTCCGCCCTTGCGCCGCCGTTCAATGATGCCATCGTCGGACAGTTCCTGCATGGCACGATTGACTGTGGCGCGCGCGCAGCCGAATTCCTCTGCCAGCGCCACTTCGCCCGGCAATTGTGTGCCTGGCCCCCATTCATTGCTACGGATGCGCCGGAAGATTTCGCGCTTGATGTCGCGGTAGCCCAGTTTTCCGGTGACAGTCTGCTGTGCTTTGTCCATGATTATGATTATACATAATATGGGGAGGCCCGGAAGAGTGGAAAGTCGAATGCGCATCATTCGCAGGAAGGAACTGGTGGACCAGCCGTGGAAAAACGGCGGCGGCATCACCCGCGAGATCGCTGCAGACCGCCGCGACGGCAGGCTCGTCTGGCGGCTGAGCATGGCAGACGTCGCATCCGACGGCCCATTCTCCCGTTTTGACGGGCTGTCACGCATCCTTACAGTCGTCGCAGGCAATGGCATGCAGCTCATCAGCCGCGAACAGACTTTGCATGCGCAGTATGCGGACCCCATCTGCTTTCCCGGTGATTGGGACATTACGTCGAAACTCAATAATGGACCACTCACAGACCTCAATCTGATTTACGATCCGGCACTGTGTGAAGCCGCAGCGTCTGTCAGCAAAGGTGCACGCCAAGTGTCGGCAAGTGCTTCTACCGGACAGATCGCACTTCTTCATGTCCTGAAAGGCGACGCGTCTCTCAAGGAGGGAGAAGCCATTGCAGCTGGCGATACGGTGCTGATGCAGTCAGGCACAATTCATTTCATGTCGCAATCTGGCGCCGATATCATTACGCTGATGCTCACCATCAAAGCGAACTAAGCAAGCCGTCAATCGCTTTGCGGTAAGTCTCAACGATGGTGTCGTGCGCCACATGGCGGCCCTGCCGCACTTGATGACGCCCTGCCGACCACACATCGGTCACAACATCATCTCTTGATGCAAACACAAGGCCGTCGAGCAATTGCTGCGAAGACAGCGCACAGAGAGAAGGCGCGGTTGTGTTGATGGCAACAAGATCTGCAAGATGGCCCACCTTGATCTCGCCCGCTTTGCGGCCCAATGCCTGGGCACCACCGCGCGCCGCGCCGAGGTACAGCGTTTGTCCTACCGACCCTTCACCACGCACCAGCACATTGCGCGAAATGTCGCGCAGCCTTTGGGAATATTCCAGCATCTGCAATTCGCCTGTCAATGCAATGTTCACGTTGGAATCCGATCCGACACCAAACGCGCCACCTGCATCGAGATAGGCAGGGCCGTTGAACGGCCCATCGCCGAGATTGGCTTCGGTGATCGGGCACAGGCCCGCAACCGCGCCTGACTTGGCCAGTCTAACTGTTTCTGTATCAGTCATGTGCGTGGCGTGGATGAGGCACCAGTCGCTAGACAGTGCGCAGTTGTCCAATAGCCAATCCACCGGCCGCGCCTTCAGCCACGCCTCAATGTCCTGCACCTCTTTCGGCTGCTCAGCGGCATGGATGTGGATGGGGCCATGCTTGCCCCAGGCCAGCATGCGCTTCAGATCATCAGGAGACGTGGCCCGCAGGGAATGTGGGGCCAGTCCCACGCGCGCATCAGTGGGAAGATGTGACGTTGCCGCTCGTGCTGCTTCGACAAGCACCATGAAGTGGTCCACGTCATTGCCAAAGCGCAATTGTGCGGGGGCCAGAGGCTGCCGTCCTGCGCCACCATAGCTGTAAAGAACGGGCAGATGCGTGAGGCCAATGCCACTGGTTGCCGCTGCTGCGAAGATGCGCATACTCAATTCAGCGATACTATTGTAGGGCACACCACCGCGCTGATGGTGCACATAGTGGAACTCTCCAACAGAGGCATAGCCGGCCTCCAGCATTTCCATGAACACCAATCCGGCAAAGGCCTCGATCTGTTCCGGCGTGAGGCGATCAACGAAGCGATACATCAGATCGCGCCACGTCCAGAAACTGTCGCGGCCTGCGGCGCGGAATTCAGTCATGCCGGCCATGGCCCGCTGGAAACTGTGGCTGTGGAGATTGGCGAGCGCCGGCAACAGCGTATCCACGCACACGTCAGCAGCGGCGGGTTTTGCACCTGTTTCAATCGCTGAAATGGAGCCATTCACAAGCGTTAGCCGGACGTTGTCTGCCCAGCCATCATCCAGCAATGCGCGCTTTGCAAAAATCACAAGCCTGCTTCCCTGTTCATTTTTATGTATAGACATAATAATCGCTTTGTCTTACGATGCAAGCCTCATGTGAACCCGTTGCTTGAGGCCTCCCTCGTGTCAAACCGGATTTTGACCCAGCTCCGCATCGCCACGATGGCACGTGGTACCGCGCCATATGGCCTGATCGACGCGGGTGCCATCGCCATTCAGGGCCACCAGATTGCCTGGGTTGGCAAGGAAGAAGACCTTCCCGCAACATATGCACAATGGCAGCGACAGCCCTGTGGCTATCGCCTGGCCACACCAGGGCTGATTGACTGCCACACCCATGTGGTGTTCGGCGGCAACCGCGCGTCTGAATTCGAAATGCGCCTCAATGGCGCAACCTATGAAGAAGTGGCCCGCGCAGGTGGCGGAATCGTATCCACTGTCGGCGCAACACGGACCGCGTCCGTTGACGCACTCATTGCCAGCGCTTTGCCGCGTATCGATGCCATGCTGGCTGAAGGCGTGTCGGTTATTGAAATCAAGTCCGGATATGGCCTTGATGTTGAAACGGAATGCAAGATGCTGCGCGCCGCACGCGCCATTGGCACGTTACGCCCTGTCCGCGTCGTAACATCATTTTTGGGCGCCCATGCCATTCCCCCGGAACTCAAGGGCCGGCCTGACGCCTACATCGATGATGTGTGCATTCCCGCCCTGCGCGCTGCCCATGCCGAAGGTCTTGTCGATGCCGTGGACGGTTTCTGCGAAGGCATTGCCTTTTCGCCAGCGCAGATCGGCCGCGTCTTTGATGTCGCAAAATCACTCGGCATTCCCGTCAAGCTTCATGCCGAGCAACTGTCGAACCTTGGCGGAGCAAAGCTCGCCGCCTCCTATGGCGCCATGTCAGCCGATCACATCGAATATCTTGATGAAGATGGCGTGATGGCGCTTGCCAGGGCGGGCACGACGGCAGTGATACTGCCTGGCGCATTTTATACGCTGCGCGAAAAGCAGGTGCCGCCAATTGACTTGCTGCGCAAGCACGGTGTTCCCATGGCTGTCTCGACAGACTGCAATCCGGGCTCTTCACCCATGACGTCGCTTCTGCTCGCCATGAACATGGCCTGCACCCTGTTCCGGATGACACCACTCGAAGCCTTGCAGGGGGCCACGATCAATGCCGCGCGCGCCTTGCGCCTCACCGATTGTGGCGTCATTGCCCATGGCATGCGCGCGGACATCGCCATCTGGAACGTCGAACATCCGGCTGAATTGGCATATCGCATTGGTTTCAATCCGCTTCATCAATGTATTTTTGGAGGTGTGGCGTGACGTCACTTCAATTGACGCCGGGCAAGGTCACGCTTGCCGACCTGCAGCGCATCTGGTGGGAAGAACAGCCGGTCACACTTGATCCCGCATGTCATGCAGGGATCATCGCCGCTCACGCAAAAATTTCCGCTGCCGCCAACGGCAGTGAAGCGGTCTATGGCGTCAACACCGGCTTCGGAAAGCTGGCCAGCGTCAAGATCGCCGCCAAGGACACGGCAACCCTTCAGCGCAACCTGATCCTGTCGCACTGCTGTGGTGTTGGTGCGCCCATTTCCCGGCGCCATGCGCGCCTGATGATGGCCTTGAAACTGCTAAGCCTCGGGCGTGGTGCATCGGGTGTTCGGCTTGAAATCATCCACCTCCTTGAGGCCATGCTGGCCAAGGGCGTGACACCGCTTATTCCAGCGCAAGGTTCAGTTGGCGCATCGGGTGATCTTGCACCACTGGCTCACATGGCAGCCGTCATGATGGGCGCAGGCGAAGCGGAGTTCGGGGGGCAGGTGATGCCCGGTGCCGCAGCGCTGACCAAGGCGGGGCTAATGCCCATCGAGCTTGGTCCGAAAGAAGGGCTTGCCCTGATCAACGGCACGCAATTCAGCACGGCCTTTGCGTTGGCAGGGCTTTTTGCTGCTTGGCGAGCCGCGCAGGCAGCCCTTGTTATTTCGGCCATGACGACAGACGCCATCATGG
The DNA here is from genome assembly GCA_937864985.1 of uncultured Alphaproteobacteria bacterium. Lineage (GTDB taxonomy): Bacteria > Pseudomonadota > Alphaproteobacteria > Rhizobiales > Aestuariivirgaceae > Aestuariivirga. Next base: position 16,728 of record CALMEZ010000202.1, read on the forward strand.
GTTCAACCGCACCATTGCAAACCGAAATTCACAGCCTGCGTGGTCACGCAGGGCAGATTGATGCCGCAGCGGCCATGAACGAACTTTTGGCCGGATCGGAAATCCGCGACAGCCATCTCGTGGATGATGCGCGCGTGCAGGACCCTTATTGCATCCGCTGCCAGCCGCAGGTCACAGGTGCAGCAATCGATGTGCTGCGTATGGCAGCGCGCACGCTGGAAATCGAAGCCAATGCCGCAACAGACAATCCGCTGGTGTTGACGGGCGCAGGGCTGATTGTATCTGGCGGAAATTTCCATGCCGAGCCGGTGGGTTTTGCCGCAGACATGATCGCCCTTGCCATCGCCGAGATCGGGGCCATCGCCCAGCGCCGCGTGGCCCTCATTGTCGATCCCGTGTTGAATTTCCGCCTGCCGCCGTTTCTCACGCCAGACCCCGGTCTCAACTCCGGCTACATGATCGCGGAAGTCACGACGGCAGCGCTGATGAGTGAGAACAAGCACCTCGCAAACCCTTGCGTCACCGACAGCACACCCACCAGCGCCAATCAGGAAGACCACGTCAGCATGGCTGCCCATGGCGCGCGCCGTCTTGGGCCGATGACAGAGAATCTGAGTCGCATTTTGGGTGTGGAACTTTTGTGCGCGGCCCAAGGCATTGAATTTCGTGCGCCTCTGAGAACCAGTGCGCCTTTGCTTCAGGCCGTAGCGCGCTTGAGGAAGGAAGTTCCCACACTTGGACCTGACAGGTACTTGGCGCCTGATCTTGAAAAAGCAGCAGTACTCGTAGCCTCCGGCGAAATCGCCGGTGCAACAGGCGTCAGCATGCCAGGCTTTGCGGCATGAAACCGGTCGAAATCGTTCGTGGCACAGGGCCGGTGATCCTCGGTCTGCCGCACACCGGGACCTTTGTGCCACCTGATATATGGCAATACCTGAATGCGCGGGGTCAGGCGCTTTCCGACACCGACTGGCACATCGAAAAGCTCTACGACGGCCTTCTGCCCGGCGTCACGACAGTGCGCGCCACGTTTCATCGTTATGTCATCGACGCCAACCGCGATCCGTCTGGAGAAAGTCTCTATCCCGGCCAGAACACCACGGGCCTCGTTCCATTCACCGATTTTGACGGTGACTCAATTTGGAATATGCCGCCAACGCCTGATGAGATCGAACAGAGACGGCAGGCTTTCCATGCACCCTATCATGCCGCACTGACCGCGGAGATGGAACGTGTTCACGCAGCCCATGGCATTGCCATCCTTTATGATTGCCATTCCATCCGCTCGCGCATTCCCTTCCTGTTTGATGGGGTGCTGCCGGATTTCAATATTGGCACCAACAATGGCCAGACCTGTGATGTGGCAATCGAGCAGTCGGTGAAGGCCATTTGCAAATCTGCAAGCGCCTATTCGATGGTGTTGAATGGTCGCTTCAAGGGCGGCTGGACAACGCGTCACTATGGCCGGCCCACGCAACACCGGCACGCCATCCAGATGGAACTCGCCCAATCAACATATCTGACAGATGAAGCAGCACCGTGGCTCTTTGACGAAGGCAAAGTCCGACAACTGCGGCCCATTCTCACCGAAGTGCTGCAAGTGCTGCAGGACTTTGCACGAAAGCATGAGTCATGAGCAGCAACATCCTTGCTGGCATCCGTGTGTTCGACATGACCCGCGTCCTTGCAGGTCCCTACTGCACAGCCCTGATGGCCGACCTGGGCGCCGAAGTGATCAAGCTCGAACCGCCACATGGTGATGAATACCGCCACATCGGCCCATTTCGTGAGGGGGAAAGCGCGCTGTTCCACCTCACCAATCGCGGCAAGCAATCCATTGTCATTGATCTGCAGCGCGAGGAAGGCCGCATGTTGGCGCAGGAGCTCGCCCTGAGCTGCGACGTTGTCGTTGAGAACTTCCGGCCCGGCGTGGCTGCGAAGTTGGGCCTCGGCGCGGAAAGCTTGCGGCAGCAAAAGCCGCAGCTAGTGTATGCCTCGATTTCGGGTTTCGGCCAGCGTGGGCCATGGACCAACAAGCCCGCTTATGATCTCATCGTCCAAGCCCTGTCCGGCTTGATGGCGGTGAACGGGGAAGAGGGTGGCAGTCCGTTGAAAGTTGGCGAGAGCATTGGTGATCTTGCCGCGGGTCTGTTTGCAAGCTGGGCGGTTCTCGGTGCCTTGTTCCGCCGCGAACGCACGGCTGAGGGCAGCACCATCGATGTGTCGATGCATGATGCCTTGTTCAGCCTGTTGCCGACCGCCCATGCACAGTTATTCTTTGGTGGCAGGGAACCGGCCCGCACTGGCAACAGGCACCCGCTGTCGACGCCCTTCGGCTGCTATGCTGCCCAAGACGGCATGTTTGCCGTTGCTGTGTTAAATGAAAAGCACTTTGCCATTCTTGCAGAAGTCATCGGTCATCCCGGACTGGCGGAGGACCCGCATTTCATGACTGACAACGCGCGCACGCAGCACGAACCGCAATTGAAGACCATCATCGAATCCTGGTCCCACCAACGAACAGCGAGCGAAGCCGTGGCGGCATTGGAGGCACGGCAAATTCCCTGCGCCATGATCAGCAAAGTCTCTCAGGCCGCAGCCAGCGACCAAACAGTACAACGCAAGCTAGTCACGGCCTTGCAACACCCCACACTCTCTACGGTTCAGGTTGTCGGCCAACCTGTCGTCTTTGACCAGATGAAGCCAGTGACCATGTCTGCAGCACCCGCGCTGGGCGCCGATGCGCTGACGATTTTGCGCAATACGCCGGGCTTCGATGCAGAACGCATCAAAGCGCTGTTTTCAGGCGGCACAATCAAGGGCAGCGAACATGCAAAGTCTGCTTGATTATTTGTCCGATGAAGAGCGCGCCACCGTCACGCAGGTTCAGCGTTACGCAGACGACGTGCTGGCCTCCTCGGCCGCGGCCACTGATGAAACTTCGCACTTCGTTCATGCTCAATTGCAGGGCCTGGCTGTACTTGGTGTGATGGGCGCAAACCTGCCGGAGGCTTGTAGCGGTGCGGGCCTTTCGGCGCCAGCCTTGCTCGGCGTTGTGGCCGCCGTCGCCGGGGCCTGTGGCTCGACAGCATCAGCCCTCACAGCCCACTATCTAGCAACGGATTCAATATTATTGGGAGGCACGGATGCACAGCGTGAGGACTGGCTGCCCCGCGCTGCGGCAGGCGAGGTGCTTGGTGCGTTTGCACTAACAGAGCCCACCGCTGGGTCCGAGCCAGCCGACATGAAAACCCGCGCTGCAAAAACCGCGGATGGCTGGCATCTCACGGGAAGCAAGTGCTTTATCTCCAACGGCGGCGTGGCCGATTTTCTGATCGTCTATGCCAACACCGCGCCCAAGCTGGGCAACCGGGGTATTTCCGCCTTCCTAGTGCCAAAGGGCACAACTGGTCTGTCGAGCGGCAAGGCTGAGCGCACCATGGGCCTGAAAGGCGGCCACGTCTTCACGCTCGGTTTTGATTGCAGGCTTCCCCATGATGCGCTGCTGGGGGGCGTTGAGGGTCAGGGTTTCAAGACGGCCATGCGTGTTCTCGACAATGGCCGCATCGAAGTTGCTGCCATGTGCCTGGGCATCGCCGCGAAGGCCTTCGAAGCAGCAGTCTCCTACGCGAAACAGCGTATCATCGGCAATGAGCCACTATCGAACCGGCAAGGCATCCGCTGGCAATTGGCCGATATGCAGATTGACCTTAACGCCGCGATACTGGTGGCTCTGGAGGCCGCCCGGCAGCGGCAGGCCGCGCATCACACCGGCGCGCGATACAGCCTCGCTGCCGCTCAGGCCAAGCTGCAATGTTCTGAAATGGCGGGTCGCGTCACCGACGCCGCGCTGCAGATCCACGGTGGCTACGGATATACTCGCGACTTCCCGCTGGAACGCTATGCGCGCGATGTCCGCATCATGCGCATCTACGAAGGCTCTTCAGAAATCCAGCGCAACATCATCGCCGCACACCTGTTGGCATAACAAATCGAGGACCAGACCCATGAAAAACCCAAGGCACAACCAGCGTGATGTTTTCCCGGCAACCGGCACGGAAATCACTGCCAAGAGCTGGCTCACGGAAGCACCCATGCGCATGTTGATGAACAATCTTCATCCCGATGTCGCCGAAAATCCGCACGAGCTCGTTGTCTATGGCGGCATTGGCCGCGCTGCGCGCACCTGGGAGGATTTTGACCGGATTGTCGCTTCGCTCAAGCGGCTGGAAGCCGATGAAACCCTGGTTGTGCAATCGGGCCGCCCTGTCGCCATCGTCAAAACACACGCTGATGCACCGCGTGTGCTGATTGCCAATTCGAACCTTGTGCCGCACTGGGCCACATGGGATCACTTCAATACGCTCGATAAGAAGGGCCTCATGATGTACGGCCAGATGACCGCCGGCTCGTGGATCTACATCGGCACGCAAGGCATCGTGCAGGGTACCTACGAAACATTCGCCGAAGCGGGCCGCCAGCACTATGGCGGCAGCCTCAAGGGCAAGTGGATCCTGACAGGTGGTCTCGGTGGCATGGGTGGGGCGCAACCGCTCGCTGCCGTCATGGCCGGAGCCTGCTGTCTGGCGGTCGAGTGCGACGAGACCCGCGCCGACTTCCGCATCCGCACCCGTTACTGCGATGCCAAGACCCATTCGCTGGACGAGGCCCTAGCGATGATCGACGCCTGGACCAAGGCCGGTGAGGCCAAGTCGGTCGCCCTGATCGGCAACGCCGCCGACGTGTTCCCCGAACTCGTCCGTCGCATGAAGGCAGGCGGGCCGCGCCCCGACATCGTCACCGACCAGACCTCTGCCCACGACCCGGTGCACGGATACCTCCCGCAAGGCTGGAGCGTTGCCGAATGGCGCGCCAAGCAGGAGAGCGATCCGAAGGCCGTCGAGAAAGCCGCCCGCGCCTCGATGAAGATCCATGTCGCGGCGATGGTGGACTTCTGGAATGCGGGCGTCCCGACGCTCGACTACGGCAACAACATCCGTCAGGTCGCCAAGGATGAAGGTCTTGAAAACGCCTTCGCCTTCCCCGGCTTCGTCCCGGCCTACATCCGCCCGCTCTTCTGCAAGGGCATCGGCCCGTTCCG
>CALMEZ010000203.1 GCA_937864985.1 uncultured Alphaproteobacteria bacterium
ACAATCATTACCAACGCCCGCATCATCACCATGGACAAGGCCCGCCCCTTTGCGGAGGCCATGGCCATCTCAGCAAACCGCATCGTCAAGGTCGGGACAGTGGCAGATGTGGAAACCCTGCGTGGTCCCAAGACACGGGTGATCGACAACAAGGGCAACACGGTGATCCCTGGCATCATTGAGGGCCATGTGCACCTGTTCATTGGCGCCGTGGAATTGGATGCGCTGAACGTCAACGCCTACAAGGGCAAGGAGGCGATTGCAGGCGCATTGGCAAAATACCGCAAGCAAAATCCGAACCTGGATGTTGTGGTGGCCATCGGCGCCACGCATGAGCAGTTTGGTGCCGGCATTCCTATCACCCGCCAACTGCTGGACCAGTTGGTAAACGACAGGCCCTTCATCCTTGGCTGTTTCGACCATCACACCATGTGGGCCAACACCAAAGCGCTGGAGGCGGCAGGCATTCTGCATGGCCGCACGTTGCCCACGGGCAATGAGATTGTTCTCGACAAGAATGGCGTTGCCACCGGCGAGCTGCGGGAATTCGCGGCCTTCATGCCTGTTCTGGCTTTGACGCCAACCGGTGGACGCGAGTCTCTCGGTATCATCACGGGTGAAGACCCCGTGCCGCCCGCCACGCCAACCCAGCGTAAGGCTGACGAAGAGTACATGCGCCGCGGTATCGCCTATGCCAATTCACTGGGCATAACCTCCATGCACAACATGGATGGCAACTGGTATCAGCTGGAATTGTTGCAGGCGCTGGAGCAGCGCGGCGAACTGAATTCCCGCATGGAAGTTCCCTATCATCACAAGAACTTCCATGACATCGCCAAGGTGGACGAAGCCGTTGAATACCGCACCAGATATGCAAGCGACATGCTGCATTCAGGCCGCGTCAAGATTTTCATGGATGGCGTTCTGGAGACGCTGACAGCACTGATGCTGGACGACTATCCGGGCTTTCCCGGCAACAGGGGTGCACCGCTCTACACGGCGGAAGAATTCAACGCGCTGGCCGCCCGCATCGATGCCCATGGCTTGCAGATCAGTGTTCATGCCATTGGCGATGGCGGCGTGCGCCGCACTCTCGACGGCTATGAGTTTGCCCAGAAGAAAAATGGCCGCCGGGATTCAAGACACCGCATTGAGCACATCGAGCTCATTGATCCGCAGGACATCCCGCGCCTCAAGCAACTGGGTGTCACAGCGTCACTGCAACCCATCGCAGGCGTTGGTGTGCCCGGCAATCCGCATGAACCGATTCTGAGCCGCGTCGGCGACAAGCTGCCTTATGCCTATGCCTGGCAGACGCTGCGAAACACAGGTGCCGACATTGCCTTTTCGTCCGACTGGCCCGTATCGCCGCTTGATCCCTTCCTTGGCATTCAATCCGCCATGACGGCGGTGCCTTTGAAGCCGGGCTGCCCGAACGAGCAGCAAAGCCTGATGGATTGCATCGACGGTTTCACCGCAGCAGGCGCCCGCATGGAGTTCATGGAAGACCGCAAGGGCATCATCAAGGAAGGCTATCTCGCCGACGTGGCGGTGCTCAACGCCAACATGGAACAGTTGAAGCCACACGAAATGGGTGGCGTGAAACCCATCATGACCATCTGCGACGGCCGCATCGTCTTTGAAAAATAGAAAGCCGGGACCAATCCCGGCTTTCGTTCCGCCGAATTGGCGATGATTACATTGTCGTGTTGTACTTCACCTCGAACAGGCGGTTGTCACCATGCTGCTGCGTGTAGAACATGCGCCAGTTCTTGTCGGCGAGGTTCGGCACCTTGTTGCCGAGCAACCCTTCAACCGAGGCATCGCCATCAGAGACATGAATGCCAGTGATTTCATTGTCACCGGAATTCTGGAAGCCACTGTCCTTGGCAGCGGACAAAGCTGAATCAATGGTGGCAGATGGGTCGCGGCCTTCGGCAAGGAAACGGGCGGGCTCACCGCCAGCGCTGTAGTCTTTCGTCAGGTCCAGCACGAAGCCGGAGTCCAGCATCTTGCGCTGGCCATGCAGCTTGTCCCCAGCATCTTCAACAATGAGCAGATCAATGGCGGAAGCGAACTGGATGTTGTCGAGGCCGGTGTGGTTCACATCACCGCGGTATACCAGGCTCATTGTGCCCTCAGCATCAGAGGGGCTGGCCTGCGAAATCTTGAAGATGCCACCAAACCCGCCGTGTTCAGCCTTGGCTTCTGTTTCCGCATTGGTATCACCCGTCTGCGTGAAATAGAATTCAGCAAAGTTCGTACCAGGGCGGAAGACACCATTTTCAGGGCGCTTCAACGGTGTGGCCATGACAGCCTTGGCGAGCTTGTTCGCCTCAAACGCAGCGGTACCATCTTTGGCTGTGTCGTGAACCAAGACCCACCTGGTCTTCAGCACCTTGCCGTATGAATACATCTCAGCCATGCCGCCGGAGAGAATGTCATCATCGGCCTTGCCATCATGGAACACAATGGGCTGGCCGTCGGCAGCCATGACCTGCAGCGCTTCCAGCTTGCCGCCCTTCAACAGGTCGGTCTTGTCCGTAGGCACGAAGCGGTAGACGAAACTGTTCGGCTGCTTGGCGTGCTTGTTGACGTCTCCGGCCTTGCCGCCGGCATCCTCGACAATCCACAAGTTGCCGTCCTTGTCGGCCTGGATGCCTTCATATGAACCGATCCCGATCACGCCGCGCAGGTCATCGACTTTGGAGGGGAAGCTGGTGGTGGCCTGCCAGACCCCACCTTCATCGCCTTCTTCACCGGTGAACAACAGGCGTTGAGCGAAGGGATTGTAGGTGCTGCCATCGATGAACACAAGCGGATTGCCCGATGTGTCGGTGTCCGCCATAAGTGTGACGCGATGTGCTTCGTCGGCATCGAGGTTGACGCGGGTGATATAACCCTGCGGCTTGCCGTCCTTCATGGCACCGGCTTCATGACCCTGGAACACGAAGTGCGTTCCATAATTATAGTTGGCGTCCGGACCCTTGGCATCGGTCAGGACGAGATAGGTGTTCTTGTCCGGCTCGGTCTTAGATGCTTCAACCATGTGGTCCTTGGTTTGGGTGTCACCGGCAGCGGAGACAAACGGCCCGTCACCAGCATAGCCAAACGCCACATTCACCGCAGACGGGTTTTCCAGTTTCATGGCCCCCGCAGCCACAACAGCTTGGCTGAACTCTGGCGCCAGAACCGACTCTACGGCCTTACCATCTTCCTTGGCTGCACCTTGTGCGATCGCCGAAACCTTGAGCCCGTCGGCCATGGCTGGCGAAAGGGCAAAAACCGAAACACCTGCCAATAGGGCTGCAAAACCGAAAGCTTTCATTTGACATCTCCGTGGTTTGTTGGAGAAGCCAGTAAACAGGCCTTCAAAAACACCTACGTGACAGTTCAACAAAGGAAATATGAAGGCGAACTTAGAATATCCTAAAATAGGTTTTTTATCTTGACAACTGCTTTTGAAACCCCTACATGCCCCCTATGACACGATATTTGATCAATTTCATAGTTACATTCTTGCTGGCCTTCGCCGCCACCGCCCCACAAACACTGGCCTTTGATATACCCTTCACGCAATCTGCTTTGTCCAACGGTCTGCAGCTGGTCGTCATCGAGGATCATCGCTCGCCGATCGTCTTCCACGCCATCGGCTACAAGGTTGGTGCCGCAGACCAACCGCCGGGCAAGACAGGACTTGCGCATTTCTTTGAACACCTGCTGTTCAAGGCCACAAAAAACCACCCCAATGGCGACTTTGACCGCATCATGGACGAGAACGGCGCCGAAAAGAATGCCTTCACCACACAGGACGTGACAGTCTTTTGGGAACGCTCCAGCCGGGAGCTGCTGCCACGGCTTATGGAGTTGGAAGCCGATCGCATGCAGAATCTGATCCTGACCGATGATGTGGTGGCAACGGAATTGAAAGTGGTTCAGGAAGAGCGCCGCCAGCGCACCGAAGAGTCCCCGCGGGCGCGCTTCTTCGAGAGCTTCACCGCCACCGTGTTCCAGACCAGCCCGTACCGACGGCCCGTCATCGGCTGGATGAGCGATTTGGACGCCCTGACCCCGCAGGATGCGCGCGACTTCT
>CALMEZ010000204.1 GCA_937864985.1 uncultured Alphaproteobacteria bacterium
ACCATCGCTGATTTGGGAATCCCCAATCGATTCCGTCAAATCTCATCCCGCTCTAGACACTATTCAGCAGTACCAAACAAAAAGGGCACCGTTCCCGGTGCCCTTTCGTTTGGTCGCGGCCGTGATCAGTTGGTCAGCGCGGCCTTCATCTTGGCATTGCATTGCGACCAGTACTGGGGCCACTTCATGCCGACCGGAAGCGTGTTGTTGGCCTTTTCTGAGCGCCACTGCATGCCACAGGCCTTCTGGCGCTTGTGGGCAGCGATCTGGCCAGGTGTGAAGGGCTTGCCAGACTTGCTGACGGTTGCCACGTCGATGTTGTCGAGGTTGACGGAATCGTTCGGCTCCATCGGCGTTGCATTTTCGTCATTGGACGAAGGCAGGAGGGAGGCGTCAACCACGCACTTGGCTTTGCGGAAATCATTCCACGTCATGCCGTCCGGAACCTGATTTGCCTGTTTCAGCGCCGCCCAGTTGGCCGAGCACTTTTGGGCGAAGGTCTGCCCGCTGGTATCGGCGGTTGTCGCCTTTGCAGGTTTGGCAGGCTTGGCAGCAGCGGCCGGCACCACGCACTTGGCCTTGCGGAAATCATTCCAGGTCATGCCGGCCGGCACCTGATTGGCAGACTTGAGGGCAGCCCAGTTAGCGGAGCACTTCTGCGCGAAGGTCTGGCCGCTGTTGTCGGCGGGGGCTGTTGTGGCGGCGGCCTTCTTTTTTGTTGTGGTGGCTGCGGCAGGCGTCGAGTCTGCGGGTGCTGCTGCGGCGTCAGCGTTGTCGCCGCACTGGGCCTTGCGGAAGTCGTTCCACTTTATGGTTTCGCCGGCGGCCTTGGCTGCCTTGTATTTGACGCTGCATTCGGTCACGGACATCTTGGCTTCGGCGCTGCCGATCATCAGTGGTGCAAAGCCTGCCATCAAAGTTGCCGCGAGGGCGAGGCTGCGAAACGTATTCGTCATGGTGGTGAGTTCCTGAGTGGTTGGCCTGTGCAGCTTTGTACAACTTTGGGCGGCACTTGCCTAGTGTGGTTGCATTGTTTTGCTGCGGCTCGCGCGCCGCATGCGGCACATATCGCCCGGAATCATGGTGCAATAGCGGCGGAGCGGATTAACTTCCTGTCACATTCGTGCATCCCGCACTGGCAGCGAGCGGACTCCACATGGGGGCTCTTCCGTGGTGTAAGACGCCGATACGCAGGAGGGGGCCAGATGAGTCTCGCAGATGATATTGCCTTGCTGAAGAAGCAAGAAGAGCAGCTTCAGTTCACATCATTCAACGAGGCTGATGCCTGGAAACTGGGATCGCAGATGCGGGCTGCCGCCGAAGGCCGCAAGCTGCCGCTGGTCATCGACATTCGCATTGGCTCACGGCCATTGTTTTATGTGGCGCTGCCGGGCACGACGCCTGAAAACCCAGATTGGGTACGCCGGAAGATCAACACGGTCTATCGCTTCGAAGCATGTTCCTATCGCGTCGGGCTTGAATACAGATCGAAAGGGAACCCGTTTGACGTAAGCCGTGGCTTGGATCCTTTGCAATACGCTGCTGCTGGTGGCGGATTTCCGATCCGCTTGAGGGGCACAGGCGTTGTCGGCGCCGTCACCGTTTCCGGCATCCCGCAGCGTGAAGATCATGGCTTTGTGGCTGAGAGCATCGCCCTGTTTCTGGGAGTGCCATATTCCGCACTGGCGCTGCCGCCGAACGAGGCGTGATGGATCACACGCTTGCGTTCTGGTTGATGGCGGTGCTCGCCACGTTTCTGGTGGGCGCATCAAAAGGCGGCTTGCCACTGGTTGGCATGCTGGCCGTGCCGATGATGGCGCTGGTCATGTCGCCTGTCATGGCGGCAGGGCTACTGCTGCCGCTCTATGTGGTCAGCGACATGTATGGCCTATGGCTGTATCGCAAGAATTATTCGTTGCGCAATTTGCAGATCATTGTGCCTGCCGCTGCCGTCGGAATTTTCATTGGCTGGGCCACGGCGACGATCACCAGCGAAGTTGTTGTGAAGCTGATCGTAGCCGTCATTGGCCTGTTTTACATTCTCGATACCATCCTGAAGGCGCGCCGGGTAGTGGAACCAAAGCCGGCTGACATTGCGCGTGGCGTGTTCTGGGGAACACTCACTGGCTTCACAAGCTTTGTCTCGCACGCCGGTGCGCCGCCCTATCAGATGTATGTGCTGCCACAGAAGCTCGACAAGATGACCTATGCAGGCACAGCCACAATTGCCTTTGCTATCATCAATGCCTTGAAGCTGCCGCCTTATTGGCTTTTGGGGCAAATCAACCTGAGCAGCCTTGAGACATGCGCGGTTCTTGCCCCCGTGTCGATGATCGGCGCCTGGTCGGGTTATCGGCTGACGCGTGTGGTGCCGGAAAAACTGTTTTTCCGCGCTGTGGAGCTTGCATTGTTCCTCGTGTCGCTGCTGCTGTTGTGGGACGTCTGGAAACACTATGCGGCGTGAGACATGCCGTTGATTTGACAGGACTCACAGGGCTCTGGCAAAACAATCACGGGGGCGCTTGACGCGAGGATGGTGCCGTGGCGCTGATCAGATTCATTTTTGTCTTGTTTTTTGCCGTCGCTTTGGCGGGGCTGGCGCGGTCTGCCGATGACGGCGCGCGCGTTATTCTTGTTCTGGATGGATCGGGCTCCATGCGGGCCAAGATTGATGGCAAGTCGAAGATGGACATTGCCAAGGCGGTTGTCGGCCGCATCGTCAAAAGCTGGAACCCCAATGATGACTTGGGTCTTGTGGTTTATGGCCACCGCAAGAAGGGCGAATGCAGCGACATCGAAGTGCTGAAGGACCCCGGACCGCTGGATGCCAAGGCCTACATGAAGGCTGTCAACAGCATCAACCCCAAGGGAAAGACGCCGATGACGGAAGCCGTTCGCATGGCGGCAGAAGCCCTGCAGTATACCGAGAAAAAGGCCACGGTCATTCTGGTGTCAGATGGCATCGAAACCTGTGATGCAGATCCATGCGCGGTTGCTGAGAAACTGGCAAAGACCGGTGTGGAACTCAAGGTGCACACAGTTGGCTTTGGCCTTGACGACCAAGGCGCTGTTGCGCAATTGAAATGCCTCGCTGAAAAGACAGGCGGCACCTTTACCACCGCCAACAATGAAGCTGATTTGCAGAAAGCGCTGGCCAAGACTGTGAAGGCTGAAGCGCCACCACCCGCACCCGCAGAAAAATTCAATTTCAAGGGCCATGTGCGCATGGCCGATGGGGTGGAATTGGGCAAACCCTACGACACCGCGAACTGGGTCATCAATACCGCGCCAAAGGATGACGGCACGCAAGGCACTTACGTTGCGACGGAATATGGCGCTGACGTAAAAAGCAATCTGCCGCCGGGCAGATATGTTGCTGCGCTGGCCAGCGGCAACGCCAAGCTTGATGTCCCGTTCGAAGTCACCGCAGACAAACCTGTGGGCGTTGATGCCACGCTGAATGCTGGAATCGTCAAGTTCTCAGGCGAGCTTGATGCGGGAAAGCCGGTGACCGAGAATGCGGCGAGCTGGGTCATTGACGCAGCAAATGGAAAGTATCTGGCCACGCTCTATGGCCCAACGCCCGAAACGTTGCTCAACGCGGGCGATTATACGGTCACACTGTCCCTCGGCAATGCAAAGGCCAGCGCGCCGTTCCACATTGATGCAGGCAAGACGACAGATAGCCATCTGTCGCTCGGGGCCGGGCATCTGGTTGTGTCGGCGGTTTTCGCGCCGGGCGGAGAGGCCATGTCGAATGGCATGGCGTTTGAAGTCAGGCATCCAGCGGCAACGTCAGGCGAGAAGGGCGAATGGATTGCAACCAATTATGATCCGCAGTCGACGTTCGATCTGCCGGCCGGAACCTATGATGTTGTGGTGACGCTGGGGCTTGCCGAGGCGCACCAAACTGTTGAGGTCAAAGCCGGTTCACCCACAACACTTGAGATCAATGCCAATGCGGGTTTCATTGCCGCAAATGCCAGCGGGGCGACCAGCTATGAAGTGCGTGAGGGCAAGAAGGGGATTGATGGCAGCAATAAGTGGCTGACGACAACCTATGATCCGGCGCTGAATATTGCGGCCAATGCCGGAAGTTTTCTGGTGCGGGCCATGAATGGCGATGCACTGATCGGCGAGAAGCTGATTGAGGTGAAGGCTGGTGAGCGGAGCGAGGTTACGCTTCCCTAGTTCCGTTGCGCAGGGCAGAGAGAACAATAGAGACAATGTTTTCCTTGCCCATTGCATTCCCGGGTGGCAGTTTTCGCTACCATGAAGTTTGAATTCCACACCCTTGATGTCTTTACCACGCACAAATTTGGCGGCAATCCGCTGGCTGTCGTGCTCGGCGCAGATCGTCTGTCCACGGAGCAAATGCAGGTGATTACCCGGGAATTCAACCTCTCGGAAACGACCTTTGTGATGACGCCTGATGATTCCACGCATACGGCGAAGGTGCGGATCTTCTTTCCGGGCGGTGAAATGCCTTTTGCTGGTCATCCGACTTTGGGAACGGCTGCCCTGCTGGCCGAACTGAAGCAAAAGCCCGGCTGCAATTTTGAAACGCGCATCACATTGGAACTCAAGGCTGGCCTCACGCCCGTCACCATTACGCGAATTGCTGATCGGGTGTCCGGCATCTTCACGGCGCCCGTGGTGCCATTCCATGCCGATGTGCCTTTACCCAGCGCGGAAGAGACGGCGCGCGCACTCAATCTGGACGCATCCGACATTGGCTTTGATGGCCACACAATCGACTCGCTGGAAGGAGGGCCGCGCTTCTTCTACGTGCCTGTCAAGTCCCGCGCCGTGCTGGAAAAGTCGAAAGTGCTGGAGCCGCATTGGTCGGCGCTCATCAGATCGATGGGTGGTGTTGACGCGGCTTATCTCTACACGCGTGGCGGGGATGGCAGGGACACGCATTTTCGTTCGCGCATGTATGCACCAACCGGTGGTATTCCCGAAGACCCGGCCACAGGTTCAGCGACAGCTTTGTTGGCGGCACAGTTGCTGACAGCCGAGAAGCTGTCTGACGGCACGCATCGCTGGCAGCTGGAGCAGGGCTATGAAATGGGCCGTCCGTCTGACTTGCGACTGGAGGCTGACGTGGCTGGTGGAAAGCTCAAGGCCGTGCGCGTCGGTGGCAGTGCGGTACGCATGATGAGCGGCACGCTGGAGATCTAGCGCCGGTTTTTCTGGGCGAGATCCAGGAGCCAGACGCGAATGGCCGAGGACAAGTTGCTTTCACCGCGCGTCTGATCAATTTCCGCGACAAGTGCCGCAATGCTCATGGTGCGGTTGCGGGCGGCCAGTTGCAGCGCTTCCCAGAATTCAGGTTCCAGCGAAATCGAGGTGCTATGGCCCTTGATGGTGAGCGAGCGTTTGATGAGGCTCATGGGTCGCCAAGCTTGTGGTCGTCCAGCTTCTTGCCTGCCAACTCGTTCCGGGCATCCGTCAGCTTGCGTTCGGCCTTGGTGCGGCCAAATTGCAGCCGATTGGCTTCAGCCTGTTTTTCCTTTTCGCCGCGTGCCTTGTCCTTGCGGGCGCGGCGCAGGTTGATGACGTCACCCATGTGTCAGCCTGGCCCGATCATGTTTTCGGGCCGCACAATCGCATCGAAGTCTTCTGCCGAAATGCCAAGCTTCACGGCTTCCTCGCGTAGCGTTGTGCCGTTCTTGTGGGCGGTCTTGGCCACTTTGGCGGCGAGGTCGTAGCCGTATTTTTCCTTGAGCGGTGTGACCAGCATCAGGGAATTGGCAAGGCCGCGGGCGATGTTGTCGAGGCGTGGCTCGATGCCCACCACGCAGTTTTCGGTGAAGCTCACGGCAGCATCGGCGAGCAGGCGCACCGACTGCAGGAAGTTGTAGGCCATCACGGGGTTGAACACGTTCAATTCGAAATGGCCCTGCGATCCGGCAAAGCCGATGGCTGCATTGTTGCCGTGGATCTGTACGGCGACCTGCGTGAGGGCTTCCGACTGGGTGGGGTTGACCTTGCCCGGCATGATCGACGAGCCTGGTTCGTTTTCCGGCAGGCTCAATTCGCCGAGTCCTGAGCGCGGGCCGGAGCCCAGGAAGCGGATGTCGTTGGCAATCTTGAAGCAGCTCATGGCCACGGTGTTGATGGCACCATGGGTCATCACCATGGCGTCATGGGCGGCGAGTGCCTCAAACTTGTTGGGGGCGGAGGTGAACTTCATCGCCGTGATGGCGGCGATCTTCTGCGCCACCAGTTCGGCAAAGCCCTTCGGTGCCGCAAGGCCCGTGCCCACCGCCGTGCCGCCTTGCGCCAGTTGCATCAGGTCCGGCATGGTCAATTCAATGCGCCTGATGCCGTTCTCGATCTGCTGGGCATAGCCTGAGAATTCTTGGCCCAGCGTCACCGGCGTTGCATCTTGTGTGTGGGTGCGGCCAATCTTGATAATCGATTTCCAGGCCTGCGCCTTGTCGTTCAGCGCGTTACGCAGCATCTGCAAAGCGGGCAACAGCCGATGGTGAATTTCCTCGGCACAGGCAATGTGCATGGCGGTGGGGAATGTGTCGTTGGAGGATTGCGACATGTTCACATGGTCATTGGGGTGAATGGGCTTCTTGGAGCCCATCTCGCCGCCCATCATTTCAATGGCGCGGTTGGAAATCACCTCATTGGCGTTCATGTTGGATTGCGTGCCAGACCCCGTCTGCCAGACAACGAGCGGGAAATGCGCGTCGAGCTTGCCCTCAATCACTTCCTGCGCGGCACGGATGATGACCTCGCCCAGCTTCGCATCAAGCTTGCCCAGCGCCATGTTGACCTCAGCAGAGGCGCGCTTGACGATGCCTAACGCACGGATCACCGGCTGCGGCTGCTTTTCCCAACCGATCTTGAAATTCTGCAAGGAGCGCTGGGCCTGTGCCCCCCAGTATTTTGAGGCATCCACCTCGATGGGGCCAAAGGTGTCGGTTTCGGTGCGGGTGGTCTTCGCCATGATTCACGTTCCTGAAATGCTGCACTGCAATAGCACGGCGCGGCACGCATGGCTATTCCTGCATTGCCGGGCTGTACGGCTGTTTTGAGATTGCCTAGGGTCTCTGGTCGTTCAGGGAGGGTGCGATGTTGGATGAATTTCATGATTGGCTGGCCCGCTTCAATGCCATGCTCAAGCGGCGCAACCCTGCGATGGTTGCCGATGTGTTTGGCAGCGAATGCTATTGGCGCGATCTCGTGGCCTTTACGTGGAACATCAAGACCATGGAGGGGCAGTCTGACATCAGTGCCATGCTGGCTCAGGCATCAGCAGCTGAATTTGCGCTGGATGGTGAGGCGCAGAACGAGAGTGGCATTATTTCAGCGTGGCTCACCTTCGAAACGGAAACCGGGCGCGGCAAGGGCCATGTGCGCCTCAAGGGCGGCAAGGCTTACACATTGCTCACCTCGCTTGAAGAGCTGAAAGGCTTTGAAGAGCATTCGGGGCCCACGCGCGAAAAGGGCATCGCCCACGGGGCCTTCAAGCACCGCGTGACGTGGAGCGAGCAGCGCGCCGCGGAAGAGGCAGCACTTGGCCATACCGAGCAGCCCTATTGCGTCATCATTGGTGGCGGGCAGGGCGGCATCGCGCTGGCTGCACGGCTGAAGCGGCTGGGCGTGCCCACGCTTGTCCTTGAGAAGAACCCGCGCGCCGGCGACTCCTGGCGCAACCGCTACCGGTCACTCGTGCTGCATGATCCTGTTTGGTACGATCACCTGCCTTACATTCAATTCCCCACCCACTGGCCGGTGTTCACGCCGAAGGACAAGATGGGTGATTGGCTGGAAATGTATGTGAAGGTCATGGAGATCAACTACTGGGGCAATACGGAATGCCTCAGCGCCAGCTTTGATTCAGCGTCACAGGAATGGACCGTCACAGCGCGGCGCGATGGCAAGGTGATCACGTTGAAGCCCAAGCAGCTTGTCTTCGCCACCGGTTCCTATGGGCCGCCGCGCCACATCACGGTGCCGGGCGCCGAGACATTCAAGGGGGATCAGTTCCACTCGAGCGCCTATCAATCGGCCGAGGCCTATCGCGGCAAGCGCTGCGTGGTGGTCGGCGCCTGCAGTTCGGCGCATGATATTTGTGCTGCCATGTGGGAAGCAGATGCCGACGTCACGATGATCCAACGTTCGCCGACCACGGTCGTTCGCTCCGAGACATTGATGGAGATGGCGTTCAAGCCGCTTTATTCCGAGGAAGCGGTGGCCAATGGCATTGATGTGGACAAGGCCGACCTGATCTTCGCCTCAACGCCGTTTCGCTTGCTGCTGCAGGGGCAGGTTCCCCTTGCGGCCCGCATGGCTGAACGTGACTCGGATTTGCTCAAGCGCCTCAACGCGGCCGGTTTCCGCACGGATCTCGGCGAAGACAACTCAGGCCAGATGATGAAGGCGCTGCGCACTGGCTCAGGCTACTATCTCGATGTCGGTTGCTCGGAACTCATCGCTTCAGGGCAGGTAAAGGTGCGTACCGGCGTAGAACTGAAGGAGATCAAGCCGGACCGTGTCGTGCTGACTGATGGCAGCGAAATTCCCGCCGATGTCATTGTCTATGCCACAGGCTATCTGCCGATGAATGAATGGGTGGCGCGCATCATCTCGCGCGATGTGGCGGATATGATCGGGCCCAATTGGGGTTATGGCTCCGGCACCAGGGGCGATCCCGGCCCATGGCAAGGCGAACTCCGCAACATGTGGAAGCCGCTGAAGCACGAGGCCCTCTGGTTCCACGGCGGCAACCTGCACCTGTCACGGCACTATTCCAAATATGTGGCGCTGCAGCTCAAGGCACGGATGGAAGGGCTGGCTGTGAAGGTTTGGTAGGGATAGCGCTACTGCCTCGTCATCTTGAGCCAGCCGCCGCCCTCTGTCTCATTGCCTGTGTTCCAGGTGCCGTTGAGTTCCGCCCCGGAAATTGACAGTTTGCCTTTTCCTTTTTGCTCGCCCCATGTCCAATCGAACGTGCAGTCTTCCTGAGATGACTGACAACTGAGCACGACATCGTCCGAGCCAAAATTGATGATGCCGCTGGCCTTATCGCCATCGTCCCGCAGAAGTGCGTTGGCCGTCAGGTCGGAGTTTCCGGCATGAAACACACCGGCGTAAAATCCGGCGAAGGCGCCGTTGCCCAGGGGTGCGTGCTTTGCACATGGCTTGCCAAGCGGTTGGCCTGGCAAGGATGGTGCAAAGTGCGCTTCAGACATGGTGCGGGCGCGCTGCGCCAACATGGTGCGCAAACCTTTGTCTGAGAGGTAGGGCGCGAGCTGGCTCTTGATCTGCAGTGAGAGCAGTTTGAATGATGCAGCGCCTGCCGGGTTGGTCGGTCCAAAACGTTCGGCGTTGCGGTTCAAGCTGTCAGCAAGGGCATTCATCCGGGCTTCGTCCAGCGGGTGCAGCCGCTTTTCCGTGTAGGCCGCAAACTCTGCATCCGTCCTAAAATCCTCGGGCCCGAGTGATGACAGCGCATAGAAGGTGAGAACTGTAGCAAAGCTCAGGGGAGCATCACCAATGCGCGCCATGACATTCAGTGCAAAGTTGTCAGCCTCTGCTTCCTGTTGCTGGCGCATCTCAGGTGTTGGATTTTCTGCATCCAAATGATGAAAGCGGATATGGCCCAATTCGTGCAACACGAGAAGCACGGTCAGGTTCGCCATGGCTTGGTCTGCGACGTCGACTATTTTTGGATCAAGGCCAGACTCTTCCGGAACGCAGAGCGCAGCCAGCGGCAGGTCTGCTTCACCCTGGAGCAAGCCGTAATGCATCGCGATGGCATAGTTATCGAGGGAGTTTGTGCTGAAGCCCGAGCGATTCAGCCAATCAGCTGCTAACATGATGTCGCGCAGGAACTTCATTGAGTTGGCAGAGACAGAAATGGTCGTGTTTTCAACATGAAACGCAAAGGGTTCCCTGTCCGGCAAGTCAGCCGGAATAACGGCCACTTTGGCTGTACCTAAGGCGGCGCGCTCTTCTGCTGTCAGCACTGGCCAAACGATGTTTTTGAGGTTGTTATCGATGCCGCGTTGAAAGCGTTCTGTCAGTTCATCCAGCTTTTGTTGCGGGTACTGCGGGGCGCTTCCGCTTTCGACGGGCCCTGCCAAGGCGAGCGATAAAGGTAACAGCAGCGTGAATTTTCGGCACAGGGTTCTAAACATGATGTTCACCTCTTTGCGTCAAAGATGTCCGCCATGCGCTGAAACAATTTGGGCGCGTCTGGCCTTGGCGAGCTTGCTGCCCAGGTGCGGAAAGCGTCAAAGTCTCCCATGTCATCTGGCTCCCAAATCATGGCCAACAGCCTGAACTTGGTTTCTTGAATTGTCCGTTTGGCCGCCTCATCGGGCGCAGCGGCAGCTTGCGCGTTGAGTTCCTGCATGGCCAAAACGAGACTGATGCAAATACCACCGCATTCTGAGGTGCTTTTGGCATCCTCTGCCGTGGATTGTTCAGTTGCCCCCATGATTCTGCGCTTGGTTTCGACTGCAACTGAAGCCGCAACGACGTCTTTGCCATTAATCAACCGCCGCGTTTCTTCCTCATAGGTCACAGGCTTGACGACGGAGTAAGCAATCAATCCTGCGCCAAACAGCGCAAACAGTGTTCCGGGTCCGATGCGAGACAGCACAATGGAAATGCCGCCTGGCAGATTGAGGCTGGTTTCTCCCTCCTTGCGCTGGGGCAGGGCGAGGAACAGGCGATAGCCCATCCAGATGGCCAGAATGCCAGCGACAAGGGCCAGGCTGCGTTCGGCGGCGCGCGCCATGGCGATGGAAAGCAAAGTGTCCATGTTGCCTCACAATCCCGCCCGGTAAGGTTGAAGCTAGAACCGTTGGAAAATCGTGGCAAGCGAATTTCTTTCGATTGCCCTGAATTGTCTCAAATTGCGCGGGCTTGCCGTGTCCTCCGCGTCGCTTCGCTGAATTTCGCAAGCTATTGCTGGAGGGGTGTGGCAGGGCACGTACCAGGGCGCAAGGGTGGCGGCTGTTGAAGAGGCCTCTTCAGGGGCGGAGGTTTTGAAGGGTCCTCCGAAACCGCATTCACGATTTCAATCAGCAGGATCGAGGCCCGGAAGCCGCGATCCTACCATAGGTGGGGAGTCCTTTCGAGCGTTTCAAGGATTATTTTCGGAATTAGGAATAGCGCCAAAAGGCGAAACAAGTCAGCACGATAGACCAACACAGGATGCCGATGCGGACGCGTGCGGCAGGAATGACGCGGGCGATTTTGGCCATGCCATAGCCGCCGGTGACGGCCCCTGCCATCATGACCAGTGCTGGCAACCAGCGGATCAGGCCGGAGCGGGCGAAGATGGCGATGCTGATCAGCGTCATCAGTGAAATGGTGATGTTGCGGATGGCGTTGGCGTGATGCACGCTCATGTGGCTGAAGATCGAATGAATGGCGAGCATGATGATGCCCATGCCCAGCCCGAAATAACCGCCGTAGCAATAAACCAGGAATTCCAAGAGAAATGACAGCCACAGCCAGCGTGAGACATCAAAGTTGCTGTGGCGCTCCAGCCAGCGCTTGATGGTGGGACCAGCGGCGAAGCTTGCTGTCGCAAACATCAGGAGCCAGGGAATGGCGCGGTGGAACGAGGCTTCGCCCGCCCAGACGAAGAGCAGGGAGCCCAATGTTCCTCCCACAGCGGCGAGGATCATCCGTATCCAGAGGTTTTTGCGGACCTCGCCGATTTCCTTGGCGTAGACCACCGAGCCCACGACATTGGCCGGCAGCAGGGCGACGAAGTTTGCGGCGTTGGCCTCCATTTCGGTCAGACCCGCAGCGATCAGCAAGGGAAAGGTCATGAAGCCCGCACCGCCGGCCATGACGTTGATGACGCCGCCCAGCACGCCGCCGGCGAACAGAAGGAGGAGGGATGTGAGGGACATCAGGTGGGGAAGGCCGTGGATATTGTTTGCATTTGCGCATATCACGGAATGCAGGTGATGCGAAACCGGACAGGTGGAATGTGAAGGCTGGTCCAGTGAAAATGGTGGGTGCTGGATTGCCGCGCGGCGTGTGGATGCTGGGCTTTGTGTCCTTATTTATGGACATGTCGTCGGAGATGGCGCACGCCGTGTTGCCGTTGTTCCTGACGGGCGCGTTGGGGGCCAGTGTTGCCACGGTCGGGCTCATTGACGGCATTGCCGAGGCGGTGGCGCAGGTCATGAAGCTGTTTTCCGGCGTGGCCAGCGACTGGATCAGGAGCCGCAAGTGGCTGGCGGTAACAGGATATGGCCTGTCAGCGTTGACGAAGCCTCTGTTCCCGCTGGCTGCATCGCCGCTGGGTGTACTTGCGGCGCGCGTCGCAGACCGGGTGGGCAAGGGCATTCGTGGTTCGCCGCGGGATGCGATGGTGGCTGATTTCACGCGGCCGGAACAGCGCGGCGCCGCCTTTGGCTTGCGGCAGGCACTGGATACTGTCGGTGCCGTGCTGGGGCCGTTGATCGCTGTCGTGCTGCTGTGGCGTTTTGCCTATGACGTGCGGTCGATCTTGTGGGTGGCGTGCATTCCGGCCGTCATCACCGTGTTGATCCTGGCGCTTGGCGTGCAGGAGCCTGAACGCAAAGGCAACGACAAGACCAAGGGGAATTGGCGGGAGGCTTTCCGACCGGTCAATCCGGGCCGTGCTTTCTGGATCGTGCTGGCCCTTGGCGTGGCGTTATCGGTAGCGCGCATGTCAGAGGCATTTCTTGTCCTGAAAGCGCAGGATGCCGGGATGGGCATTGCCTTCATTCCGCTGGTCATGGTTGTCATGAGCCTTGTTTATCTGCTTGCGGTTTATCCGGCTGGCGTTTTTGCAGACCGCTGGGGCACACGGGGTTTGCTGCTCGCTGGCCTGGTGGCGCTCGTGGTTGCCGATACCTTTCTGGCGCAACGGCGTGGTTTGCCGATGATGCTGACCGGTATCGCGTTCTGGGGGCTGCACATGGGTTTGACGCAGGGCCTCCTCGGCAAGCTGGTCGCAGACGCAGCACCAACGCCGTTGCGCGGAACCTGCTTTGGCTATTTCAACATTGGCTGCGGGCTTGCGAGCCTTGTCTCCGGCCTCGTTGCCGGATTGCTGTGGGACAGGATTGGTTCGGCCGCGACGTTCATGTTTGGGGGCGGCATGGCCGCATTTGCGGCGCTGCTAGTTCTTGCAGACCGCAAGTGATCAGCCGTGGTCGATTTCGGCCTGTGTCACGGTATGGGTGTAGGTGAACGTCACGGAAGCGCCGGGCGCCAACGTGCTCCAGATGCCGTTGTTGGGAGTTGTGTCGGGCGAGGCACCAGCGCCGAGTGGCCCGGGCGTCGTCAGTGTTTCATTTTTGATTCCTGTGCCGCCCACGGGGATGGTTGACGGTGGTGTACCGTGCTGGTCATTCACTGAAATGTTCGTCACAGCAACATTGCCGATGTTGCTGACTACGTAGGAGTAGGTGACGGTTTGGCCGACAGCGACCGGCGTTGTGGCTGTCGTGTAAGTTTTGGTGATCGAAAGGTTAGGCGTTGCCGTGCCGTTGTTGGTGATGATGCAGCTTATGCTGTCGCCGGCCTGGGGTGTCACCACGATGGGAACAACTGTCAGTCCCGAAACATTGGTGCCCGTGGGGTTGGCGTTGGTGCAGGTGGCGCTCTTGGAATAGCCGGTGATGAGTGAGGCTGATCCAGCCGCCATCGCTTCGTTCAAGGTGTAGGCGCTGCCCGCTGTTGCGGTGAAGGTCATGGCGGCGGAGGTGATGGCAGCGCCGGTCCCGGTCGTGGTCACGGCGGCTGGCGCACCTGTCCCTGTTGCCGAGAGCGAGAATTGGTCTGCTGCAGCGAGGCGGCCTGCGCCTGCTAGTGCCTTCTGCAAGGTGAGCTTTGGGGCATTGCCGGCATTGGTGAAGGTGCATGTGATCTGCGCGGCGGGGAGAATATTGGCCGCGGGGATGGCAAGGAGCTGGCCCGTCAGGGTGCCGAAGCTGCCGGTGTTTCCGGTCA
This sequence comes from uncultured Alphaproteobacteria bacterium, assembly GCA_937864985.1. Lineage (GTDB taxonomy): Bacteria > Pseudomonadota > Alphaproteobacteria > Rhizobiales > Aestuariivirgaceae > Aestuariivirga. Next base: position 13,975 of record CALMEZ010000204.1, read on the forward strand.
CCGCAGAATTGGCGTCTGTGCAGCTTGCGCCTGAGATGGTGAAGAAGGAATTGGCACCTTCGGACACCTGTACCACGGAGTTCAATGCTGTGACATTGGCTGGTGTGGGCGAAGCGGGTGCCGGTGTTCCGGCGACTGTTGTGGTTATGTTCGCAGGAGTCGATGAAAGATTTGCCACGGCAAATGTGAAGGGACCGCCTGGTGCGCCCGTCGTCGTTTTCTTGACGGATACAGTGGCTGGTACGGCGGTGTTGGTGATCGTGCAATTGATCTGGGCTGCTGGCAGAACATTCGCAGCAGGAACGGTCAAGACATTGCCTGCAAAGCTGCCAAAGCTCGCAGGATTGCCGGTGAAAGCTGCGTTTGCATCACTGCATGTGGCAGAGGTCGCCGTAAAGCTGGCGTTTGCACCTTCGGTTACCGTGATGGCCGTTCCGCTCGTTGTCACCGGAATGGATGTTGGCGCGGCAGGTGTCGCTGTGCTGGCAGCGGTGGTGGTGATGTTGGCCGGAGCGGACGCAAGGTTCGTGGCCGTGAACGTGAAGGGACCGCCGAAAGAGCCCGCGGTGATTTTTTGCAGGGCGAAAGTCGGCGGCTTCGGTGTGTTCGTGAAGGTGCAAACAATCTTTGCAAATAGCTTGAGGTTGATGGCCGGAATGGTGATGGTTGAACCCGCAAAGGAACCAAAGCTGGCGGGGTTTCCAGAGGTGGCAGCGTTGGTGTCGGTGCACGTGCCAGCCGTCAGGTTGAAATTGGCATTGGCAGCTTCTGTCAACGTCACCGGGTTGGCGCTGTTGGTGACGGTGTTGTAAACCGGCGTCACAGGCGCCGCAGTGCCTGCTGCTGTGGTCGTGATGTTGGTCGGCGAGCCAGCGAGATTGGTAGCAGAAAAACTGAATGGCCCGCCTGCAAGTGTGTTGGTGATCTTCTGGATGGCCACTTGGGGAATTGCGGCGTTTGCGGTGTTCGTGAAGATGCAGGTGATCTGTGCCTTGGCGCGAATGTTGGTGGCAGGGATGGTGAGAACGTTTGCGGCCAGCGTACCAAAGCTCGTGGCCGGATTGCCCGAGGCGGCTGCGTTGGCGTCAAGGCAGCTGGCCGAGGTGATGGTGAAATTCGGCGCGAGCGTTTCGGTGATGGTAACCGCTGTGCCTGTGGTGGTAGCGGGGATGGGGGTAGGCGAGGCAGGCGTTGCTGTTGCTGGAGCGGCCGTGGTGATGGCAGACGGGGCAGGACAATTGCTGCCGACCCGGAAGCGTCTGGTGTACGACATCACTGGTGCGGGCGATATGGTCCTGGCGATGATTGGGGTCTGCCTGGCGGATCAGATTGCACCGGTAGAAATTGCGCGGCTGGCGAATGTTGCCGGGGGGCTGGAAGTCGAAAAAGTGGGGGTGGTGCCGGTCACTCGCGACGAAATCCTGGCCGATCTCCGCGCACACGGGACAACGGCAAAGAAGTCCACCGTGCGGGAAGAGAAAGTCGTGACACTGGAAGAGTGTGCGCGGCAGTTGCAGTCACGGCGCGAGGCTGGTC
>CALMEZ010000205.1 GCA_937864985.1 uncultured Alphaproteobacteria bacterium
TGGCCGCGAAGTGCGTCGTCGCCAGCTCGATCATCTCGCCCGCGCCGACGAAGAGCACGCGGATCTTGCGCAGGTCCTCGAACAGCTGCGCCGCCAGCCGCACCGCCGCCACGCTTCCAGGCATCAACACTGACGGTGAATTCCTGATCTTCCTTGAGGTCGCCTTTTTGCAAGAGGTCAAAGACGATGGATTGCAACATCATCTTGCTCATGCTGGCCGGAGGGATTGGGGTGTCGGCGTCTTTCTCGAAAAACACTTCGCCTGATTTTCCGTCGATCAGGATGGCATTGCGCGCCTTGGTCTCAAACACCGGCCCTGTGTCCTGCGCCATGGGTGCACTGGCGCAGCACAGCGCAAAGGCCATCACGGCAAGACATGCAGAGAGAATGCGGATCATGCCTCCAGATTAGAGGCCTGACACCCTGAAGGCAAATGAATGCCTGTTGACGGCGCTCAGGGCTTCCAGGCGACCTGCTGGATTTCAGCCCGGTTCACGCGGGCCTGGCCATAACCAAGCTGCTTGGCGGAGGCCAAAGCCTGCCTTGCGCTGATGGTGCTGAGAAACGGCCCCAACTGAACCCTGTAGCTCAGGCCGTCGTTGCCACTCAGTTCATAGACTTGCACGGGTGCAACATCAGCCAAAGCGGAGCGCGCCTGTTCAGCCTCGTCGAGGGAATCAAATGTGGCAACTTGGACGATGAAGGGTCCACTCTGGCTGTCGGTCTTGGGTATGTATGTGGCCTTCTGGAACGTCGGTTCCGCATCCTGGACCGAAGGTTCTTCGGCGCTAGCCACCTGCACGCGGTCGGCGGCGCTGGCGGGCATCTCGGCAGCAGCGACGAGCGTGTTGAAGCTGGCGCCCTGCCCCAGCTTGCGGTTCATCATGGCAAGATGGGAACCTTGGTCATCAATGGGCGCAGGGCCAATATATTGGACACGAACTCTGGCCATGCCACGGCTCTTGTAACCCAGTGCTTCGGCAGAGCGCTTCGACAGGTCCATGATGCGGCTGTCAACAAAGGGCCCGCGGTCATTGATGCGGACGACGATGGATTTGCCGGTTTCCAGGTTGGTGACCTTGGCATAACTTGGCAACGGCAGCGTGGCGTGGGCCGCCGAGAGCATGTTCATGTCGAAATATTCGCCATTCGATGTCTTGCGGCGGTGGAAGGCCTCGCCATACCAGGAGGCGATGCCAACTTTGTCGTAGCCTGGCTGTTCGCGCGGTGTGAACCACTGGCCTGCCACTTCATAGGGTTTGCCGACGAAATAGCGCCCACCACCCTTCGGGATTGGGCCAGGCTTGCTCCAATAGGGCGCGCCCTTGCCTGCGAAAGGATTGTTGGTGGTGTATTTGCCGGCAATCTTCACGGGATGCGGCCCTGACGAACAGCCCGCCAATGACACAGCAGCGCCGACCAGCGCCAATCCAACCCATCCACGCAACATACGCATCGTCCAACTCCGGCATTAAACCTGCCCGCCGTCGCGCAAGCATGTTTGTGCGGCCCCACAGCCACATCAGCGCAATATCGGAGAAGAACGTGAATGGCCGGTTCAGGATCGTGGTTAATGGCCGGTTGACAGGCCTATTGCGCCTTGGCCTGCAGGCGCTTCAAGTTTGCAGCGGCCGAGGCATTGCCCTGGGCTGCGGCGCGTTCGTAATAATCCTTCGCTTTGGCGATGTCCTTGGCTGTGCCCCAGCCCATCTCATACATGCTGCCCAGATCATTCATGGCCCAGACATCGCCGGCCTGCGCGGCCTCGCTAAATTGCTTGAAGGCCTCACTGCGATCCTGCGAAAGGCCTTCGCCCTTGACGAGGAGAAGTCCGAGATTGACCTGCGCCTGCGGCAGTTTCTGCGCTGCTGCTTTACGAAACCATTCGGCTGCTGTCTTGACGTCTTGCTTAACGCCGTTTCCTGTCTGATAGCGCAGTCCCAATTCATTCTGCGAAGGAGCGAACCCTTTTGCAGCCGCTGATTCCAGCAACTTCAATCCGGCGGACGTGTCGGCGGGAAGACCTGTCGCACCTTGTGTCAGCAGTTTGGCGAGCAGATGCTGGGCCTCTACGTTTCCTGCCAGTGCAGCCTCGCGATACCAGCGCGCCGCCTCAACGGCATCTTTGCGGGCGCTGTTGGCCCCCTGCTCATAGTCATGGGCGAGGGAAATCTGCGCCTCATGGTCACCGGCGCGTGCCAATTTCAGTTTCTTGGAAAAGGGCAATGCGTCCACGGTGGCGCCGGCGAGCACCTGCGATGACAGGCAGCCCGCGATCAATGCCGCGCAAATGAATTTCAGACGCAACGACAGTTTGAGCATTGTCAATTGACGCGAACGAAATGCTTCTTCTTGCACACCAGGCCGCCCAGCACACAGGCGCTGATTGTCAGGTTGTTGCCGGCCACCGTGGCCGTGCCACTGTAGGTGCGGCCGTCATCGGCATTGTAAATGGAGCCACGCCAGGTGTTGCTGCCTGCCGGTTTCATGCCGTTGACCACAGTCAGACCGATGATGGGCCGATTGCGCAGGGCGGGGTTGGGATTGTCCTTGTCGACCTTCACCTTGCCGGATTTGGTCAAGGGCTGGGCGAGACCAACGATCGTTGCGCAAAGGTTCTGCCCGCCGCATTGGCTGACGCGGATCGTTACTTTCCCCGACGTCAGCCGCCATGTGCCAGAGGCCGTGTCGGCAAGCGCAGATGATACAAACAGGCTTCCTGCGAGTGCGGCACCCAATATGGCTTTCAGTTTCATTGCAATCCCCATTTCAACGCGCCGGACCCTTGCAGAGGGCCTCGGGCCTATATAGCATCCGGTGTTACCTTTGCAGACCAATTTTGGAGAGATTGTGATGGCCGAGATCCACAGCATCAAGTCCGGAAAAGCAACGGATACAGCCGAACGGCAATTGCGCATTGACCTTGCGGCGGCCTTCCGGCTGGCGGCGCGTTTTGACTGGCACGAGGCGGTGGCCAATCATTTCAGCCTGGCGACCTCGGCCGATGGCAAGAACTTCCTGATGAACCCGCGCTGGAAGCATTTCTCGCGCATCAAGGCGTCTGACTTGCTGCATCTCAATGTCGACGACAGGTCTACCATGTCCCGGCCCGACGCGCCGGATCTCACGGCATGGTCGCTGCATGGGCGCCTGCATGCCGCCCTGCCCCAGGCGCGCTGCATCATCCATCTTCACCCGCCCTATGCCACGGCCATTGCGTCACTTGCTGATCCCACCATCAAGCCGATCGACCAGAACACGGCGCGCTTCTTCAACCGCGTGGCTGTTGATCTGCATTATGGCGGCATGGCCAACACCGATGAGGAAGGAGACCGTCTGGCGCGCCTCATGGGTAACCGCTCCATCATGATGATGGGCAACCACGGCATTCTGGTCTGCGCTTCAACGGTGGCCGAGGCCTTCGACCTGTCCTATTACCTCGAACGCGCCTGCCGCAATCTGGTGCTGGCCTACCAGACCGGCCAGAAACTGCATGTCATGACCGATGCGGTTGCCGAAAAGACTGCGCAAGAATGGGAAGCTGACCGCGACCAATTCCACAGCCATTTCGCGGAAATGAAAGCGATCCTTGATGCGGAGGGGCAGAATTACGCGGGGTGAAACGAAAGCCCATCCTTCTCCGACTTTTTGTTGGCGGGGTGAATCGATATGCCACATTGCGATTGTCATGAAATCTGCACGCTATTCACTCGAGATATTGGCACTTCTTTTCATACTGTCGGGTGGGGCGGTTAGTGCTGACAGCGGAAAATCGGCTGACAATTCGGGTCTTGGTGATTATTTCTTTTTCATTTGTGTGCATGAGTATTTCAAGGGAGAAAGCTTGGACAAAACAGATTCAAGCGTTCAAATGGTATTTGAAGAATTGTCTGCAGATACCCAAACAATATCGAATGTCGTCAACTCAGCTAAAGAGGAGGCTCGCAAAATCCGGGTGAACCTGCGTGACCGCCGTGGTCAAATTTCCGAGGGTAGCGAAGGAAAGGTTGCTGTTTTAGAGAGCTGTCTTGCCTCATCACGAAAAGTAGGGTTGCCGTCTTCACCGTAGGCAGAGAGGATGTCGGTGACCATATGCTGCTCACGCCCACTCACCCTTCGACCCTCCTCCGCACAAACCCATAAGGCAGGCTATTCATACACCGCGCCCTTGGTGCCGCTGCAAATGTTCCATGATTGCCAATGTTCTTCTTCAATTGCCGGATCATGCGGGCCCAGTCTGCATCGTATTTGCGCCGTGCCGCCTCGCAGGCTTGCTTTGACGTGAAGGCATAGACCAAAGCGCCTTCGCCCTCGCCCACTTTGAGATAGGTGTATTTGATCTGCCCCGCCGCGGCAAAACCTCCTATCGTAAGGCTTGTTGCCAGCGCGACTAAAACACCTATCCGTTGCATCATTGAGAGCATGTCCCTGCCTAACAAATTTTGCAACACCCCGGAAGTCTCGACGAAAAGACAGGCACTCGAGCGTCATCTTGTTTGATTGAGGCAATCACCACAGCAATCACCTCTATGTCGTCATTCCAGAGGTCCGCAAGCGCGGACCATCTGGAACCCCGCTTTGAACTTGCTGCAAAAAGCTGGGTTCCAAATAGCGCGCGGTTGCGCGCTTTTGGAATGACGCAAGTGGGGAGCAGATGGTTCAACGAAACCAAATCAGATTCCAGTCCCGGGATGCGTTTTGTGCCTATTGCGTCAATGAGGTGAACTACGCCCAAAAATCTCTGTGCAAACGGAAAGGGCCCGCACGGAAGTTCAGAGCAAACAGAATCCCGGCGTTACGATCCGCACAGTCAGCCCTTCCGCTGACGTGGCCGGTGCGGATGCCGGCCCAACTCTCACGGGAACCCTTTTCAGGGGCTAGCGCGGGGCCTGCGTGTCGTCACACCAAGCCCGCCGCGCAGGTGCCGCCAGACATCCATCCGGTGGGGCACCTCCAGTGGAGGTGAACGGCTTTTTTGGAGGGTCTCGTTCCTGACCGGTTTCACTCGACTTGGAACGAATATAGAACCCTTCATTCCCAATGTCAAGAAGAAAATGAAATTATTCTTGAAATGGCCAAATTGCGGTTCAGCTAAGCCGCCAGCTTCACCAGTGTCTGCATCAAAGTGCGTGTGCCCTTGAGGCGTTGGGCTGGCGTGTCCCAGTCGCGCAGGATCACCAGTTTCATATCCGGCCGCAGCTTGGCCAGCGTTCCCTGCCCGCTGATCCATTGCACCAGATTGGCGGGCTTGGGGAACACGCCATTGCGCAGTGCGATGGTTGCGCCCTTGCTGCCGGCATCAACCGACTGCACATTGGCGGCGCGGCACAGGAGCTTGATTGACACGATCTGCAGCAGGTGTTCGACGTCCTCCGGCGGACGGCCGAAACGGTCATGCAGTTCGGCGCCAAAGGCATCGATCTCGTCCTGGCCGGTAAAGTCAGCAAGGCGGCGATAGAGGCCGAGACGCACCTGCAGATCGGATACATAGTTTTCAGGGATCAGAACTGAGGTGCCAATGTTGATTTGCGGCGACCATTGCCCGTCGTCTTCGGCAACGCCATCGCCGGCGCGCAGCTGGGCCACAGCTTCTTCCAGCATGTCCTGGTAAAGTTCGAAGCCCACTTCGCGGATGTTGCCGGATTGCTCCTCGCCCAGCATGTTGCCGGCGCCGCGGATATCCAAATCGTGGCTGGCCAGGGTGAAGCCCGCACCGAGGGAATCCAGCGATTGCAGCACTTCGAGGCGACGCTCGGCATTGGGGTTCAGGGCGCGGCCCGGCGGGGTGGTGAGCAGCGCGTAGGCCCGCGTTTTGGAACGGCCAACGCGGCCGCGCAGCTGATAGAGTTGCGCCAGGCCGAACATGTCGGCGCGATGCACGATCAGTGTGTTGGCGGTGGGAATATCAAGGCCGGATTCGACAATCGTGGTGGAGAGCAACACGTCAAAGGCGCGGTCGTAGAAACCGGTCATGATGTCTTCAAGTTCGGTGGGCGCCATGCGGCCATGGGCGGTGCGGAATTTCACCTCCGGCACGGTGTTGCGCAGGAAATCCGCGATGTCATCGAGGTCCGTCACGCGCGGCACGACATAGAAGCTCTGGCCGCCGCGGAAATGCTCGCGCAGCAGGTGCTCACGGATGGTAACAGGATCAAACGGCGAGATGTAGGTGCGCACCGCCAAACGGTCGACGGGTGGTGTGGCGATCAACGACATTTCACGCACGCCCGACAGGGCCAGTTGCAGCGTGCGGGGGATCGGTGTTGCGGTGAGCGTCAGCACGTGGACATTGGTGCGCAATTCCTTGAGGCGTTCCTTGTGCTTGACGCCGAAGTGCTGTTCCTCATCGATGATCAGCAGGCCGAGATCGCGGAACTTGATGTTTCCGGTCAGGAGAGCATGGGTGCCGATGACGATGTCGATTGAACCATCGGTCAGTCCTTCCTTGACCTTGTCCAGTTCCTTGCGGCCCACAAGTCGCGAGGCCTGGGCCAGGCGCAGAGGCAGGCCTTTGAAGCGCTCGACAAAGTTCTTGTAGTGCTGGCGGGCCAGCAGCGTGGTTGGCACCACGACGGCCACCTGCTTGCCAGCGTAAGCCGCGACGAATGCGGCTCGCAGGGCCACTTCGGTTTTGCCGAAGCCCACATCGCCACAGACGAGGCGATCCATGGGCCGGCCCTTTTGCAGATCATCCAGAACAGCTTCGATGGCGTTGAGCTGATCATCGGTTTCCGAATAGGGAAAGCGCGCCGAAAATTCGTCGAAGGCGCCTTCTGGCGGGGCCAGCACCTCGCCTGCTTTCAATTCACGAGCGGCGGCGGTCTTGATCAGTTCATTGGCGATCTCGCGGATGCGCTGCTTGAGGCGGGCCTTCTTGGCTTGCCATGCGCCGCCGCCGAGGCGGTCCAGCTGCACGCCCTCGGTGTCAGAGCCGTAACGCGACAGGAGATCAATGTTCTCGACGGGAATGAAAAGGCGGTCATTGTTGTGATAGATCAGCAACAGGCAATCATGCGGCGCGCCCTGCACCTCAATGGTCTTCAAGCCTTCGAAGCGGCCGATGCCGTGATCGACATGGACCATGAGGTCGCCCGGTGACAGCGATGACAGCTCGGCGATGACATCGCTGGCCTTCCGAGCCTTGCGGGCGCGGCGTACCAGCCGGTCGCCCAGAATGTCCTGCTCGGTGATGAGTGCGAAATCCGGCGTCTCAAAGCCATCCTCATATGGTTGGACGATGATGTTGACGAGGCTCTTGTCGCGCGTCTGGACATCCGCCCAGGATTTTGCGTCGGCGATGTTCGAGACATCATGATCGTGCAAGATGGTGGCCAAACGCTCCGCCGAACCATCGCTCCACGCCGTGAGGATGACGCGTTTTCCGATGTTCAACAGGTCGGTGATGTGCTGACGCACGGCATCATAGATGTTGCGACCGGCCTCGGCACGTTCGGCGGCAAAGCTGCGGCCCTGGCGGCCATGGAAGCTGATGGCTGTGCTCTCGGGTCGCTCGAAGGGCGTGAACTCGATCAGCGTGCGGTCAGCCAGGCGCTTCTGCAATTCATCACTGGAGAGGTAAAGTCTGTCTGGCGGCAGTGGCTTGTAGGGGGCAGCGCCGAAGCCCTGTTTGGTCAGGGCCTCGCGTCGGGCATCGTAATATTCATTGACCTGAACGAGCCGCGCATCGGCGGCCTCCATCACCATGTGAGCGACGGAAACAGTCGCTTCGGGCAGATAATCGAAGACCGTTTCGAGATCGCCGTGAAACAGCGGCAGCCAGTGTTCCATGCCCTGGTAGCGCCGGCCTGCCGTGACTGATTCATAGAGCGGATCAGAGGTGTCGAGACCGCCAAAGGCCTCAGCGTAGTTCTTGCGGAAGGCGGCAATGGTCTGGCTGTTGAGCATCACCTCATTGGCGGCGCGCAGGTCAAAGCCCTTCAACTGGTCGGTGGTGCGTTGGGTTTCGGCATCGAAGCTGCGGATGCTTTCAAGTGTATCGCCGAAGAAATCGAGGCGGATCGGCTCTTCAGCACCCGTGGGGAAGATATCGATCAATCCGCCGCGGACGGCGAAGGCGCCGGGTTCGACGACGGTGCTCTCCCGCACGTAACCATTTTCGGCAAGGAACAGCTGAAGCTTCTCACCATCGAGGCGCTGGCCGGGACGCAGCGCGAAGTGCGCGTTCTGCACGACACTGCGGGGAATGGCCCGTTGCAGAACGGCATTGATGGTTGTCAGCACCAAAGCCTGGCCGCGCTGCGGCTGCAGCAGTTCCGCAAAGGCTGCGAGGCGCGCGGCAATCACTTCCGCGGCCGGAGACACGCGGTCATAAGGTAGACAATCCCATGCCGGCAGCTGGATGACTTTCAGTGTTGGCTGCTGGAAGGCCACCTGTTCGGCCAGTTGCGCCATGGCCTGATCATCAGCGCAGATATGGAGGTGGACCCGGTTGCCGGCAACGGCGGGCAACAGCATCGGCACCAGCCCCGACGGAACGGCGCTAGCGAGGATGCGCCCCGGAGTGTCGAGGCGTTGTACGAGGCTTTCAAGCGGCGTCATGCGGTCAGCGCAGGCCTGAAGGCGAGGATTTCGTGGAGCAAGGGTGACGACTGATCATCTGGCACGGTTTCCTGTGAGACGAGCCAGGCCAGCATCGTCTGATCCGGAATTTCAAGAATCTGCTCGAATTCGGCCAGTTGCTGATCTGTCATGGTGGCAAGCCGGGCCTCGGCAAAGCCGCCAATGAGAAGGTCCATTTCCTTGATGCCGCGATGATTGGCGCGCCAGTACAGTCGCTTGCGCATCGCTGCTTTCGGATCATTGCTGGCAATCGGGGTGGTCATGGCGGGGTGTTTAGTTTTGAAATGCTTGCGCCGCAACGGCAGAAGCAGGAAAACAGCTGGCATGCGCCCCACCCTGCTCAATCCGCTGTTTGCTTCGCTGACAAGCCTCAAAGGCGTTGGCGACAAGGTGGCGCGGCTGTTTGCCAAGGCGTTAGGCCGGCCGGCCCATGATGTGCGGGTCCTGGACCTGCTGCTGCGCCTGCCAGTTGGCTTCGTTGATCGCAGATACCGGTGCAAGATCAATCAGTTGCCGCAACAAGGTGTGGTGACGGTTGAAGTGACGGTGGGGCGGCACAGGCCGCCACCGATGGGGCGTTCCGGCATCCCGTACCGGGTGGAAGTGCATGATGACACAGGCCAGATGACACTTGTGTTTTTCAAGGTGTTTGGCGATCAGATCAAAGGCCAGTTGCCGGAAGGCGAAAGACGCGTCATCTCCGGAACCGTTGATTGGTATGGCGCCGAGGCCCAGATGGCCCATCCGGACCATATTCTCGCGCCAGACACCTTCAATGCCTTGCCTGCCATTGAGCCGGTATATCCGTTGACCGCCGGGCTTTCGTCAAAGACCTATCTCAAAGCCATTCTGCAGAGCTTGCCCAAAGTGCCATCGCTGCCCGAGTGGCAGGATGCGGCTTGGCTGGCGCGCAATACCTGGCCCGGATTGCAGGAGGCATTGCACGACAGCCATATGCTGCCGACGCCGGCCCATGCCGACCCATCGCATGGTGTGCGGGCCCGGCTTGCCTATGACGAGCTGCTTGCCAACCAGTTGGCATTGGCCATGGTCCGCCAGCACATGAAGCGCACAGCGGGACGGGCCCTGGCTGGCGATGGCAGGTTGCGCGCCAGGATTCTTGCCGCCCTTCCCTATCGCGCAACGGGTGCACAAGACGCCGCACTGCGCGACATCGCCCATGACATGGCGGAAGCCACGCGCATGGTTCGCTTGCTGCAAGGCGATGTGGGAGCGGGCAAGACCGTGGTTGCGCTGATGGCGCTGGCCATCGCGGTGGAGGCCGGCGTGCAAGGCGCCTTCATGGTACCGACTGAAGTGCTGGCACGGCAACACATGAGTTCACTGCAGCCGATTGCCGAGGCTGCAGGCATGCGCCTTGCTATCTTGACCGGGCGGGAAAAAGGCAAGCTGCGCGAGCAGGTTCTGGATGACCTGGCGGCGGGGCGCATTGACGTGCTGATCGGCACACATGCCCTGTTTCAGGAAGGCGTCGAATTCCGTGACCTTGGTCTTGTGGTGATTGATGAGCAGCATCGTTTCGGTGTTCACCAGCGCATGGCCTTGCAGGGCAAGGCGCAGTTTGCGCCGGACCTGCTTGTGATGACCGCAACACCGATTCCGCGCACACTGGCACTGACGGCCTATGGCGACATGGATGTTTCGCGCCTTACGGAAAAGCCACCGGGCCGCTTGCCGGTTGAAACGCGCGTGATGCCAATGGAGCGGCTTGGTGATGTCGTTGATGGGTTAAAGCGAAGTCTCGCGCAGGGCAACCGCTGCTATTGGGTGTGTTCGCTGGTCGAGGAAAATGAGGCGCTTGATCTTGCCGCTGCGGAAGAGCGCAAGGCGTTTCTCGACAAAATTTTCCCCGGCCATGTCGGACTGCTGCATGGGCGCATGAAGGGGCCGGAGCGCGACGCTGTAATGGCGGATTTCAAATCCGGCCGTACGTCCATTTTGGTGGCGACAACCGTAATCGAAGTGGGTGTTGATGTGCGCGAGGCGGCCATCATGGTGATTGAAAATGCCGAACGCTTTGGCCTTGCGCAATTGCACCAGCTGCGGGGCCGCGTGGGGCGCGGCACAGCCAAGAGTCATTGCCTTCTGCTCTATCAGGAGCCGCTGAGCGACAATGCCCGGGCGCGGCTGGAAATCATGCGGACCACGGAAGACGGGTTCATCATTGCCGAGGAGGATTTGCGTTTGCGCGGCGCTGGAGAAGTGCTGGGCACGCAGCAATCAGGCCTTCCCGAATTCCGCATGGCCGATCTTTCCGTCCATGGTGAATTGCTTGTTGCGGCGCGCGATGATGCGCGACTGATCCTGAACCGAGACCCAAATCTGGAAACACCTCGCGGCGAAGCGCTGCGCCATTTGCTTTACGTTTTTGAGCGTGATGCCGCCGTGCGGCCGATCAAGTCTGGCTGAGGTTTCTTGAGCAACGATCCATCGGGCACGATGAGCCCCATGGAAATCACGAGTTTCAATCCGTCTTCGACGGACATATCGAGGATCTTCACGTCCTCTTCCGGCGCGAAAAAGACATAGCCTGAGGTTGGGTTCGGCGTTGTTGAGACATAGATCGAATAAAATCGCCTGCCTGCTTCATAGCCGATCTGGCTGCCGTCGATTTCCTTGGAGATGAAGGCAACCGTCCAGGCGTCGCGCCGTGGCCATTCCACGAGGCAGACCTGTTTGAAGCTCGTTCCTTTTTCGGAAAAGATAGTTTCAAAGATCTGCTTTGAACTCTTGTAGATGGACCGCACCACGGGTGTGCGTTGCACCAGATGATCCCACCAGCCGAGCACAGTGCGCCCGACCAGGTTCGCGCCGAGGGCGCCCGCTGCTGTGATGATCAACAGCGCAAACAGCAAGCCGGTGCCGGGAATCTTTATCGGCACGTAGTTGTCGGGATTGTAAGCGTAGGGGATGAGCGGCTTCACCCAGCTGTCAAAGAAGGAAATGAACCAGATGGTGATCCATACCGTGATGACGGCGGGTGCGAGGATGACGAGGCCCGTGAAAAAATAGCGGCGCAGCAGTGTAAAAAAACCGGGTCGCGATGTTTGGTGTCCATCAGTCATGGCCTGTCTTCGCATGGAACAAGATGAACGGGCAAGCTCGCGGCCAAAAGCTCCCAGAATCTCACAGAGCAGGCCTGTCATTTTGTTCTTTATTCCGAACGAAATATCCGCTAAACAGGATTTATCTTTCCAAGGAGGCCAACATGGCATTGCAACTGGGCGACATTGCCCCTGACTTTGAAGCCGACACCACCGAAGGCCGGATCAAGTTCCACGACTACATTGAGGGCGGATGGGCCGTCTTGTTCTCCCATCCCAAGGATTTCACGCCTGTCTGCACGACTGAGCTGGGTGCCGTTGCCATCAAGGCTCCGGAATTTGCAAAGCGCGGCGTGAAGCTGCTCGGCATTTCCATCGACAGCGTTGATGATCATCTGCGCTGGAAGCAGGACATCAAGGACGTTACTGGCGCTGACGTGAAATATCCGATGATCGGCGACAGCGAAATGACCGTTGCCAAGCTTTATGGCATGATTCATCCGAATGCCTCCGGCACAGCCAAATCACGCACGGCAGCCGACAACGCAACGGTGCGCAATGTGTTCGTCATCGGGCCTGACAAGCGCGTCAAACTGATCCTGACCTACCCGATGAGCACGGGCCGCAATTTTGATGAGATCCTGCGCGTGATCGATTCCCTACAGCTGACAGCGACAAAGTCGGTTGCAACACCAGCTGACTGGAAGCCGGGTGAAAAAGCCATCATCCTCGCATCAATTTCTGATGACGCCGCCAAGGAAAAATTCCCGCAGGGCTGGAACACGCTGAAGCCCTATTTGCGGCTGGTTGATGTCAAGTAATTGAATTGATGCACTTTTAAGGGGGCTTCGGCCCCCTTTTTTGTGCCAAGATGAACGGGGGATAAACGGCGGGCTCAGACCGGGTTCAGGCGCAAAGCTTCATAAGGGTGTCCATCAACGGTGATCCACACCAATGAAGCAACAACCAGGAAGGAACACTCTCATGAAGAAGACACTGATCGCCCTCACCGCCGCCGCTTCGATTGCTGCCGGTCTCGCCGCCACCGTTTCCACTGCGGAAGCCAAGGTGCATCTCAACGTCAACGTCGGCCTGCCAGGCCTGTTTGTTGATCCAGGCTATGGCTACTATGATACGGGCTACTATGCCCCGGATTGCGGCTATGTGACGGTCAAGAAGGTCAAGTGGATCGATGGCGTCAAGTATGTCAGCTGGAAGAAGAAGCTGGTCTGCGAGTAACGCCCCCCCCAAAAAAAACAAACCGGCTGCGAGCCCCCTCCGCAGCCGGTTTTCATTTGCAGGGTGGTGCTTGTTATTTGTTGCCTGCAACCGTGGTGACGCTGGTGACGGGTGTTACCGTCAAGGCGATCCAAGCCTTCGGGTCCTGCTCGGATTGGCGCTTCAAAAACTTGTAGCCCGTGTCTGTCCAGGCGCGAATGTCGTTGCGGCGGTTGTCGAGCACGAAATCACCATCTGCCGTGGCGACCGTAAGCACAGCATGCCCGTCGCCCTTCTCGTCGCGAACTACAGTGATCAGCAGGTTCCCTGACGGTACGCCCAGTGCCAAAAGTTCCTTCTGCTTTTCGAGGACGTAGTCTTCGCAATCGCCGGCCGCGGTGGGGTAAGTCCAAAATTCGGGAACGCCGTAGAGATCCTGGTCGCTTTCCGGCTTAACTGCTGAATTGATGCGCGTGTTCAGTGTGTAGAGCGCTTCCCAAAGCTTTGGCGTCATCTTCAGCTGGCCGTCGTAATGATTTACAGGCTTGCAGCCTGCCGGGTTGCGGGCACAAAAGCGGACATAGCCGACCGGTGGCAAGGTTGCGCCATAGGCTGTTTCAAACTTTGAAGATTCAGAAGCAGCGTTTGCTGCGGGTGCTGAGGCAAGAACAGACCAGCCGACCATTGCTGCGAAAACAACACCCGCTCCAACTGCCTTCATGACCCCACTCCACTCACGCACCGCAATTGTGGGGACCAAATGGCCGCAGGCCCGCCTCAATCGTTAATGAAAGGTAAATTGAAGGCGCGGAGAAGTAAAGCGGGGGCCTGTTCCAGTTCGGAACAAGTTAAGTAAAACTTTAGAGATGTGGTTAATGCGCTGACGCGTTAATGTTCGGGCGCGCGATCAGGATCGGCAAGGCCGCTTGCGTCTTCGATATCTGCAA
The DNA here is from genome assembly GCA_937864985.1 of uncultured Alphaproteobacteria bacterium. Lineage (GTDB taxonomy): Bacteria > Pseudomonadota > Alphaproteobacteria > Rhizobiales > Aestuariivirgaceae > Aestuariivirga. The sequence goes on from CALMEZ010000205.1 coordinate 13,811, forward strand.
GCAGCTCGCCTGCACGTGCGGCCATTTCATCCAGGCAAAGCTGTTGTCCCGTGTCGAAGCGAATACGGGTTGCGCCACCCCAGCGGGACGGCGTGATCGCCACAGCCTTGCTGATCGGTTGCCCCACTTCCCCGCCGGATTGCCGCCAGAACACTTCACCGCCGCGCCAGCGAACTCCCATGCGGGCGATGGCAGCCATGCGGTGGGCGCACCATGCAGCCGACAACCCGAAAGCCAGTGACAGCCACCAGGCCACCTGCATCTGGAATGCCGCGTCACTCCGATGGGAGCCAACTGACAACCACACAACGGCGATCAACGTTGCAAGCCCAAGACTGCCATGACAGGCGATGCCATAGCCTACGCCTGCGGTGACGTATTTCCAGCCCTGTTGCCGCTTCGGCGCGGTCCATGACCAAGTGAGGAAAGCCACAGCCAGCCCCAGCGGCGCAATCAGCGCGAGGGCTGACGGCCAGGTCACATAGGGCTGCATTAGCCCGTCACCACCATTGGGGTGCCACGTATTTGCCCGCCGCTTGCTCGATGGCAAAGGCAGTCTGGAACAGGGTTTCTTCGTCAAACGGCTTACCGATGATCTGAAGACCTAATGGCAGGCCATCTCCCGAAATCCCGGCAGGCACGGCAATGCCCGGCAGGCCCGCCATGTTGACGGTGACGGTGAAGACGTCGTTCAAGTACATCTGCAATGGATCGGTGATTTCACCCGGCGCGAATGCCGCGGAAGGCGTTGCGGGTGTGAGCACAACATCAACCTTGTTCCAGGCTTCATCGAAATCACGCTTGATCAGTGTACGGACTTTCTGGGCGCGGACGTAGTAGGCGTCGTAATAGCCTGCGGAAAGCACATAGGTTCCGATCAGGATGCGGCGCTGCACTTCGCGGCCAAAGCCGGCGGCGCGCGTGTTCTCATAGGTGCCGTTCAGGTCCTTACCCGCGACGCGCGCGCCGTAGCGCATGCCGTCATAGCGGGCGAGATTGGACGACGCTTCCGCCGGCGCGACGATGTAATAGGTCGGCAGTGCGTACTTGGTATGCGGCAGGCTGATGCGCTTGATCGTGGCGCCCGCGTCCTTGGCCCATGCGATGCCTTGCTGCCAG
>CALMEZ010000206.1 GCA_937864985.1 uncultured Alphaproteobacteria bacterium
GCCTCGAACCCGGCGTTTCGGTCCGCTTTGTGCAACAAGGAGAAGCCATCCCCGCCTGTGACCTCGTCATCATTCCCGGCTCAAAATCCACCGTAAGCGATCTCGCCAGCCTGCGCCAGAACGGCTGGGACATTGATATTGCAGCCCATGTCAGGCGCGGCGGCCGGGTGCTGGGTCTGTGTGGCGGCTATCAGATGCTGGGCCGCATGGTCCACGACCCGCACGGTCTCGAAGGCAAGGCCGGTTCGGTGCCCGGCCTCGGCCTGCTCGATGTGGAAACCACCCTCGCTCCGGAAAAGCGTGTCACGCAAACCCAAGCCCTGCACGTCGCATCCGGCCAAGCCATCTCGGCCTATGAAATCCATTTGGGAAAAACCACAGGCGCCGCCTGCAACAGCCCCTTCGCCACCGTGTCCGGAAAACCCGAAGGCGCCACATCTCCCGATGGCCGCATATCAGGCACTTACCTGCACGGCTGCTTTTCCAGCGATGGCTTCCGCCACGCATTTCTGCGGGCGCTCGGCGCATCCTCGAGCAGCTTCCAATATGACGCAACAGTGGACGCGACATTGGATGCATTGGCCAGCCACCTCGAACGTCACATCGCCGTCGATCAGCTTCTTGCCCTCGCAGAACCGGTGCACTTGTGATCACCTTGGCTCCCGCCCTCGCATCGGTCATCGAACGTGCCGTCGGCTATCCCGCGATCCTGCAAAATGCCATCCGCCACCCCGTGCAATGGATGGGAGATTGCATCGCCCTCGCCGACCAGCGCTTCAATACTGAACCAACAAACCCTACCCGCTCCCATCTGTTGGGCGCGGTGTCCCTGCTCGGCGTCATCCTGATCTGCACTCTCCCGGCTTGGATCATCCAGAACATCCTTAATCATCTGCCGGTGCCGTGGCTGTGGCAGGCTCTGGTCGCCACCCCCTTCATCGCGCAGAAATCGCTGCGTGATCATGTTGCGGCCGTCAACCGCGGCCTGTCATCTTCACTGGCGCAAGGCCGCGCAGCCGTATCAATGATTGTCGGCCGTGACACGACGGCACTTGACGAAAGCGGCGTCACCCGCGCTGCGCTGGAGAGCCTCGCCGAAAACACGGCTGATGGCATTGTCGCCCCCCTCTTCTGGTTTGCCGTGGCGGGTCTTCCCGGCCTTGTCGCATACAAGGTTATCAACACCGCCGATTCCATGATCGGTCACCTCACCGATCATCATCGCCATTTTGGCTTTGCGGCAGCGAGGATCGACGACCTCGTGAACCTCCCGGCCTCACGCCTCACCGGGTTGTTCTTCGCGGCTGCCGCCCTGTTCAACAGCAAGGTTGCATCCAAACAAAGTCTCTCCAGCATGTGGGCCGATGCGGGCCGGCACCGTTCACCCAATGCAGGCTGGCCAGAGGCCGCCATGGCCGGCGCGCTTGGCCTTCGCGTCGGTGGTCCGCGCGCCTACGAAGGAGAGGTGTTGGATCTCGCCTGGATGGGCAGCGGCCGGGAAACCCTGACGCGCGCCGATATAGCGCCCGCACTTGAACTTTATGATCGCGCCATGTGGATCATGACAGCCCTGCTCACCGCCCTGGCAGTGGTCCTTTGAGCGGCAGCGGCAGCCCCGCCGCAACAAACACTGCGTGATCTGCTACGGCAGCCACACGCTGGTTCACCACTCCCTGCGCATCACGGAAGGCACGCCCCAGGGGCGTTTCAGGCACCAGCCCCATGCCCACCTCATTGGACACCAGAACAACCGTGCCCTTCGCCGCGCGCAAGGCATCCAGCAATTGATCCAGGGCAGCTTGCCAATCCTGCTCCGCCAACATCACATTCGATAGCCATAGCGTCAGGCAGTCAACCAGCACGAACCGCCCATCATGCATCTCCCGGATCAATACCTCCGGCAACTCAAACACCGCCTCATGCGTCACCCATCCGTCCCCACGCTGCACCTTGTGAGCCGCAATGCGCGCGCGCATTTCATCATCAAAGGCCTGGGCAGTCGCCACATAGTGTTTTTCGCCCGAAGCCAGGCTTTCCGCATAGCGCGATTTGCCGGAACGCGCGCCGCCCAGCACCAGCACGACAGTCATGACACTTCCCCCGCTGCTGGCGGAATACGCGCGATAAAGTGCCCGCGCATCGGATCAGGCCACTCCCGGAACGGCACTTCGCCGCGCTCCGTCCTGCCATGCATGTCAAACCATTCGAGGATCGCCGCTGCCTGCTCCCGCGAAGGCTGGTGCCGGCCTGTGATATAGCTGAAGCGCACCGTATCATGGATGGCCACCGAACAGCTTTGCGTGCAGTTCCACAGACAGGCCTGTTCGACCACCTCAACATCAGCTCGCCCCTGCGCGGCCAGCACGGCGCGCATCTCGGCAATCAGCCGTTGGCCGCCAGTGAGGCCTGCCTCATCCGTCTTGCGGCCATCGGGGAAACGGCACGTCGTACACATCACAATGCGGCGCATAAACCTTGACCTAAAAGGCGCTGTTAATGTTTCAGCCTTCATTGTAGCCTGCACACGCAACTGTCAATTCATCGGGCACGGCATGAGTTTCACGAAAATCGCCTTTTTCCATTCCGGTTCGCCGGAAGCAAAGCGCGCCGCCAACCGTCTCGAAAAGCTCTACGGCAATGTCACGCCCGAGAAGGCAGATTGTGTCGTGGCGCTCGGCGGCGATGGCCTGATGCTGCAAACCATGCACCGCTTCATGTCAACCTCCATTCCGATCTACGGCATGAACCGCGGCACTGTCGGCTTTCTGATGAATGACTACAGCGAGAAGCGCCTGCGTGAGCGGTTGCGCGCCGCTGAGCAGAATTATATTCATCCTCTGCGCATGACCGCCACCACATTCGATGGTGCGCGCCACTCGGCCATCGCCTTTAATGAAGTGTCCCTGCTGCGCCAAAGGCACCAGGCCGCCAAGATCCGCATCTCCATTGACGGCCGCGCCCGGCTGGAAGAATTGATCTGCGATGGACTGCTGGTGGCCACGCCGGTCGGCTCCACGGCCTATAATCTCTCAGCCTATGGCCCCATCCTGCCCATTGGCGCGCCACTTCTGGCCCTCACACCGATTTCCGCGTTCCGGCCCCGGCGCTGGCGTGGCGCCATCCTTCCCCGAAATGCCCATGTGAAACTGGAAATCCTGGAAGCGGAAAAACGGCCCGTCGCTGCCGTGGCTGATCACAACGAAGTCCGTCATGTTGCGACCGTCGAAATCGCCGAAGACAAGAAGCGCCGCGTCAAGCTTCTCTTCGATCCCGGCCACAGCCTGGCCGAGCGCGTGTTGAACGAACAGTTCCGATACTAAGCGGGTAGCCAGCTTTCAGACCGGTATCTCCATGTCATTTGCATCCGCCTTCTCGACAAGCCGTTTTCCCAAATAGGCCTTGGCCCTCACCAGCTCCTCGGCAATATCAGCAATCTCGTCTTTCTTCTTTCCAGCGAGAACTGCGTTGGTCAGCTCGCCTTCTGTTTCCATGCACCACAGCCGCGCATAATACAGCGTATCCTCAGCCAGATGCGCCATCACAACAAAGGCTGTCAGCAAGGGGTGGTTGTTGGTCACATTGGTACCGCGCGTGCGCCCATGTTCAAGCTCGACCTGAAGCGCATATTGGAATTCCCAGAAATGCCCCAGCGTCGGCTTGCCGGCAAAGCGCCCGCCTTTGTCGAAAAAATCATTTAGCAGGGTTTTGTCGAAAGGGCTGCCATCATGGGATGAAAAGACATCCGATTTAATCAGGCTCTTGAGAATGTTGAGGACAATGCGCGCGTCGTCAGCCTGGACGACTTTCGGCCCAAAATCAGGCTTCGGCTTCCCACAGATTTCATCAATGGTGCGCCCTGCCCAGTTGCGTTTGAAGCCGACCATCCTGCAGAAGCGGCCAATGTCTTCCGTCGCCAGAAAATCGAGTTCCACGTAATCACCATCGTCAAGCTTCATCAGCTTTTGAATGACATAACGCAGGCTCTTCTTCAGGTCCTTGTAATCATAAGCGATACGCGCGTTTTCCATCGTGGTCCCCCGTCGTCCGCCCCTAAATTGGTGGCGGAAGGCGATAATGGACGTGATGAAGAAATTTTCCAGTTAAATTGCAAACTCGGCGATCACCGGAACATGGTCCGAAGGCTTGTCCCAGCCGCGCGCCGCCCGCAAGCGTCCGTTCGTCGACACGTGGTGAAGCAAAAAAGCCCGCGGCGAGAACGCCGCGAGCTCCTGGAAAACCGTCGATGGACGATTAATGCTTGGCGATATTGTCCGGCAGCTTGCCGCCGTTGGCGGCGATCACGTTGCGATACCACGTGGCGCTGTCCTTGGGAATCCGCTCCAGCGTCGCGTAGTCCACGTACACAAGCCCGAAGCGCTGGCTGTACCCAAGCGACCATTCGAAGTTGTCCATGAACGACCACACGAAATAGCCGCGCAGTGGAACCCCCGCCGCGATCGCCGCGTGCGCCGCGCGCAGGTAGCCATCCAGGTAGGCAATGCGACGCGGGTCGTGCACCGCGCCATCGCTCACGACGTCGGGGAAGGCGGCGCCATTTTCCGCCAGGTACATCGCGCCGGGCGCGTAGTCGTGATGCAGCCGCTCCAGAAGCATTCGCATCCCATCCGGGACGACCGGCCAATCGAAGTCGGTTCGTGGGTAGCCCTCGATCCGCCGGAAGAAGTAGGGGAGCCCGGTGGACTCGGCGGCCTCGCCGGGGCCGGGCGTCGCCGCCGCCAGCACCGGGTAGTAGTAGTTGACGCCATAGGAGTCGAGGGGCGCACTGATCAGTTGAAGGTCTTCG
>CALMEZ010000207.1 GCA_937864985.1 uncultured Alphaproteobacteria bacterium
CGGTCGTTGCTCCATCGGCAGGCGCTTCGTCGGCATGCTCGTAAACTTCAGCCGCGGCAATGAGCGGCGACAAGCGCACATACTGCAGTGCGGTCAGCACGCAGCCAGCAAGCAGGCCTGCGACAAGCGCAGCCAGCACATAACGGCCAATCATGATGAAACCAGTGGGTTAGTGGCAGGGAAAGCCGATGGCGTGGCGCGTGTCGTGGGCAGCATTGTGTACCGCCGAGATATGCGACAGGCCAACCATGAACACCATGGAGATGCCGAGGAACAGCGAGGCGATGCCGGCTGTGGCACGCTCGGACATGGCGCGGGTCGAAATGTTTGTCTTCGTGGTCATATTCACCCTCCGTGAGACCGTATGTTGTGGGCAAGATTGCCCGGCTTCTTGTCCGGCAGGTCTCCTGACTCGGCGGGGTGTCGGTTCAAGCGCCTTCCCGGTTTCCCAGTGGCATGTGCTTTGAACCAACCCGCCTCACAGTTGCGGGGGCAGTCACGGCGAGGGCCCCATTTGGGTCGTCCCATTCCGTGTTCCCTGTTAGGCTTCAGACCTTAGAAGGCCCTGCGAAGCACCGGACGCAGGCATTTGGCAGGAAAGAGGTTGTGGCGTCAACAGCGTTTTGCCTCTAGAACACGGGCAGAGGCTCATCATGTCGTTTTTGTCATTAACGTGACGTAGACCTTGTGGTGCGCTATGATCGCCCTTTCAATTGAGATGCGCTTTACATGAAACCCAGTCCTGCCCCCGCGTCGCGGGGTGAAGTCCGTGCTGCCCTGTTCGCCCATCCCGGGGCAATTGTTTCCATTTTCCTTTTCTCCTGTGTCGTCAACATCCTGATGTTGACCGGCCCCATTTTCATGATGCAGGTCTATGACCGGGTGCTGTCATCAGGCAGCGTGCCGACACTGGTGGCGCTTCTGGTCATCGTGGCTGTGCTTTACGCCTATTATGCTTTCCTGGAGAGTGTGCGGCAGCGGGCCTTCCAGCGGCTGGGCCGCAGCTTCGAGGAAACACTGCGTGGCCGGGTGTTTGACGCAACGGCAGAACTCAGCCTCAACAAGCGTAACAACGTGGGCGGACAACCGATCCAGGATCTGGTGCAGATCCGGCAATTCCTGTCGAGTTCCGGGCCAACGGCCTATCTTGATATGCCATGGGTTCCAATTTACCTGATTTTTGTTTCATTCCTCCATCCGTACCTCGGGATCCTTGGGGTCATCGCTTCGGTCATTATCTTTGCGCTTGCGCTGATGACGGAGCGCGCAACAAAAAAGCCCGTGCAGGATTCAACGGCTGCGCAATCGCGCGCGTCCAATATGAGCGACGAAGCGCGGCGGTCTGCAGAAGCGATGCATGCACTCGGCATGCGCGGCGCGTTGCGGCGGCGTTGGGAAGAGGTTCAGCAGCAAGCCCTCGACCAGCAAACGCTGGCTTCGGATGCTTCCAGCCGGTTTGGTTCAATCACGCGTGTTGTGCGCCTGTTTATACAATCGGGCATGCTGGCGCTTGGCGCCTATCTGGTGATCAAGGGTGATTTGTCCGGTGGATCGATCTTTGCGTCATCAACCCTGATTTCGAGGGCCCTTGCGCCTGTGGACCAGGCGGTGGGCAACTGGACACAGTTTTCCAATGTGCGCAAAGCCATGGAGCGGTTGCAACGCATTCTCGATGCGGTGCCGCCAGAAGTGCAGCGCATGCAGCTGCCGGAACCGCGCGGGCAGCTTGATGTCGAAAACCTGACGGTCGTTCTGCCGGATCAGCAAAAGCCCATCCTAAATGGATTGAATTTCCGCGTTCAACCAGGCCATGGTCTTGGCGTCATTGGTCCGACCGGTGCCGGAAAATCGACGCTGGCGCGGGTGCTCGTCGGGCTCATTCACCCCACACATGGCCATGTGCGTTTGGACGGCGCAACATCCGACCAGCGCACGTCCGACGAGCGGGGGCGTGTCATCGGCTATCTGCCACAGGACGTGCAGCTTTTCGACGGCACGGTTGCGCAGAACATCGCGCGCTTTTCCGATGCGCCAAAGCCTGATGACATCATTGCGGCGGCACGGCTGGCCAATGTGCATGACATGATCATGCGGTTGCCGATGGGGTATGACACACAGCTTGGTGAAAATGGCGCCAGGCTTTCAGCGGGCCAGCGGCAGCGTGTGGCTTTGGCGCGCGCTCTTTATGGAAATCCTGCGGTACTGGTCATGGACGAGCCGAACAGCAATCTGGATGCCGAAGGCGAAGCAGCGCTTGATCGCGCCATGCGTGCCTCGATGGCCCGCGGCGCTGCCGTCGTCGTGGTTGCGCACCGCCCCAGTGCACTCAACGCCGTGCACGACATCCTAGTGCTGGGCGAGGGCCGTACCCTGGCGCTTGGCAAGCGCGATGAGGTGCTGAGCAAGGTCACGCGAAACGCCCAACCAAAGCCGCAGCAGCAACAGCCAATGTTGCAGCCGCCCGTGCCGCAGACCCGGAATTAAGACATGATCAGAAAAATCGACACACGTTCATCTTTGCGCCGTACGCTGTTCATCGGTTACCTGTCCCTGGCTGCCATGATTGGGGTTTTTGTGGCGTGGGGTTTGCTGACCACGCTTAATGGGGCCGTTATTGCGCGCGCCACCATCGTGGCGGAAAGCTATTCCAAGAAAGTGCAGCATGAAGAGGGTGGCATCGTATCGCGCATTCTGGTCAAGGATGGCGACCGTGTTGAAGCCGGGCAGGATCTGGTGATCCTCGATCCCACGCAAGCCAAGGCGTCGCTTGCCATCACACAGGCCACGCTTGATGAATTGCTGGTCAAGAAAGCGCGGCTGGAAGCCCAGCGTGATGGAACGACCGATCTGAAACTGTCTGATGAGCTGGCGGCCCGCAGCAGCGAACCGGCACTTGCCGAGATCATTTCAGGGCAGCGCAAGCTGCTGCAGTCAGCACTTGATTCACTCAACGGCAAGACTGACCAGTTGAAGCAGCAGATTGACCAGTTGAAGGAGCAGATTGCCGGCATGGATGCCGAGCTTGATTCAAAGAAGCAACAGGCCGCGCTGATTGCCAAGGAACTTGACGGTCTCAAGAAACTGCAGGCCAATGGCCTTGTGCCTGCCACTCGTGTGATGGCGGTACAGCGCGAAGCTGCAAACCTGGAAGGTGAAAAAGGTTCGCTGGTTGCCAACCGCGCCGCTTCGAAATCGAAAATTGACGAAGTCCAGCTCAGAATTTTGCAGCTGGCGGATGACGCCAAAACGGATGCACTGACAGAACTGCGTGACACCGAAGGCAAGATTGCCGAAGCCAAGGAGCGGCGCGTGGCGTTTTCTTCCAAGGTGGAGCATACCGCCATCAAGTCTCCGATCACCGGAACGATTTACCAGATGGCTGTTCATACCGAGGGCGGCGTGATCGGAGCCGGCGAGACGCTGATGCTGATTGTGCCGGAAGGCGATGACCTTGTGTTGCAGGCGCAGGTTTCGCCCAATGACATCGCCCAGATTTCAACAGGGCAAAAGGCCCAGGTGCGGTTTCCCAGTTTCAACAGGCTGACACCCGAAATCAGCGCGCAGGTGACCCAGGTTGCAGCTGACGTGTCGCGGGCGGATGCCAACTCACCACCATTCTATATGGTCCGCATCACCATTCCGGCTGGCGAGATCAAGAAGTTGGGTGACAACAAGCTGAAGCCGGGCATGATGGCCGAAGCCTTCATCCAGACAACGGCACGTTCGCCCCTGTCTTATCTCTTGAAACCGCTGGTGGACCAACTGGCGCATACGATGCGTGAAAGCTGAGTCACAATTCAAAACGACTCATCGCGTTAAGGGAAAATTGACCAAAAACCCCACCTGCGGCCGATTCCGGGAAGGGGATTTTTAACCCTAACACTTCATGATCACGGACATGAAAGTCCGTTGTGTATCATTTGCGTTTGTGAGTGCCGCGTTTCTTGCCGCGACTGCCATGACTCATGGCACTGCCTTCGCCACATCCTCGTCCGATTACTCCGAACTGGTGCGTCAGGCCTATGCCGACCTGCAGCAGGGCGATACGACACGCGCCATTGGTGAGTTCACCCAGGCGATCGATTCTGGTTCGCTGGAACCGGAAGTGGCCGTCAATGCGTTGCTCAACCGGGCGCTGGCCTGGCAGCAGACCAATGAACACGAGAAGGCCATCGATGATTATTCGGCGGCCCTGAAAATGAATGTGATGGCCCCGGCCTTGCGCGCAACGGCGCTCTATAACCGCGGCCTTTCGCAGCAGAAGCTCAACAATCTCGCCCAGGCGGTTGAAGATTATACCGGGGCGCTACTGCTCAATCCGCAGTTCGCCCAGGCTTTCTACAATCGGGCCAACGCGCTGCGTGACTCGGGTCAGCTGCTGTTTGCGCTTTCGGACTATGAGCGCGCTATCCGCTATCATTATCCCGATGCGTCCCGTGTCTACCTTGGCACAGGCACAACCTATCTTGCACTGCGCCGTCCGTTGGATGCGCAGAAGGCTTTCAATGAAGCCCTGAAAATCAATCCGAACCTCGGCGAGGCGCGTGCGCAACTGGTGTTGCTGGGCGACCAGCAAGCCAAGGCCGACACGGCAGTCGCCGGCGCCGACCCAATTCTCACCGGCTCCGTGTCGTCGCTGGCTGGTGGCACGACAGCAGTGAAGAAGGAACTTCCGGCGGCTGTCGAACCTCCGCAGGAGATTCTCGCTTCCGCTGAGCAACCTGCCGCAACGCCGAAGGCCCACGTCAAGAAGGTGTTCACCGAGCGCCTGCCTGAAGCCGTTGCAGAAGTGCAACCAGCCGAGCAGCAAATAGCTGATGTGAAAGTGGCTGTTGCCGATGTTCCGGCTGTTCCGAAGCCTGTCAAGGCGCAGCCTGAAACTGAGCAAATTGCCAGCACGGATACGAATGACGATGCCGCAGACCAGACCGCCTCGATCAGTCCGGCACCTGAGGCCGCCGCAGCTGCAACAGGCTGGGTTGTGCAGATTGCCTCGGCGACGAGTGAAGATGCGGCCTGGTCATCCTGGAAGAAGATTTCTGGTGCCCACAAGGTGTTGTCGCGCGAAAAGCCGGCTGTCATCAAGGCTGACCTCGGTGCCAAGGGTATCTTTTACCGTGTGCGGTTGGGCGGCTTCGACACGCAGGAGTCTGCTAAAGCCAAATGCAGCAAGCTGAAAGCCGGTGGCGTCAGCTGTTATGTCAGCAAAGCTGGCGCATAAAGTTAATCCTTCATCACTCCCCGCAGGTGTCGTTAACGAAACCTGCTGGCAATGCGTTGAATCTGTAGACTGGACTTCAAGGCCATTTAAGAGGCGTTCTGCTATTTCCTGTTGAGTAATTCACAGGAAATTCCGCGCATGCACATGAATGGCGACGACGCCAGTGAGCCCATGTTCGCGCCTTTCGATGGCCGTGAACATCTTGGGTTGCCGATTATGGATCGGCCACCTGCGCCAGACACGTGCGCGCGTCCGGATCCGGACGACGAAAGCCGCCCGCCATCATCAACGCACATCCACGCCGGCAAGGCAGCGTTACTGCACATGCAAGCTGTGGCCCAGTTGCGTGATGAGCTGCTGGCGCGTGTCTATGCTCAGTCCTACACCTTTTTTGAAAAACTGGTCATCGATCTGCTGTTGGCCATGGGCTATGCGGGCGGCAGGCCGGATGGCGTGCGCCATCTCGGCCGCAGTCATGATGGTGGCATTGACGCCGTGATCCATCAGGATGCCCTGGGGCTTGACGTGATCCTGCTGCAGGCCAAACGTCTGCGCCCTGGACATTGCGTGTCTTCCACGCAGGTACGCGAATTTGTGGGCAGCATGGAAGCCTGGCATTCGCGCAAGGGCATCTTTTTTACCACGGGTCATTTCACGGCTTCGGCCCAGAAATTCCTGCGTGTGATCCGGCACCGGGTGATCATGATCGACGGCAAGGCGCTGGCCGACTTGATGATCCACCACAACATCGGCACGGAAGAGGAATGCAACTTCGTGTTCAAGAAGCTGCAGCGCAACTATTTCTCAGGCACCCGGCAGAAGTGAGGTGATGATCTCGGCTTCCAGCCAGCCGCGCAGATAGGTGGCCGCACGCAGTGGCACATCGTCTGCGCCATGGCTGAAGGCCATCATCTCACACAGCGCACCGAATGGCACGCCTTCACGGGCCTGGGCCAGCACCATATGTTCCTCCGCGCCGAGAATTCGGAAGCGTGACTGGTTGCCTTGCCGCCAGATCATCACGGTTTGTGGTTCATCTTGAACATAGGGGCGGGGAGGTGTTTCTCCGCACTGGAGTGCGGACCAGAGGCTTGCGGTGTTTTGACGTTGCGCCAGCGTTTGCAAACTTGGGTGAAAAGCGAAAGCGGTGGTGGCAATCTGTTCGGGTGGGATGGATGCTAGTGCTTCGATGCCGAGGCTTGGAACATCGATGGCGTCAAATGCGGTGCCAAGCGAAAGTTCCAGCTCCGCCAGTTCAGTACATTCTGGGTGTTGGCTGAGCCGGCCCGATTGCTTCAGCCAGGCTGGAAGGTTTTGACCGAACCATCGCGCGTTCGAGGCATGTGAAGGGTTTTCCCGGATATAGGCTTCAGCCATTTCGTTGAAGCGCACCTCGCCCATGTAGCTGCGCAGTTTTTCATAGTCATTGGCCAGGAACTCAGTCAGCCGCAAGCGATAGGCCGTCTGATACACGGCGAGGGCCTGTTCACGTGTGCCCTTTGGCGGTGTGGCAATGTGTTGCTGTGCGTCTGAGCTCTTGTTGAGGATGCAGTGCTGGACGATGTTCTGCAGCATGGCAAGTGTAGCAGTCATGCGGCGCACCTTCCGAGTACGGATTTGGCGATCTGGCGTGCCTTGTCCAGTTCAGAAACAAGTTCGGCCAAAGGCGGAATGTTGTCATCGCGCTCGATCATGGTTGACACCGCGCCGAAGCGCTCCAGTGCTCGACCATAGAGGTTCCAAACTTCATCGCAGACAGCGTTGTCGTGCGTGTCAATCAGGCCGATCTCTCCTTCACTATGGCCGGCCAGATGAAACTGTACCACGCGGTCGATGGGCACATTGCGGATGAAGGCATGGGTGGAAAAGTCATGGTTGACGCCCGAAACGAACACGTTGTTCACATCAAGCAGCAGCCAGCAATCGGCTTCTTCCGCCATAGCCGATACAAAATCCCATTCCTCCATCGAAGACGATTCATAGGCGATGTAGCTCGAGACATTCTCGATGGCGATGCGGCGGCCCAGAATATCTTGAACCTGCTTGATGCGCGTCACCACATGTTTCAAAGCCTCTTCCGTGTAGGGAATGGGCAACAGGTCATGCAGGTTCACGCCATGCACGCCAGTCCAGCACAGATGGTCCGAGATCCATTTTGGCTTGACGCGCCGCTCCAGTTTTTTCAACTCTGACAGATATTCCATGTCGAGGGGGGCTGTTGATGCAATCGACATCGATACGCCATGCATGACAACGGGATAGCGTTCGGTGATGGCATCCAGCATGCGCAGGGGCTGGCCACCGGAGATCATGTAATTTTCGGATATGACCTCGAACCAATCTATGGCCGGATTGCCGTCCAGGATCTCGGCGTAGTGCTGTGGGCGCAAGCCCAGGCCGAAGCCCAGGCTTTCCGGTTTTTGCAGATTCACAACAGTCAGCCTGTAATAACCGTGCCGCCTTTTGATGTGCAATCCTCGGCCGAGGTGGTGGACAGCCAGCCCTGGCCCTTGCATGCGTTGAGACCGTTGCAGGACGATTTTGCGGTCTGGCATTCCGACTTGCCTTTGCATGAGTTGATGCCAGCACATTTGACGGCACCTGCCGCCGAGGCGGGGACAGTGAGGCTGGTGCCTGCGATGGCGAGACCCAGGGCAGCGGCGGCGATTGCGGCACCCGAAATTGCGATGGTTTTCATAAGTAAGCTCCTTAGAAAGTTGACTGGTCAGCGCAACGAGCACCGAACGCCAGACACTTGGCATGGGCCGGCACTCAACTACCAATCACTGATGCGTCATGGACTTCAACTGTCCGTGAGGGTTCGTGTCTATTCCTTGAGCAGGAAGGTGACCTTCATGTTCACGCGCCATTCCGACACCTTGCCGTTCTTGACCACGCACTTGATGTCCTGCACCCAGGCGCCCTCGACATTGTCCAAAGACTTGTCGGCGCGCTGGATGCCTGTTTCAATGGCGTCTTCGATCGATTTGGCGGATGACGAGGTGATTTCAATCACTTTGGCAACGTGGTTCATGGTGCGCTCCTGTTGGGCCGGGTGGTTTTGCACAGCTGCTGGCTGCACATTGCGCCGGGGTTGGGAGGACTATAGTTTGCGCCTCATGTTCACACCAGAGACCAGCTTTCGGCCATGACCTTGCACATTCTCAAGCTGTGCGTGGGTGTCGAAACCCTTGACCACATGCATCACTGGATTTCGGAATGCCGCAAGGGCAGGGACACGCTTGACCATGTGACGCGCATGTTCCCGCGTCGCAAAGACGAGATCCTTCCCAATGGCTCGCTGTTCTGGGTGATCAAAGGGCTGATCCTGTGCCGGCAGCCGATTGCCGACCTTGAAGCCGTGCGCGGCGATGACGGCATTGAGCGTTGTCGCATTGTGTTCAAGCCGAAGATCATTCCCGTGCGGCCCACGCCACGCCGCGCTTTCCAGGGCTGGCGCTACCTCGCGGAAGAAGATGCGCCGCCAGACCTGGCCAAGACCTGCAAGGGCGCGGCTGACATTCCTGAAAAAATGCGCCGGGAGCTGGCGGAGCTGGGCCTGCTCTGACCCGCACTACGCATAGGGGCCCCGCGCTTTTTCGGTACACGGGGCGGCTTGGCGGTGCTAAACGGCCTGATACGCCACACAGTTTCATAGGACAGCCCCATGCCTGCATATCGTTCCCGCACTTCAACCCATGGCCGCAACATGGCCGGCGCGCGGGGCTTGTGGCGTGCCACGGGTATGAAGGATGGCGATTTCGGCAAGCCGATCATCGCCGTCGTCAACAGCTTCACGCAGTTCGTGCCCGGCCACGTGCACCTGAAAGACCTCGGCCAGATGGTGGCGCGCGAGATCGAGGCAGCGGGTGGCGTGGCCAAGGAATTCAACACGATTGCCGTCGATGACGGCATCGCCATGGGCCATGACGGCATGCTCTATTCGCTGCCATCGCGCGAGATCATCGCGGACTCGGTTGAATACATGGTCAATGGCCATTGCGCTGATGCCATGGTGTGCATCTCGAATTGCGATAAGATCACGCCCGGCATGCTGATGGCGGCCATGCGGCTCAACATTCCCGCCGTGTTCGTATCCGGTGGGCCTATGGAGGCGGGCAAATATGTGTCGCCAACCACGGGCAAGACGGTGGCGCTGGACCTCGTGGATGCCATGGTGGCAGCGGCCGACGATAAGTATTCAGATGAAGAAGTGAAAACCATCGAGCGTTCGGCATGCCCGACTTGCGGCTCCTGTTCCGGCATGTTCACGGCCAATTCGATGAACTGCCTGACGGAGGCGCTCGGTCTGTCGCTGCCCGGCAATGGCTCGACCCTTGCCACCCATGCGGACCGCAAGCGCCTGTTCGTAGAAGCAGGGCATTTGGTCGTTGATCTTGCCAAGCGCTACTACGAGCAAAATGATTCAAGCGTGCTGCCGCGGAATATTGCCAACAAGCACGCCTTCGAAAACGCCATGGCGCTGGATATCGCCATGGGTGGCTCGACCAACACGGTGCTGCACATTCTCGCGGCGGCCCATGAAGGCGGCATTGATTTCACCATGGACGACATCGACAAGCTGTCGCGCAAGGTGCCGGTGCTGTGCAAGGTGGCGCCGGCCAAGAGCGATGTGCACATGGAAGACGTGCATCGCGCTGGTGGCATCATGGCGATCCTCGGCGAATTGGAAAAGGCAGGCTTGATCCATGCCGAGAATGCGACGGTGCATTCTTCGACGCTGGGTGAAGCGATCAACCGGTGGGACATCACGCGCACCAATTCAAAAAGCGTGCGGGAGTTCTTCATGGCGGCACCGGGTGGCGTGCCGACGCAGGTGGCATTCTCGCAGTCGCGCCGCTGGGACGATCTCGATACGGATCGCGTCAAGGGCGTCATCCGTTCCGCAGAAACGCCATTCTCCAAGGACGGCGGGCTTGCTGTGCTCAAGGGCAATATTGCCGAGCAGGGCTGCATCGTCAAAACGGCAGGTGTCGATGACAGCATTCTCAAATTCGCTGGTCCGGCGCGCGTGTTTGAAAGCCAGGATGCTGCCGTGCTCGGCATTCTGAACGGTGAAGTGAAGGCGGGCGAAGTTGTGGTCATCCGCTACGAGGGTCCGATCGGGGGGCCCGGCATGCAGGAAATGCTCTATCCCACCAGCTACCTGAAATCGAAGGGCCTGGGGAAAGCCTGTGCGCTTCTCACCGACGGGCGCTTCAGTGGCGGTACGTCGGGCCTGTCCATCGGACACGTTTCGCCGGAAGCGGCAGAAGGCGGATTGATCGCGCTGGTCGAGCAGGGGGATCTGATTGAGATCGACATTCCCAACCGCACCATCAACCTTGCTGTGTCGGACAGCGTTCTGGCGGCCCGTCGCAAGGCGCAAGCCGCCAAGGGCTTCAAGCCTGCCGAGAAACGCAAGCGCAATGTCACCAATGCCTTGAAGGCCTATGCGGCGCTGACGACCAGCGCTGCCAAGGGTGCCGTGCGCCGCGTACTGGACTAAACCGGAATATTGTCTATCAGTCGTGTGGTGCCAAGCCATGCGGCGGCGAGCATGCGCAGCGGTTCGTCTGGTGTTTGCGGAATGGCAAGGCTCGCGGCGTTGCGGGCTGTCACATAGTCCACCTTGAACCCCAACGTCATCAAAGACCGCGAGGCCGCACGGGTGGCGGCTTGCGGATCGAGGCCTGAGCGGACCTTCTCAGCAGCCTGTTGCAGCGCGCGATGGATTGCAGCGGCCTGGTGGCGCTCGTGCTTGCTCAGGTAGCGGTTGCGCGATGACATGGCGAGGCCGTCTTCCTCGCGCACAGTGGCAACGCCGATCACTTCAATATCGAGATCAAGGTCGCGAGCCATACGCCGCACCACGGCCAATTGCTGGTAATCTTTCTCGCCAAACAGGGCGACATCGGCATCGGTCTGGATGAAAAGCTTGGCCACCACAGTTGCCACGCCATCAAAAAACTGCGGGCGGAACTTGTCTTCGAGGCCGGCCTTGGCTGGCCCCGCCACTGACACTGTCGTCGAAAATCCATCGGGATAAATCTGGTCTGGTGTGGGCGCGTAGACCAGATCGACACCTTCCGCCGCCAGCAATTCCACATCCTGTTCTTCCGTACGCGGATATTTGGCGAGATCTTCGGTGGGGCCGAATTGCTTCGGGTTGACGAAGATGGTGACGATCACCTTGTCGGCTTCATCGAAGGTGCGGCGGACCAGTGTCAGGTGGCCATCATGCAATGCGCCCATGGTGGGCACCACGCCAACGCGTTTGCCTGCGACTTTCCATGCAGCAACCGTCTGGCGCAGGTCAGCGGCGGTGCGGATGATCATGGGCATGGCGTTATCGCTTCGGAATCGGCAGGACGGTTGTTTCCTTTACTTCTTCCATCACGAAATATGAATGGGTGCCCTCTACCATGGGCAGCGAACCGATGACGCCGCCCAGCACCTGGCGATAAGCCGCCATGTCCTTCACGCGGATTTTCAGGAGATAGTCAAAACCGCCGCCGGTCATGTGGCATTCGAGGATTTGCGGCAGCGGCTTGATTGCCGCATTGAAGGCGCGGAGCGTCGCCTCATCCGTGGATTTCAATTTCACCGTCACGAAAACCAGCAGGCCAAGCTGCAAGGCCTTGGGTGAAATCTGCGCGTGGTAGCTTTCGATGACGCCGGATTTTTCCAGCCGCTTCAGGCGCATGGCACAGGGCGTCTGCGAGAGGTTCACTTTCTTGGACAACTCGGCCACGGGCATTCGGCCGTTGGTTTGCAACTGGGTCAGAATCTGCAAATCGGTCGGATCATGTATCTCCATGATTGGCTCCAAAATCAGAGGTTATTGCTGCATATCTGATAAACTTTAGAAAGAATATACTATTTTGTTACCAAATTATAGTGAAATCCATTTCTGGAATTTGAGTATGCTTTGCGGCCATCAGGAGCGTTCCCATGGCCACATCATATCCTTCCGTTCTGCATGCCCCGCCGTTTGCCAATGAAGAAGACCTGTTGCGAAAGCTTACGGCGGAGGCGCAGCTTACGGGCACAGATGATGCCAAGGCCGAACGCATCGCCACGCAGCTGGTCACGCAGGTTCGTGCGGCGTCAAAGAACAGCTCGGGCATTGATGCCTTCATGCAGCAGTTTTCGCTGTCTTCGGAGGAGGGCGTGGTGCTCATGTGCCTTGCTGAGGCGCTGCTCCGCATTCCCGATGCCGAAACGGCAGATCGCCTGATTGCCGACAAGCTGGCCGGGCGTGACTGGCAGGATCATTTGGGGCAATCGGAATCACTGTTCGTCAACGCCTCTGCCTGGGGCCTGATGCTGACGGGGCGCTTTGTGGAACTGAGCCGTGACACGGTGGGCGCGCCGACCTCTCTGATCAAGCGCCTCATCGGCCGTTCTGGAGAACCGGTGGTGCGTGCCGCCATGAAGCAGGCCATGCGCATCATGGGCGGCCAATTTGTGTTGGGCCGCACCATCGCCGAGGCCTTGAAGAATGCAAGGCCTGCGGCCGACCGGGGCACGCGCTTCTCCTTCGACATGCTGGGTGAAAGCGCCATGACGGCGGCTGATGCCGAGCGTTACTTTGCGTCCTATGAAGCAGCGGTGAAAGCCATTGGTGCTGCGGCCATCGGAAGTGACATTTTCGCGCGGCAATCCATCTCCGTCAAATTGTCGGCGTTGCATCCGCGCTATGACGAGAAAGCACGCGAAGACTGCGTGCCGGCGCTGGTGTCAAAGATCACGCGGCTTGCGGTGCTGGCCAAGTCGCTCAACCTTGGCCTCACCATTGATGCGGAAGAGGCGGCGCGTCTCGACCTGTCGCTGGTGATCTTCGAGCAATTGGCCAAGGCTCCCGAACTTGCCCAATGGAATGGCCTTGGCCTTGCGGTGCAGGCCTATGGGCGGCGCGCCAAGCCGGCGCTGGAGTGGCTGGCCAACCTGGCGCGGCAAACAGGTCGCGTGTTGCCTGTCCGCCTCGTCAAGGGCGCCTATTGGGACACCGAAATCAAGCGCGCCCAGGAAGCGGGCTATGATTCCTTCCCGGTGTTCACGCGCAAGGTTTCAACTGACGTGAGCTATCTTGCGTGTGCCAAATATCTGCTGTCGCGGCGCGATGTGTTCTATCCACAATTCGCCACGCACAACGCGCAAACCATTGCGGCCGTGCACAGCATGGCGGGTGATGACCGCCGCTTTGAATTCCAGCGGCTGTTCGGCATGGGTGAAGCGCTTTATGATGCCGTTGCGGCCAGTGAGATTGCCCAACCCGTGCGCGTCTATGCGCCAGTGGGAAGCCATGAGGACCTGCTGGCCTATCTGGTGCGCCGTCTTCTCGAAAATGGCGCCAACACATCCTTCGTCAACCGCATTGCCGATGCCGATGTGCCTGTTGCCGCCATGGTTGCTTCACCGCCCAAGGTGTTGGCGCAGCT
>CALMEZ010000208.1 GCA_937864985.1 uncultured Alphaproteobacteria bacterium
CAATGCCATGGCCCATCAGGCCCGCACCGATCAGTCCTACGGTCTTGATTGTCATTGCGCACCACCTTTCACGAATTCGCTGAATTGATCTTGTTCCATGACGAAGTATTGTTCTTCTGCCTTATGCTTGAACCCGTTGCGCGCATAGAAGCGTTGCGCCCCAACATTGCTGACATCCACTTCCAGCTTGATGAACCGCGCACCCAGCTTTTCCGCTTCCTTGGCCACGCCGCGCAACAGTTTTTCGCCCACCTTGCGTCCCCGCGCATGCGACATGACATAGACATCACTCACATAAATGCCCTTGGCACCGCGCCAACTGGAAACCGTCAGCGCCCACAGGCACGCGCCGAGCAGCAATCCCGAATCCTCTGCCACCGTCACATGGCCCAGCCCCTTCCAGTCCCGCAGGTTTTGTCCGGTGATCTTTGGAACGGTAGACAGGCCCAGATCCTTCGGCAACTGCCGGATCATCGCGGCAACGGCCTCCTCCTGGCCGTCGCGCATCGGACGCACACCAATGCTCATGTACCAAGACCCTTCAACAGGGCCTCAAGGTTGCGGCCAAGACTTTCGGAAGGATAGCCCCCTTCCTGCACCACAACTATGGACAACTTCATCTCCGCAATGCGCTTGCCGATCGATTGGAAATCGGCAGTTGTAATCGCAAAGCCCTTGAACGGGTCATCAATGGAAATATCAAGGCCAGCGGCCACCACCAGATGATCCGCGCCAAAATCTTTGATCCTCTGCAGGGCAATTTCAAGCGCGGCAAGATAACCGTTGAGATCCAGCCCTCGTTCGCGCGGCAAGTTCAGATTGAATCCTTCACCAGCGCCACGGCCACGCTCTTCTTCATAGCCCCAGAAGAAGGGATAGAACCGTTTCGGGTTGACATGGATGGACACGGTCAGCACGTCGGCCCGGTCATAGAAGATTGCTTCCGTGCCATTGCCGTGGTGCACATCAATATCGAGAACGGCCACGCGCTTGCCCTTGCGTGTCAGCCACTCCGCCGCCAGTGCAGAATTGTTGTAGAAACAGAAGCCTGCCGCAAGGTCTGACGCCGCATGGTGCCCCGGCGGCCTGCAAAGGGCGTAAACAACACGTTCGCCATTCATCACCAACCGCGCTGCCTCCAGCGCACAGCCAGCGCTCGCCTTGGCTGCATCAAGGGTGTTGGCAGTGACAGGACAAGCCCCATCGCCGAGGTGATAGCCCGCCTGCCCCACCACGGCATCCGGATAACCAATCGGCGGCAATGAGGCACGCTGGATGGCATAGACATTAGGCAACGGAATATCAGAGGATTGCGGCACATGCGCCCAACGCTCACGCAGTGTGTCGAGAAACGACAAATATTGCGGTGTGTGAACCAGTGTCAGCTCTTCGTTCGTGGCCGATGGCGGAACGCGAACTTCGCTGCCCACAGCCTTCACGCCCGTCATCAGCATGTCGATCCGTTCCGGCTTTTCCGGAATGGGTTGCGGCCGCCCCGCCACGATGAATGTGTCCGGCGCGTGGCTGCGTTGCACGGGGTCGTAGAGCGTGATCATGATTTGCGGAGCTTCCCAATTCGCTGATAAGACTGCCCGAACCGAAACTGCCCCGCAAGGTCATCATGAGCACACCACTGCCAGCCAATGTGCAAGCCAGTATTCACGCCACAGGCCAGTTGCCCAAAGTCGTTTGGGCCAAGGGCGCCTACCTGCATGACATCGACGGCAAAGTTTACATTGACGGGTCGGGGGGCCCCGCCGTCTATTGCATCGGCCATGGCAATGACGAGGTGAATGAAGCCATCAAGCAGCAGCTCGACAACATCGCACACGGCTATCGCTACAATTTCACCACCGATGCCCTTGAAGAACTGACCGAGATCATCCAGCGCCGTTGCGGTGGCAACCTGAAGCACATGGTCTTCGTGACAGGTGGGTCCGAAGCCGTTGAAAGCTGCCTCAAGATTGCCCTGCAATACCAGACCGCCATCGGCCAAAAATCGCGCCGCAAATTTATTGCCCGCGAACGCTCCTGGCACGGCAACACGCTGGGCGCACTTTCGGTGTCAGGTTTCCTGGAACGCAAAACCGCCTTCGAAGGCTCGCTGTTAGATGTCATCCGCCTGTCGCCCACCAATGCCTACCGCCCCATCGCGGGCGCTACGGCAGAGACAGCAGGTGAAGCCTCGGCCAATGAACTGGAAGCGGCCATCATCAAGCATGGCGCAGAAAACGTCGCGGCTTTTATTTTTGAACCTGTGGTCGGCGCGGCCGGCGGCTGCGTGCCGACGCCACCCGGCTATGCCAAGCGCGTGCGCGACATTTGCAACCGTCACGGCGTGCTGATGATTTCCGACGAGGTGATGTGCGGCACAGGCCGTACCGGCACATGGCGCGCACTGGAGAAGGATGGCGTAGAGCCAGACATCATGTCCGTGGCCAAGGGCCTTGCCGCAGGTTACCTGCCGCTCGGTGCGGCCATTTATTCAACCCGCGTCAATGACGCGCTCACCAAGGCCCACGGTGCCGTGCAAACCGGCCACACCTTTACCGGCCACACTGCCTGTTGCGCCGCTGGCGTTGCCGTCCAGAAAATCGTCGAACGCGAAAAGCTGGTGGAACGGGTTGCAGCAAATGAACAGCGGTTCCGGTCGATGATCGCAGAAGCCATGGCTGATGTGGAAGCCGTGGGCGATATCCGTGGCCGAGGCTATTTCCAGGCGATTGAATTGGTCAAGGACCGCAAGACCAAGGAGCCCTTCGAAGGCAGCCTCAAGCTTTTCATGCAGATCAGGGCACAAGCCTTTGAAAACGGGCTGATTTGTTACCCTGTTGGCGGCAATGTTGATGGCGTGAATGGCGACATCGTGATCCTTGCACCACGTTACAATTCAACCGATGAGGAATTGACCGAAATCGTCGACAAGACGGCAAAGAGCATCAGACAGGTGCTGGCGCGCAACCGGCTAGCTTAGCATCACCACCCGCGTGCCCACCTGTACGCGCGAATACAGGTCAACGATGTGCACGTTCAACATGCCGATGCAGCCGGCCGTCGCCTTCTTGCCGATGTCAGACACTTTGGCTGAGCCATGGATGCGGTTGATGGTGTCAACCTCGCCCTTGTAGAGGTACATGGCACGCGCGCCCAAGGGGTTGGTGGGGCCTCCCGGCATGCCATCAGGCAAATACTTCGCAAGCTCGGGCTTCACCGAGATATGATAAGGCGCCGGAATCCAGTTCGGCCATTCTTTCATCTTCTTGATCACCGCCTCGCCAGTCCAGGCATGTGTGGATTTGCCGACAGCAACGCCATAACGGATCGCCTGCCCGCCGCCGAGCACCAGATAGAGGAAACAGTAATGCGGGTCGACTACGATCGTACCCGCAGGCTCCGCCGTCTCGAAATCCATGGAGCGCATCTGGTATTTGTAATCAACCTGCGTGGCTTCCTTGGCGTTGATGGGAAATTGCTCGGAAAAGGCAGGACGCCCAGCGGCTGCCACCAGTCCAACAGCACCCGTCAACGTCAAAAAGTCGCGTCGTGTCAAAGTCATGTCGTTTCCCCCAAGGCGATTCCCGAATATCTCGTCGGCACAAATGCTTTAGCCGAACACTGGAATTTTGGCCATCACTCCCTTATCTTGTGGCAAAACCAAGGAACACCACACATGGCCATGAGTGCCGCTGATATCGAGAAATTCATCAAGGAAGGCTTGCCCGGTGCCACCGTCGAGATCAAGGATCTGGCGGGCGATGGCAACCACTATGCCGCGACTGTTGTGTCATCAGCCTTCAAGGGCAAGTCCCGTGTGCAACAGCACCAGATGGTCTATGCCGCCCTCAAGGGCAACATGGGCGGCGTGCTTCATGCGCTGGCGCTGACCACGAGCGTGCCGGAGTCGTGAATGAGCTCGTGTGGGACATTCTGGACCGGCTGCGGTTATGAATGGCTTGCAAGCCATATCGGCACAAATGCGACAGCACTGATTGTGGTCATCCTTGTTGGACTTTACGTTTTCGACCAACTAACACGGTCGCGCGTTGCAAACAAAGCAGGTATTCTAGATACTGAAGCAGAAGCACATCGCATCAACATTCAGGCTGATCTGACAACCGACACATAAGTATTCTAAGGAATTAAGAAATGACCACTCCCATCCACAACACCATCGACAGCGAAGTGAAATCCAACGACGTCGTGCTTTTCATGAAGGGCACTGCGGATATGCCTATGTGCGGCTTTTCCGGCCGCTCGGTGCAGATCCTCCAGCACCTTGGAGTGCCCTTCAAGGACATCAATGTGCTGGCCTCTGATGAAATGCGCCAGGGCATCAAGGACTACACGAACTGGCCCACCATCCCCCAGCTCTATGTGAAGGGTGAATTCGTGGGCGGCGCCGACATCATGATGGAAATGTTCCAGTCCGGCGAATTGAAGCAGCTGCTCGCCGACAAGGGCCTTGCCTGACAGAAAGGGAATCGCCGTGCTGAACCTCTTCATCGGCTCCATCGGGGCCTGCTCGCTTGCCTCGCATATCGCGCTGGAAGAAGCAGATGCCGACTACAAGGTCACACGGCTCGACCTCACCAAGGGCGACCAGAAAACGGCGGATTATCTGAAGATCAATCCCAAAGCGCGCGTGCCGGCGCTGGTGACAGACAAAGGCGTGATCACCGAAAACCCGGCGATCCTCATGTATATCGCGCAAACCCATCCCAAGGCGAAGCTGGCCCCATTGGAGGATGCCTTCGCGCTGGCCCAGGTCAATTCCTTCAACAACTATCTCTGCTCCACCGTGCACCCCGCCCACGCCCATAAGATGCGTGGCTACCGCTGGACCGATGATCCCGCCGTCATCGAAGCCTTGAAGATCAAGGTCCCGCAGAACATGACGGACTGCTTCGTCACCATCCAGAATGAGTTTCTCAAGGGCCCCTGGGTCATGGGTGAAAACTTCAGCATTGCCGACATCTATCTCTACACCATTGCCACCTGGCTCGAAGGCGATGGCGCAGACAAAAGCAAGCTGCTACGCATCAGTGAACATCGCACGCGCGTGGAGCAGCGACCAGCGGTGAAAAAAGTGCGCGCCACCTATGCGTAACTGCCGTTGACCAATCACAGCCCATCCCGCAAAACCAGTCCGGGATGAGCCACAACACAACAATTTTGCCAGAAGCACACCAGCCTTCAATGAGGCCTGTGTGACAGGCATCGAAAAACTCAAGGCCTACGCGGCCTTGACGGGCACTGTCGTCGTCTGGGGCGCGGCCCCTGCCCTTGTACGCTCCATTTCACTCACTGCAGGCCCGGCTGACTCGATGTTCATCCGCCTTGTCTCCGTGGCGCTCATGTGCCTGCTGATCCTGCCCTTCTGTGGCTATTACATCGCGCGCAAACACTGGCCGCGCCTGCTGCTGGTGGCCTGGGCCGGCATGTTCTCGTATTTTCTGGGATCGATTTACGGATTCGCCTATCTGTCGGCCGGCATCGGCGGCATCATCTTCGCAACCCAACCTTTGATCATCCTGCTGATGGCAGCGGCCATCGGCACCGATCGTTTGACACCGGGCGCGATATTGGGGCTTGCCGTGTCTTTTGCCGGCATCATCTATCTGTCCTGGGGCAGCCTGCAGGAAAGTGCAGGCTCAAGCCCGCTGCTCGGTGCGATCCTGATTTTTGCCTGCGGCGTCGCCTTTTCCATCTATGTCGTGTTTTCGAAGCCGCTCGTCGAAGCTTACGGCCCCTTGCGCGTCACCGTGCTGACCATGCTTGTCGCAGGCGTACCAGCGATTGGCTTCTTCCGGCCTGCCTTGCTTGCGACTTTGTCGTCTTTCGGCGCGTTTGAATGGGGAACACTGGTCTACCTCGGTTTCGTCGGAACAATTCTTGCCGTCATCACCTGGAACTATGCCGTGGCAAGGCTGCGTCCCGCGACAGTGGGGGCTTCGCTCTATGCCATCCCCGTCCTGGCTGCGATTGCCGGTTGGGTAATCCTCGGCGAAAAAATGTCCCCCGAAGCCGCATTCGCAGGTGTCATCATTCTGGTGGGCGTGGCCATTTCAGAGTTTGGCAAGGACCTCACCATCCCTGAAAGCTGGAAAGGTCTCGCAGCCGTCATCTTCGCCGTCATGATGTGGGGCATGGTGCCGGTGGCAATGCGCTTCCTTCTGCTGGACCTCAAACCGGAAACGGCCATCATTCTTCGGCTTTATCCCGCGGCAGTCGTCGCCCTCGTCATCGCCATGTTTTATGGCAAACGCAGCCTGTCCTGGGCCGACTGGATGCGCCTCGGCCTGGCCTCGCTCTTGGGCAACCTGGCTTATCAGGCATTGGCAGGCTGGGGCATTAAACTCATTCCCGCAGCATGGACGGGCATGATCTTTGGCCTTGAACCTGTGTTTATCGCGCTCGCCGCCATCCTGTTTGCAGGCGAGCGGCTGACGCTGCAATTCGTCATTGGCCTCGCAATCGCACTCACCGGAACGGCAACGCTCGTCCTCGGCAGCAGCATGGGAACCGTCAAAGACGCTTCCATGTTCGGCGTCATCCTCGTCACCATCAGCTCGCTGGGCTGGGCCATTTACACAACCTTGATCCGGCCCGTCACCAACAAGCATGGCGCCATGCCCATTGCCTGCCTGTCAATCGCCGTCACCGGCATTCCGTCCCTGTTGTTCGCCAACAGTGAGGTTGTGGCGGAAGTAAAATCACTTGGCGCCATGCAATGGGTATCCGTGGGCTATCTCAGCGTCTTTGCCACGGTCTTCGCCATTGGGGCCTGGAACTATGCCCTCGGCAAAATGGACAACACCAAGGCCGGCATGTTCCTCTACGTTCAACCCGTTGTGGCCGCTTTGGGGGGCATCATGCTGTTGGGAGAAAGCGCCAGCCCATGGCTTTTGGCCGGCGGCGCACTCATCCTCCTGGGCGTTGCCATCAGCCAAATGCAGGGCACCATCAGATATCGGCGTAGCCCAGCAGCAGATAACCATTTAACATACGAAGCATGACCCACTCAGACCTGAACCGCGCGCCAACGCCTTGGTATTTCCTGCCCACCACCGTGCTGGTGGCAGGCTGCCTTGTCGCCATCGTCAACTTCGGCATCCGCTCCACCTTCGGCCAATTTACGGCGCCAATATCGGAGGCCCACGGCTGGGGCCGCGAAGTCTTCTCCTTTGCCATGGCCCTGCAAAACCTGTTGTGGGGCATTGCCACGCCGA
>CALMEZ010000209.1 GCA_937864985.1 uncultured Alphaproteobacteria bacterium
ACAAGCAGATTGAGCTCATCAGCCACCGGCTGCATTTCGAGAGGAAATTCCCCCTCGAGCATCTCAACCTTGCCGGACCGGATGTCGTTGAGCTTCTGCTCCATCAGCTTCATCGGCCGCAGGCTATAGCGCACCTGGAAAAAAATCGCACCGAGCAACCCCGCCCCCAGCAGGCCGAGTGATGCAAACAGGCCCTTGCGGAAGGCTTGCACCTCCTGTTTCAGCTCGTCGAAATTGCCGACAACGAGGAATGAATAGGGCTCCTTGCTGTCGAATAGCTTTAGCCGCTGTTCGATGGCGCGCAGGTGTTGGCCCTGCGCATCGGTCAGGTCAAAGCCGGCAATTCCGTCGGCATCGCGCTTCTGCATGAGGCTGGCATTGATTTGCCAGGGTTTGTCGAGAAGTGAAGCAGACAGGAGCTTCGTTTGTCCCGGTTCCGGTGGCGTCACCTGCCAGGACCAACCTGACTCCGGCAGTTGGAAGCGTGTGTCGGCAAGGGCCCCGGTCATGAAGGGCGAGCCATCGGGTTTCAGTTCGACGTTGGCGGCAAGACCGTCCAACACCGCACGCAGGCGGGCATCGAAGTTGCGCTGCAAGGCTTGCTGGAACAATTGCCCCAGCATGAGCGCCGACAACACCAGAAGAACCAGCGCCACCAGTGCTGCAGAAACGGTCAGGCGGAATGAAAGCGAGTTGGTTCGCATATCAGCCTGATTTGCCAGGAGCCTCCGGCTCGGTCACGCAATAGCCCATGCCGCGGATGGTGTGCAGAACGTCAACGCCCAACTTCTTGCGCAAGCGGCCCACGAAGACTTCCACCGTATTGGAGTCGCGGTCGAAGTCCTGATCGTAGAGATGCTCCACCAATTCGGTGCGCGACACCACCTTGCCGCCATGGTGCATGAGATAGGCCAACAGCCGGAACTCGAGCGACGTCAGTTTGATGGGCATGCCGTTGACGGTGACGCGCGCGCCTTTGACGTCGAGGCTTACCGGCCCGCAGGTCAACTCATTGGTGGCGTGGCCCGTAGAGCGGCGCAGCAGGGCACGCACGCGGGCCATCACTTCAGCCATGTTGAAGGGTTTGGTCACATAGTCATCGGCACCGGCATCGAAGCCCGCCACCTTGTCGCTCCAGCGGTCACGTGCTGTGAGAATGAGCACCGGCATTTTCTTGCCAGCGCGGCGCCATTTTTCGAGAACACTGACGCCATCCATGACCGGCAGGCCGAGGTCGAGAACCACCGCGTCATAGGGTTCGGTGTCGCCGAGGAAATGCCCTTCCTCGCCATCGAGCGCCTTGTCCACCACATAGCCGGCGTCGGTCAAAGCCGTCACCAGCTGGCGGTTCAGGTCCGCGTCGTCTTCCACAACAAGTATTCGCATGCCGGTCAGTTCCCAGGTCAGTTGCCGATCGGCGACAGGTCTCAGCTAGGAAATCGCCCCCGTGGTGGCATCCACCATGACCCGCGAAACATTGTCACCGTCCTTTAAAGTGACAGCATAAACGCCGGAGGGCAAGAGCTGGACTTTCAGCACCTTGGAGCCAGGCACGGAACTGCGGGCGATGTCGGCGGCTTCAGCGGCGCTGACAGGGAAATCGCCCTGCGACTGCACCTGTTCAATGCCCGCTGCCGGGGCTTCAAGAGTGGCGGCAAAAGCCGGGATATGGGGCTTGGGCTGAGCGCATGCCACTTGGGAAAAACTCAATAAACCCAGCATCAAAACGCCAACTGCCCCCGCAATGGTCTTCACGTCAAAAACTCCAATCCAAATTGAATTGGAGGGATAGCGGATGGAACCTGAATGGAAACTGAACAGGCGCTACCGGCCAGCCTTGCCTGCCAAAACCTGCCCAGCAATCTTTTCCAGCGATCTCCCGCCGATGTAGCCGCCCATGCCCACCACCAGAAAGTCCCAGAATTGCGGCGGGATTGCCTGCCAGTGGGGGTTAAATGGGATGATGTGGCCCAGAATCAAGTCTCCCAGTGGCAACACAAGCCCGGTCAGCACCAGGAAAGCCATCATCAGCAGCATGAGCATGGGTCGCCAGGACCTTGTTAACCAGTGTTCAGAGTTGACCTCGGCCAGGACCACCGCCTGCTGCAGGGCCACGGACTGGGCCAGATGATCGGTCAGGCGCGCCTTGAGGTCAGCCTCCAATTGGCGGCGGAGGGCTGCGTCCTTAATGAAACCTTCCAGTGCCTGGGTGATGGGCCCTTTGAGCAAGCCCGTGGCAATGTCGAGAATGACGGCGGCCGGCAGCATCACACGCCCTCCCATTTGGATTTCTTGTAGCGCTCGTAGATGATGACAGCCGCCGCCGCGATGATGAGCACACCCAGCATCACCATCACCACTTGCTGATGGGCGAGCCAGAAGCTCTGTATGGCTGCTGCCGTGGCGGCCAGGCCGGCGCTCCAGGCCGTCTTGCTCCTGGCGAGGGCCTTGCCCTTGGCTTCTTCAACAATCGGTTTCAGCACGTCGGGAAGCTTGGTCTCAGGCGTTTCGGCGTAGAGGGCCGCTTCCGCTGCGCGCCTTGCCACGAGGCCCGGCAACACACGGCCGCCGGCCTTGTTCCACAGCGCGAGGCGGCGCGGCACCACTCGGTGATCACCCGCATTGACCGCGGCCAGCACACCTGATTTGCGGAAATTGCCAAGGCCCACATTGTAGGCGAAGGAGACGAGTGCCGAAAACTGATTGTCATTCACCTCAGCCGTCAGCGCCGCAGCAACGCCTTCAGAGAAGCGCTGGATATCGGTTTCAAGAATCTGCGCCGCGCGTTCGCGGCTGACGGTCATGCCTGGTTTCACCTGCGGACTTCCGGCCATGGATGTGTGGCCGAAGCCGATGGTCCAAACTCCCACGGCATCACGATAGGCGCGGGCGCGGAAGCCTTCATATTTCTGGATCAGGCCGAGGCCCTTGTCATTGACATTCATGTTCACGTGTCTCCGCGCTGGAGTTGCAGTTGGAGCTGTTCCAGTTGCGCGCGCGGCATCATGCCCCGCGCCACCAGACAACCCTTTGCGAAGAAGGCGAGTGCCGCATCAGCGCGATGCGACAGCGTGATGACCAGCACAACGTCAGCACCGACCTGCGAAACGGGCGGAAGTGCGTTGAAGGCTGCAATGAAATTGACAGCATCCGTTCCGGCGAACGTTACGAGTTCAGCGTCCGGCACTTGTGCGCTTAACACATCGCGCAAACTTTTCTCGCCAAGGCATTGATCTGGAATCGGATTTGCCGACGCAAGAGAGACATGAAACAGCAGCACAAGGGCCGCCAGCATAAGCCGCAGCATTGGGTATTCTCCTCTGAATTTGAAAATGAAGACTATTGTCCGGGACGAAACAGCAGCGGCACCACGTGACTCACCAAGGCGCCTACGCTGGATGATACGGCAATGGCTGCCGTCAGCAGAAGCCAGCCGCCGCGCACCTTGACGAGAGCATCACGGATCTCGCGCACATCGGCGCGGATCGCCTGCAATTCACCTTCGACGGTTTCCATGCGGGCTTCGAGTTTACCGACATCGCGGTCCAGCGCCATCATGTCACCAGCTTGCGATCAAGATAAGACCATCTCCGCCGCGACCACCAGCACCACCGGTGACACCGGCACCGCCACCGCCACCGCCGCTGCCCAGGGCGCCGCGCCCGCCACTTCGCGTCACCACGTCAGCGCGGGCATGGCGGCGATGGGGGCGAAGTCACGCGGGTCGAACAGGGCATGCAGGCTCACGCTGGTGAGACCCTGCTGCAGATGCACCGCACTCGCGATCATCACCGTATCGACACCCGCGGCACAGCCGCCGCGGATGTCCGTCTCGACGCCATCGCCGATGGCGATCATCTCGTGCGCAGCGACCGGCGCCCCGCGCAGTGCTGCGATCGCCGCGAACGCCTTGTCGTAGGCGGGACGATGCGGCTTGCCGGCGTACGTGACCGTGCCGCCCATCTCCCCATACCGCTGCGCCAGCGCGCCCGCGCAATAGATGAGCTTGTCGCCGCGCTCCACCTTCACATCCGGATTGGCGCAGATCATCGGCAGTCCACGCGCCAGCAGCGGCTCGAACAGCGCCACATAGTCATCCGGTGTTTCGCGCGTGTCGTCCCAGAGTCCTGAGCAGAGAATAGACTCAGCCTCGCGCGCACCGGTCTTGCGCACATCGAGGCCTTCGAACAGGCCGTTGTCGCGCTCGGGGCCGATGTGCAGAAACGCGCGCCCCGCTTCGGCCGCCATCAGGCCGCGCGTGACGTCGCCCGAGGTGACGCCACCATCGTACGCATCGTCTGGCACGCCCAGCTGGCGCAAGTGCTGCACGACGTCAGGGAAGGGCCGCGGCGCATTCGACAGCAGCAGCACCGTGCCGCCGCCGGCGCGGAATTGCCGACAAGCCTCCACGGCCTGCGGGAAAGCGCGCGCACCGTTGTGCATCACGCCCCAGATGTCGACGATCCAGGCGCAGCGCCCGGCGGAGAGCCCGGCGATGCCGGAGACGATCGGGATGTCAGGTCGGTTCATGCGGCCTGAGTAAGACGCGGGGCCCGCAAGATCAAGCCACCGCGTTCGGCGCTGCCACCACTTCCGGCTTCACCATGCGCGGTCCACCGAACAGCGTGCCGCGACCGAACAGGGCTCCCGCACCCAGAACGCGCGCCAGCTGCCAATCGTCGTCGATGCGGCCCACGACCAGCGTCAGGCCGTTCTCCGCCAACATGCGCGTGATGTCGGCGGCAGGAACCAGCCCGCCCGGCGCCGGCAGGCCTTCCATGAACACCGGCGCGTCCAGCTTCACGAACTCGAAGCCGATGCGCTTGA
>CALMEZ010000210.1 GCA_937864985.1 uncultured Alphaproteobacteria bacterium
ATTTCCGAGCGGGCGCAGTTCGTGGAGGAAGCGGCGCTGGATGTGTGAGGCCAGCATCTGTTGAACCAGCCCTCATCCGGCCTTCGGCCACCTTCTCCCATTTGCGAAGGCGCAAACGGGAGAAGGCGAAAACGTTGAAGTGCCCTCGCCCGTGCGAAGCATGGGAGAGGGTGCCCGATAGGGCGGGTGAGGGCTCTTTGTGACAGGTTAAGCAGGCTCATCACCCCTCCAGCTTGTCCGAATTGTCGGGCACATGCGCGTCCGGTGCAGAGGGTGCTGCTGTCAACATCTTGTCGGCCCAGGGGAAGAGCCGGTCCATGATGCTGCCGTCGCCTTTCGGCATGGCTTCGGCAAAGGTTGTGGTATCGCGGCGTTTCCGCGGCGGCAGATATTTGTTGGTGGGCTTGTAGCCCATGTCGGCCATCAGGTCATAGCCGCCACGATCTGCCACCAGCTGTGACACTGCGGACGAGGCATCGCCCAGATCACCAAAGTGGCGGGCACCCGTGGGGCAGGCTTTCACACAGGCCGGCACACGGTCACTCTCATCCAGGTTTTCGTTGTAGATGCGGTCTACACAGAGCGTGCATTTTTTCATGACGCCTGTCGGCGCATCATATTCACGCGCGCCATAGGGGCAGGCCCACGAGCAGAGCTTGCAGCCGATGCAGGTTTCGGGGTTGACAAGCACAATGCCATCTTCGGCACGCTTGTAGCTGGCACCCGTCGGGCAGACAGTGACGCAGGCGGCATTCTCGCAATGCAGGCAGGAGCGCGGGAAATGCACGATGCGCGCATCATCCCTACCCTGTTCCTTCACCTCATAGCCATGGATGCGGTTCAGCCATGTGCCCATGGGTTCAGCACTGCGCGGCCTGGCATCGCTCAACGGTGCAGAATAGCCTTGCGTGTTCCATTCCTTGCAGGATGTGGCGCAAGCCTGGCAGCCGACGCAGGTGTCGAGGTCGATGACAAGGCCGAGTTTTCTGGCTGATGTGGTGGGGAGCGAGGTCATGTCAAAGAGCCCTCACCCGCCCTGTCGGGCACCCTCTCCCATGCTGCGCACGGGCGAGGGCACTTGAAGGTTTTGCCTTCTCCCGTTTGCGCCTTCGCAAATGGGAGAAGGTGGCCGACAGGCCGGATGAGGGTTCTTCACACATCTTCACACCCCCACCTTCTTCAACACACCAAACTGTGGAGCGCTTTCGGCGCTCTGATCTGCGCATTTTTCCACGCGCACCTTGAGGTCATACCAGGCGGCCTGGCCCGTCACTGGATCGCTGTTGGAATAGCGGTAGCCGCCTTCACGTTCCGGAAGAAGATCCGCGATCAAGTGATTGAGCAAGAATCCTTTTTTGCCTTCCGGCGCATTGGCATCCAAGGCCCACGCACCCTTGCGTTTGCCGATGGCATTCCACGTCCACACCGTGTCTTCGTTCTGGCCGTCCATCAGGCGCGCCTGGCATTTGATCGTGCCGTGGTGCGACGTGACATTCACCCAATCACCATCGGCAATGCCCAGATCACTGGCGCGGCGCTTGTGCATGTAGAGCCAGTTGCGGCCGAGGATTTGCCGGAGCCAGGTGTTCTGCGACCCCCAGGAATGATACATGGCCATGGGCCGCTGCGTGATGGCGTGCATGGGGAATTCGTTGTTGCTGACCATTGCCTCTTCGAAGGGCTCATACCAGAAGGGGATGGGATCGAAGTAGGTTGCAATGCGCTGGCGGTGGTGTTCCGGCGGCTGCAGCTTGCCGTGGCCCTGGGCCGCGAGGCGGAACTTCTGCAGTGTCTCGGAATAGAGGTGGTGGATGATCGGCTCCGGCCGCGGCAGGAAACCGAAGAACGTCGCCCAATCGAGATAGTCCCAGTTCACATGACGATAGTATTTCATGCGATCCGGCAATTCCTGGAACCAGTGGCAGCCATTGTCGATGTAGGCCTTCAACTGATCAGGGTTCACAGCACCACGCCCTGCTGCCGTGCCATCCTTGCCGCGGAAGCCTGCCAGTGGCCCGAGGCCCGGCGCACGCTCATGGTTGACGATGTAGTCGGCATAGCCGCCGGGATAGCGCGGGCCACCATCTGCGTTGGTCATGGCCGGAAGGCCGAGGCGATGGCCGAGATCAAGCAGCACCGTCTGGAAAGGGCGCACGTCGCGGTCTGGCTCGACAACAGGCTGACGGATGGAATCGGCCGGGCCATCGGCTTCCGAGATCGGCCTGTCCAGCATCGAGATGCAGTCCCAGCGCTCAAGATAAGTGGTGTCTGGCAGGATCAGATCCGCGTAGTGCACCGTTTCCGAGGCATAGGCGTCGGAGTAGATGATCTTCGGAATGACATAACTGCCATCGGGCTTCTTGGCTGTCAGGGCCGCAATGGTATCTGGCACATTCATCGCCGAGTTCCAGCCCATGTTGGCCATGTACATGAACAGCACGTCGATCGTGTAGGGGTCGCCCTTGGCCGCATTGTTGATGACCATGTGCATCATGCCATGGGCGGCGAGTGGCGCATCCCAGGAATAGGCCTTGTCGATGCGCTGTGGCTTGCCTTCTGTGTCGATCAGCAAATCTTCCGGCGCATTGACAAAGCCCAGCGGCGGGCCCGGCAATGGCTTGCCAGGGATCACCTGCCCCGGCTTGCCAGCGGGCTTCACATTCGGCGGAATGGCCTTGGGGAACGGCGGCTTGTAGCGCGTGCCACCCGGCACATCGATTGATCCCAACATGATCTGCAGGAGGTGAATGGTGCGGCAAGTCTGGAAGCCGTTGGAATGGGCCGAAATGCCGCGCATGGCATGCATGGCCACGGGCCGGCCAAGGGTCTTGCCGTGGGTGCGGCCAAGATAATCCGTCCACGGAATATCAAGCTCGATCTGCTGGTTGAAGGCGGCATCGGCCAGTTCAGCGGCGATGCGGCGCGTGGTTGCCGCCGGCACACCGCAGCGAACCGCCACGGTTTCCGGTGCATAATCCTTGGTGGCAAAGCGTTCGGCAATCAAGGTAAAGGCCGTGGCCACCTTGCGGCCATCCGGAAGTGTGAAGCGGCCCAACAAGGGCGGCGAGACGCCATAGGTCATGGCCACCTTGGTTGCATTGGTCTGCGGGTCCCAGACCAATGGCGTCCCAGCGGTATTGCGCACCACCAGGCCATGATCAGCGCCACCAGGATTCTCGACGATCAGCCAGGGCGCGTTGGTGTAGCGCGTCAGGTATTCGTGATCAATCTTCTGGTGTTCAAGCAGCACATGAATGAGCGCGCCGACAAACAATCCATCGGTTCCGGGGCGGATGCCGATCCATTCATCAGCGATCGCTGAATAGCCAGAGCGCACGGGGTTGATCGAAACAAATTTCGCGCCCCTGCCCTTGAGCTGGCCCAGGCCCTTCTTGATGGGGTTTGAAGCATGGTCTTCTGCCACGCCGAAGAGCAGGAAATATTTGGTGTGCTTCCAATCGGGTTCACCGAATTCCCAGAAGGAACCGCCATAGGTGTAGAGCCCGGCCGCCGCCATGTTGACGGAACAGAAGCCGCCGTGTGCGGCATAATTGGGTGTACCAAACTGCGAGGCCCACCAGCCGGTCAAGCCTTGCGATTGGTCGCGGCCTGTGAAGAAGGCCAGCTTCTTCGGGTCGCTTTCGCGCACATCACGCAGCCATTGCGCAGCGATTTCAAGGGCCTCGTCCCATTCGATTTCCTTGAACTCACCCGCGCCACGATCGCCCACCCGCAAGAGCGGCTTCGACAGGCGCGCCGGAGAGCTGTGCTGCATGATGCCGGCCGCACCCTTGCCGCAGATCACGCCCTTGTTGACGGGATGGTCGCGGTTGCCCTCGATGTATTTGACGGTGCCATCTTTCAGGTAAACCTTGATACCGCAGCGGCAGGCGCACATGTAGCATGTGGTTGTTTTGATCTCGTCCCAGGTCTTGGGCGAAAGGTTGATCTGAGGCTGAGACATGGGACCCCGTGCTGAATCGCCTCAGGATACTAGCGGTCAAACTGGACCTATGATAGGACCAGTTTATTCACCCCCCTGAACCAAGGACCACTTCCGTGCGTGACTGGCTGATCCATCTGAGACGCGGCGAATATGCCAGCCTGCAAACCCAGATCCGCGAGGCTTTGGTCTCGGCGATCCTCGACCGCAACCTCGACCAGTCAGAGCCCATCCCCTCGACGCGCAAGATGGCGAAGTCGCTCGGCGTGTCGCGCAACACGGTGGTGCTGGCCTATCAGGGCCTGCTGGATGACGGTTACCTGATGGCGCGGGAACGCTCGGGCTATTTCGTCTCCGACAAGGCGTTGAGTGAAACGACATTGGCCAAGCCGCGTGCCAAGCAGGCGGCCGTGGCCACTGACCAGGTGGACTGGGGGCGGCGGCTCAAGTCGCATCCCTCGCAACAGCAGAATGTCATGAAGCGGCAGGATTGGCAGAGCTATCCCTATCCTTTCATTTATGGCCAGGTGGATCATAACCTGTTTCCGCTGGCGGAATGGCGGGACTGCACGCGGCAAGCCTTGGGCAAGAAATGGCTCGGCACCTGGACCAATGATGCCTGGACTACGGATGACCCGCTGCTGGTGGAGCAGATCCGGCGGCGCATCCTGCCGCGGCGCGGGATCATGGCCAGCGATGATGAAATTCTGGTGACACTTGGCGCGCAGAACGCGCTTTATCTCATCACCGAATTGCTGGTCGACACATCCACACGCGTCGGCATGGAAGATCCCGGTTACCCCGACGTGCGCAATGCCTTTGAGCTGAAGACGCCGCATGTCATGCCGATCAAGGTTGACGAACATGGCATGACATTGTCGCCCGACCTCGACAAGGCCGACATCGTTTTCACCACGCCAAGCCACCAGTTCCCGACGACTGTCACCATGCCGCTGGAGCGGCGCATGGCACTGCTCAAAAAGGCCCACGAGAAAGACTTCCTGATCATCGAAGATGATTATGAGTTCGAAACCAATTACGTGAACGAGCCCTGCCCGGCTCTGAAATCACTCGATGATGATGGCCGCGTGATTTATGTGGGCTCGCTGTCTAAGACCATGTTCCCCGGCCTGCGGCTGGGCTTCATGGTGGGGCCCAAGGCGCTGATTGCCGAGGCGCGGGCGCTGCGGCGGTTGATGATGCGCCATGCGCCCAACAACAACCAGCGCGCTGCCGCATTGTTCCTGTCGCTTGGCCATCATGACACGCTGATCCGCCGCCTGCACAAGGCCTATCGCACGCGCTGGGACATCATGGGCAAGGCCCTGTCTGATCATCTGCCGCAATCGGCGCGCAGCCCCTCCTTCGGTGGCACGGCC
Organism: uncultured Alphaproteobacteria bacterium; assembly: GCA_937864985.1. Classification (GTDB taxonomy): domain Bacteria; phylum Pseudomonadota; class Alphaproteobacteria; order Rhizobiales; family Aestuariivirgaceae; genus Aestuariivirga. The sequence continues at coordinate 5,323 of CALMEZ010000210.1, forward strand.
TATTGGGTGAAAGGGCCAACCGGCCTCGACAGTGAAGAGCTTGCAAAGGCGGCGCTCGCCAAAGGCATTTTCATCGAACCGATGGCCATCACCTTTGCCGAGGCGAAGAAGCCCAAGAACTTTTTCAGGCTGGCTTTCTCGTCGATCGATGACAGCAAGATCGAGCCGGGCATCAAGCTGCTGGCGGAGACCATCCGGTCCCTGAAATGACGGCACCGCACCAGAGCCGGGGCAAGGCGGCGGCACTTGCCATTTTTTCCGTGGGCGTGGCCTCCACACAGGATGCCATCGTCAAGTCGGTGTCCGGGCTTTATCCCGCCTATGAAACCGTTTTGATCCGTACACTGACGGCTGCGCCGCTTCTGCTGCTCTGGGCCGGCCTCACCATTGGCCTGTCAGGGTTTTCATCGCCGCTGTGCAGGCGTGCGGCGCTGCGGGGCCTTCTTCTGTGCACGGGTTATCTGGGGTTCATTCTGGCCATTGCCGCGATGCCCATTGCCAATGGTGTGGCCATATATTTCACCATGCCATTCTTCGTGGCGGGGCTTTCCGGGCCGTTCCTCAAGGAACATGTGCCCTATTACCGCTGGATTGCCATTGCCGTGGCCTTTGCGGGCATCATGGTCATGTCGCGCCTGGAAGCCGGGGCTGGAATCATTCCATCGCTGTTCGCCCTGTGGTCGGCGCTTGCCTATGCCATCGGCCAGATGATGGGCCGCGCCCTGTCGCAGAAACTCGAGCCACTGATCATCACCAACATCCAGAACGCCATGTATGGCCTCGTGGCCGTTGTGTTGCTCCTCTTCGTCAATGCAACAGGTATTCATCTTACAGGTGACAAGAGCCTGGAATTCCTGACGCGCAGCTTCGTCTGGCCCACCGCGGGGGACTTGGCGCTGCTGTGTTTGATGGGCGTGCTGTCGTCGGTAGCTGCCGTCACCTTCACCATGGCCTATCGCGCGGCGGAAGCAAGCTTCGTGGCGCCCTTTGAATATTCGGCGATGATCTGGGCCGTGTCCTATGGCTGGCTGATCTTCGGGGATTTTCCGGCGCTGCCGACGTGGATCGGAATATCGATCGTGGTGCTGGCAGGCATCTACATGGCCATCAACGACCAGCGGCAGAAGCTGCGCGTCACAGCACCGGATAACCCGCCCAATCCTTGACGGTGCGCAGCGCCAGGGATGACTGGATGCGCTGCACGCCGGGAAGGCGGCCCAGCCTGGTGCGGTGGATGCGCTCATAATCCTCGGCATCGCGGGCGATGACGCGCAGCAGATAATCGAACTGCCCGCTCATCAAATGGCATTCAAGGATTTCCGGCACGCGCGCCACGGCCCTTTCAAATTTCTCCAGCACATCCTCGCTCTGGGCATTGAGCGAGACTTCGACAAAGAATTCATTGGCCAGGCCGATGGCCTTGCGGTTCAGCGTGGCGGAATAGCCGGTGATCACACCCTGCTCTTCCAGAAGCTTGATGCGGCGGTGGCAGGACGACGCTGAAAGCCCCGCCTTTTCGGCCAGGTCGGCCAGCGGCAGGTTGCCTTTGGCCTGCAACAGCGACAGGATGATCTTGTCCTGTTTGTCCAATTCTTCGAATTTCATTCCATCTCTTTGGCATATTCCGGAATATTATTCAATGATGTGCGTCCTGCATCTTGCACTCTGAAAAAAACATTCAGGGCAGTTCCCCTAGATTCCGCCGACCAACAAGAGGAAACACAACAATGCTCGTCGGCGTGCCAAAAGAAATCAAGAACCATGAATACCGTGTGGGCATGACGCCCACTTCCGTCAACGAGATGGTGCGGCAAGGCCACAAGGTGATGGTGGAAACCAACGCCGGTGCTGGCATCGGTTCCAGCGATGATGACTACAAGAAGGCGGGCGCATCGATCGTTTCGACGCCTGACGAAATTTTCGCCAAGGCCGACATGGTGGTGAAGGTAAAAGAACCGCAGGCTAAGGAACGCAAGATGCTGCGCGATGGCCAGATCCTTTACACCTACCTGCATCTCGCTCCCGATCCGGAGCAGACGAAGGACCTCGTCAAGTCCGGCGCCATTTGCATCGCCTATGAAACCGTCACGTCGCCGCGTGGCGGCCTGCCGCTGCTCGCCCCCATGTCTCAGGTGGCCGGCCGCATGTCGGTGCAGTCCGGCGCGCATTGCCTCGAAAAGGCGCAGGGCGGCCGCGGTGTGCTGCTGGGTGGTGTGCCCGGCGTGGCCCCGGCCAAGGTCGTGATCCTCGGTGGTGGTGTTGTCGGCACCAATGCGGCGGCCATGGCGCTCGGCCTCGGCGCCGACGTCACCATTCTTGAAAAGTCCACCGACCGGATGGAAGAACTCGTCGCCCGCTTCGGCACCCAGCTGAAGACGCTCTACTCCACCCAGGGTGCGGTGGAAGACGAATGCGCCGAAGCCGACCTCGTGATCGGCGGCGTTCTCATTCCGGGTGCGGCGGCACCGAAGCTCGTGACCAGGAAGATGCTCTCGGGCTGGAAGAAGGGCTCGGTGCTCGTCGACGTCGCCATCGACCAGGGCGGCTGTGCCGAAACCTCGAAGGCCACCACCCACGCCAACCCGACCTATGAAGTCGATGGCGTCATCCATTACTGCGTCGCCAACATGCCGGGTGGTGTCGCCCGCACCTCCACCTATGCCCTCAACAACGTGACGCTGCCCTTCGGCCTCGCCATCGCCAACAAGGGCTGGAAGAAGGCGCTCTCCGACGACATCCACCTGCGCAACGGCCTGAACGTGGCCGGCGGCAAGGTCACCTACAAGGCTGTTGCCGACGACCTCGGCTACAGCTACGTGCCCGCCGAAAAGCTCCTCGGCTGAGCCCAGACACAGTTCTGAAACACAAAGCCCGCCCGGCGATCACCGGGCGGGCTTTTTGCTGAGCCACAAAGGTCAGGAGCCTTATGCCTCCTGCTCCTTCTTGTCCTGCAGGTAATAGTTGGCCTGCTTGCCGTAGATGGCGCCGCGCAGGAAATTGCGGATGCGCTCCGACTTGCGCAGCGGATCAAGCACGGCGCGGATCACATCGTGCGCGATCACCTTTGCGGCGTCGAGAGCGGGCGATGCGCCCGGCCCGCGCTGCGGCAGGCCGAAGCGGCGGAGCGTACCGTTCATGGTGCGGATCTTGTTGAGGCGGATGACTTCCGGCGTCTTCCACGTCATCGCCATGGAGATGGAATAGCTCGAACCCGTCGAAACCCAATGCGGGATCATGTAGGGCATGTGCAGCGCATCACCCGGCTTCAGCGTGTGCATCGTGGCGCGGCTTTCGAACCAGTCCTCATAGGGCATGTTGCGGTGGCGGTTGGGCGACAGTTCCATCCACTGCTCGTTCACGAGCGCGCGGTCGCTGTTGTCGAAGGTGCGCACGAACTTGTCGCCGTGCAGCTGGATCAGGATGTTCTCTTCGGCATCGATGTGGAAGGGCGTCGTGGCGTTGGCCGACGAGACGAAGATGAAGCCCTGGATGTCCGAGAAATCGCCCGGCTCGCGGCCTGCTGCAAGATTGGCCTCGCGTACGAAGCTTTCCAGTACCGAGCGATAGGCCGGGTGCGTTTCGACGCGCTTCAGCACCATCCAGGCGTTGTCGACCTCGATCGAGCGGATCACGTCGTCCGGCGACTTGTCGATGCGCGGAATGTCCTCGGGCTTCACGCCCACGGCGACCTTGCCCGAGTTGTACTCGATACGGTCACGCGGCATCGACTTGGCGAGCTCCACGAGGCGCGGCAGCGTGAAGAG
>CALMEZ010000211.1 GCA_937864985.1 uncultured Alphaproteobacteria bacterium
GGCCGGGCCGTCTTCGCGTGCTCGATCCACCGCGCCTCGAAACTGTCGATGTCGCTGGTCCCGAAGGCCTTCACGAACGCGTCGTAGTTCGTCGAGCCGCGGTTGATGTAGCCGAGGTAAGCCTCGAACTGCTTCTGGTAGCGGCCGCCCTCGCCATAGACCAGGAAGTGCACCATCGACCACGCCTGCATGTACTGCAGCGCCGCGTTGCCGGTGCGCACGTTGGCGTTCCACCGCTCACCGTCCATCGTGATCATGTCGCGGAAGTGAATCTGCTTGCCGGCGCCGATGGCATCTCGAAGCGTCTTGATCGTGCGCTCGTTGGTCTGTCCGACGATCACCGTGCCGTCGCGAAGCTGCTCGAACACCCAGACGGCGCGCAGGTGATGTTTTTTGAACGCGAAGGCAGTTGGGAGACCGGACCTTTCGAGCCGCCGCTTGGACGGGGCGTCGTCATCCAGGTATTTGTCACGAACGTTGACGCGGTCGCGAAGCAAATCACGAACGCCGGACTGCCATTTTTTGTTGCTCCTTTTGAAAAGTGGCGGGACTGGGGTGACCGGTTGGGTGGACAGCGGGAGTTTCTAGTGCTCGATCCCGATGGATACCTGGTCAAGGTCGCGCAGATGCTGGGTGAGCGGCCCAAGCCAAGCCCTTGAGGTTGATCTGCAACAAGACTGAAAAAGGGCGGCTTTCCGGGCCGCCCTTGTTGTTCAGTTCAGCTGGAACTGTTCTGCAATCAAGGAAATGATTTTCTCGTGAACGGCCTTTCGGTCTGCGCCCGGTGGGTCGGTGCATACGGGATCATCCTTTTCCTCAGCCAGAATGGCAGCACCTTTGTCCGTGCATAGCGGCATTCCAGTGAAGTGGGTGGCAGGTGAAACCACTTCAATGCGGGCAAGTGGCACCAGCTTGTCGAACTTTGATCCAGCGGCCGTCGTGTCAGTGGCGTAATGACGTTCCGACGTGTTGCCAAGCCCGATGACGAGGAGGTGGCGCTGGTCCAGCCCTTGCACGTTCTCAGGTTTCATGTTCCAGGTCAGCCCTGGATCAAGTGCCGCGACAGCCTTGATGCGTGCGTCCTTCCAGCTCGCAGTCCACTTGGCAAGATCGACCTTAGCCGGATCATAGCCCCAGTGCTTGAGGTCCGAGCAACCTTGGGCGCGTTCGCCCGCGTTCTTGCAATAGTCGTAACTGCCGGTGGCATCCTGTGTGGCACCACCCATGGAAAGGGCGGTCCAGCCGCCGAAGGAAAAGCCGGTGACATAGATGCGATCGGGGTCGATGCTTTGCGCCAGATCCTTGTCCGCCAGGACATAATCAAGCGCGGCCTGCAAATCCTGCACACGGGTCCAGTGGTTGAAAAGCTTCACCTTGTCCCTGTCCTTGAACCAGCCATTGGGATGGTTCACTGCGACAACAATCGCACCCCTGGCGGCAAGCCCCGAGGCCAGCCAGTTCAAGGACAGATACGAGCCGCCCATGCCATGTGACAACAGCACAACGGGGTGCTTGCCATCCGGAAGCGGTGCACCGCGCCGCACCTCTCCGCCCTGAAAAATGGCGTTGGCCGCGAACATTTCAGTGGTGCCTTCCGTGGCCGGATACCAGATGGCCATTGGCATGGAGCGGCTATGGTGGGGCGCATCAATTTGGCGTTCGATCAGGCCGGGGGCTTCTGCGGCGAAGGCCTGCGTGGCAAATGCCAGCATGGCGCTGACGAGGAGGGATTTTGCAAGATGCATGGGGTTGTCCTTTCGGTTGGTTGCCCCGCCGTTCAGCCACCGCATGCAGCAAAAAACGTCCTCAAACCGGATTGAGGTCGCGCAAAACCGGATTTAGGAAGTGAATGGCTGTTCAACTGGAAAACTGAAAATGCCTGTGCTGCCTGTACCCCTATGCATTGCGCTTCTGCTGTTCGGCTTTTTGCTACAGCGGCTTGTGCGGGGTGAAACCCATGTTTCGCTGTTGGCTTTGATTGCCGTCTGCGCGGTTCAGGCAACGATCGTTACCCTGGTGCAATACTACGGATTTCCCGTCCTTCGGCCGGTACAGGCCATCATGGCGATTTGCATACCGCCCATTGCTTGGTTCGCTTTTGCGCGGGCCGCGGGCAATCACAACGCGCCGCGTATAGCTGCCTTACATCTCGCTGGGCCGCTTCTGGCCTTGATTCTCCTCGCCAGCAATCCCTTGTGGCTTGACGCTCTCATTCCCTTGTCCTTTGCGAGCTACGGCACGGCCATGCTCGTGCGCCTGCGGGCGGGCGAAGACAGTCTGCCGCACAGCCGGCTGGAAAGTGGCGGCAACGCCGTGGCGGCATGGCGCGTGCTGGCATTGGCCCTCATCGCCTCGGCGGGCTCAGACATTGTGATTTCCTATGGCCTGTCGCATGGCCACACGGGCCTGCTGGGCTGGGTTCCAAGCCTCGTCTCGTCGCTGTCGCTGCTTGCGCTCGGTGCACTCAGTCTCAGCAATGCCATCGAAGCGAGGCGAGAAGGCACTGGAGATGAAGAGGCACCCTCACTCGAAGATCAGCAACGCGACCTCGCTATTGTGGCACGGCTTGATGACTATGTGGCCGCCCACAAACCCTACCTCGACCCGGATCTGACGTTGGCTCGGCTAGCGCGCAAAATCGTGATTCCGGCGAAGCAAGTCTCTGCAGCGATCAACAGGGTCAAGGGCGAGAATGTTTCGCGCTACATCAACCGGCTGCGCATTGATGAGGCTTGTACCATGCTTGCGGGCGGCAAGTCCGTGACCGCCTCCATGCTGGATGCAGGCTTCAACACCAAATCGAATTTCAACCGGGAATTCCTGCGGGTAAAGGGCAAGAGCCCGAGCCAGTGGCTGGCCGACTACGAAGCGTGACCAGCAACTCTTGCGCCTGCGGACAAGCGGCCCTATATCACGGGCACGTTCTCAGGGCGGGGTGCAACTCCCCACCGGCGGTAGATCAGGAAACTGAAAGCCCGCGAGCGCTTTTTCCGCAAGGAGGAAGGTCAGCAGATCCGGTGCAATTCCGGAGCCGACGGTATAGTCCGGATGAAAGAGAACACATGACGGAGAACCATGCCCCTCGCGGGGCAGGGTTTGTTTTCCATCATTGCCCTGTTGACGTGTGGAACAGACAACACAGGGCTTATGAAAACGGTTCACCATTCAGCTGCCACAGATGCTCATATCGTGAGCGCGATGGCGGCTGCCTTGTCGGCGGCGCGCCGCTTCGAAGGCGCCACGGCGCCCAACCCGCCGGTGGGATGCGCGGTGTTGAATGCCAAAGGTGATGTCATCGCCATCGCCGCGCATGCGCGGGCTGGTGAGGCGCATGCCGAAGCGCTGGCCATTTCGCGACTGAAGGAAGAGGGACGTGGCAAAGAGATTGATACTGTGGTGGTGACGCTCGAACCATGCAACCACCACGGCCGCACACCGCCGTGCTGTGATGCCATTTTGTCGACCCCAGCGCGGCGTGTTGTTTATGGCGTGGCTGATCCAAACCCCAAGGCCAGTGGTGGCGCGGCACGGTTGCGCGCAGCGGGGCTTGATGTGTCGCTGTTCCAGGGCAACCGCGAGCAGCTCAATCGGCTGATTGCGCCTTTTGCCAAGCGGGTGACGACGGGCATGCCGTTTGTGACGGTCAAGCAGGCCGTGGATCGCGCCGGTTCCATGATCCCTCCGCCCGGCCAGAAGACCTTCACGTCGCCGGGTTCCTTGTTGATCGCCCACACGCTGCGGCGGCGCGCTGATGCCATACTGACCGGTTCCGGCACTGTGCTTGCCGATGATCCGCATTTCACCGTGCGGCTGCTTCCTGACCATGAAAACAAGCGCCGCAAGCTCATCATCATGGATCGCCGGCGGCGCGTGCCCGACGCCTATAGGCAAGCCGCCACAACGCGAGGCTTTGACGTGACCATCGGCGATGATCTGGAGAATGCACTCCGCAGGCTGGCAGAGGCGGGTTGCAATGAGGTGCTGGTGGAAGCCGGGCCTGAGCTTACGGCGCATGTGCTGGCGTCGTCCTTCTGGGACGAGCATGTGCGCATCACCCAAACCCAAGGAGAAGACAAAGTGGACATTCTTACGCCGGGAGGCAAACATGTTCTCCGGCATCATTGACAAGATGGGCAAGGTGACCTTGGCACGGCATGAGGCTGGCGCGCTGAAATGCGACATCGCCACAGGCTATGCCGACCTGGCGCTGGGCGAGAGCGTTGCGGTGAATGGCGTATGCCTGACGGTGGCAAGCCTTGCGGGTGCCGACACCGCCCATTTTTTTGCCAGTGCCGAAACGCTGGCGCGCACCAATCTTGGCGGTCTGCGCGATGGTTCGGTGGTCAATCTGGAGCGCGCCGTCAGCCTCGACACGCGCCTGTCGGGGCATCTGGTGCAAGGCCATGTTGACGGCAAGGCCACGCTGACATCGGTCGCCCAACGCGATGGTGCCTGGCTTCTCACCGTGGAATTGCCGAAACCCCTCTCGCGCTATTGCGTGGAGAAGGGGTCGATTGCGCTCAATGGCATCAGCCTCACCATCAACACGATGGAGGACATGCCCGACGGGCGTGTGATCATCGGCCTCACCATCATCCCGCACACCTGGGAACACACCAATCTTCATGCCATCCGCATCGGCGACAGCATCAATGTCGAAGTCGATGTCATGGCCAAATATGTGGAGCGTCTATGCAAGCCTTACACCTAGCCCTGGAGCAGTTGCGGCGCGGCGGCATGATTGTGCTGACCGATGATGAAGGCCGCGAGAACGAGGGCGACTTTGTTCTGGCGGCGGAATTTGCAACACCAGAGGCGATCAATTTCATGGCGCGTTTCGGCCGTGGGTTGATCTGCATGCCGATGATTGCGGAGCAGGCTGATCGCCTGGGCTTGCCGCCCATGGTGCCGCAAAACAAGGCGCGGCGCTCGACGGCCTTCACCGCCTCCATCGAAGCGCGGGACGGGATCAGCACCGGCATTTCGGCCTATGACCGCGCGCATACGATCAAGGTTGCGGCCAATCCTGATGTGCAGCCTGGTGAGATTGTTTCGCCGGGCCACATCTTCCCGCTGCGTGCGGCCGAAGGTGGTGTGTTGAAGCGTGATGGGCACACGGAAGGGGCCATTGATCTCATGCACCTCGCCGGCCTCACACCAGCCGCTGTGATCTGCGAGATCATGGGTGATGATGGAACGATGATGCATGGCGAAGCGCTACGTTCTTTCTGCCAGGCGCATGACCTTCCCATGCTGTCGATTGCCGAGATCATCCGCCACCGGCTGGCAACCGAAATCCATGTGCATGAAGTGGCGAGCGCCGACATGCCATCAGCCTTCGCCGATACGCCGCTGCGTGTCCATGCTTTCCGTGACGAATTGGATGGCTCAGAACATCTGGTGCTGGCCAAGCATCCGCTGCCTGACGTGCCCCTGGTGCGCGTGCATTCCGAGTGCCTGACGGGTGAAGCCTTTGGTTCGCTGCGCTGCGATTGTGGCCCGCAGCTTCAGGAAGCGATCCGTCAAGTCTCCGAGAGCGATGGTGGCATGGTGATCTATCTGCGCAATCATGAGGGCCGGGGCATCGGCCTTGCCAACAAGATCAAGGCCTATGCGCTGCAGGACCAGGGACATGACACACTTGATGCCAATCTTGAATTGGGCTTCGCCGGGGATGCGCGCAGCTATCGCGCGGCTGCACAGATCCTCAAGTCCTTCGGCATTTCCGCAGTGAACCTGTTGAGCAACAACCCGGCCAAGCGGCACGGGCTCGAAGAATTCGGCATCACGGTGGTGGGGCAGCAGGCCCTGCATATCGCGCCCAATCCCCACAACGCGTTTTATCTCGAAACCAAGCGTGTGCGCTTTGGCCATACGCTGCAACATCAAAAAGGAAACTGACATGAAGCCGAAGATGTCCGAATGGCGCATTGCCCTGGTGGTGAGCCGTTTCAATGAAACCGTGACCAATGGGTTGAAGCAGGGGGCACTGAAGCACCTGAAGGAACAGATGGTGCAAGTTGACGATGCGCACATCTTTTCAGCACCTGGAGCTTTCGAGGTGCCGCTGCTCGCAAAGGCTTTGGCCAAGACCGGCAAGTTTGATGGCGTGATCTGCCTTGGTTGCGTGACCAAGCATGAGACGGCGCATTTCGAGTTCGTGAGCCTCGGCGCCACAATGGGATTGATGCAGGCCATTCTCGACACCGAAGTGCCGATCGCCTTTGGCATTCTTACCACCTACACGGATGAACAGGCCAAGGCGCGCAGCAGTGCCGACGCCAACAACAAGGGCATCGAGGCGGCGGCGGCGTGTCTGGAGTCGCTGGAAACGCTGCGGGCTATCAAGGCGGTGGCATAAGCTGGTAACCACTGGTTAGCGGGGCCTAACTTAGGTTTTCTGAATTTGATTCGACGGGGAGGCCCCATGTCCATCCGCAAAGACCTGAGATCCGAACTGGAAGCGCCGCCCGAGCTGCGGGCCTTTGGCACCGGCTGGATCGCCGGGACCCTGGCACTGGCCTTTGCGCTGGGAGCGCTGCTTCTGGTGCTGGTGCTGCGGCAACCGGCACTGCTGGGCATGCCGGAACTGGCGGCTCTGCATGACAATGGCTGGATCAAGGCTGTGCTGTTGTTTGACATGGTGGCGGCTTTTTTCCTCGGCTGCCTCAGCCTGACGCTGCGGCCCAACAAGCTTCTGGGGACGCTCGCCGTCGTCATCACGCTGGTTGCCTCGCTGTGGAGTTCGATGCCCGTGGCCGATGACCTAACGCATGGTCATCACATCTTCTTCGGCCTCGACTTCTTCATCATCAACGTGATCTTCGGTGGCGTGCTGTTCATTCCGCTGGAGCGCATCTTCCCGCATACGAAGGGGCAGGCGGTGTTCCGCACCGAATGGCGCGAAGACCTGTTCTATTATTTCCTCAGCTCCATGCTGGTGCAGGTGTTGACCTTCACCACGCTGGCACCGTCGAATTATCTCGTGGCGACCGGCAGCTTTGATGCCCTGCGGCAATGGATCGGTGCGCTGCCCTTCGTGGTCCAGCTCCTGGCGATCATGGTGATCACCGACTTCGTGCAGTACTGGGTGCACCGGGCGTTTCACCGTGTGCCGTTCCTGTGGGGCTTCCATGCCGTGCATCATTCGGCCAAGGCCATGGACTGGATTGCCGGGGCACGCATGCATTTCCTGGAAATCATCGTGCTGCGTGCCGCCACGGCAACGCCGGCTTTTGTGCTGGGTTTCACGCCTGCGGCGCTGCAGACCTATCTGCTGATCGTCTACGTCTACTCGACCTTCGTTCATGCCAACCTGAACTGGAAGCTTTCCTTCATGGAAAAGCTGCTGGTGACGCCGCGCTTCCATCATTGGCACCACGGCCTGGAGAAGGAGGCGATTGACGTGAACTTCGCCATCCACTTCCCGCTCTACGACAAGCTCTTCGGCACCTACCACATGCCGGAGGAACGCTGGCCCAAGGGCTATGGCATCGGCGGCCATCCCGTGCCCAACGGCTACTGGAAGCAGTTCCTCTATCCCTTCCGCCGCTCGCGCGGGGCTTGAACGGCGCCGCCCCCGTGCATAAATGAAGGTGGCGATGTTACAATTCTGGAGCAGACATGATTGACCTTCATTACTGGCCGACGCCGAACGGCCACAAGATCACGATTTTCCTTGAGGAAGCAGGCCTTCCCTACACCATCCACCGGGTCGACATCGGCAAGGGCGACCAGTTCAAGCCGGACTTCCTGAAGATCGCCCCCAACAACCGCATGCCGGCGATCGTCGATCATGATCCCGCAGGGGGCGGTGCCCCCATCAGCGTCTTCGAGTCGGGCGCCATCCTCCAGTACCTCGCCGAGAAGACCGGCAAGTTCCTGCCCAAGGACATTCGCGGCCGCACCGAAGTGATGCAGTGGCTCTTCTGGCAGATGGGCGGCCTCGGCCCCATGGCCGGGCAGAATGGCCACTTCAACATCTACGCGCCCGAGAAGGTGCCCTATGCCATGGAGCGCTACACCAAGGAGACCTCGCGTCTCTATGGCGTGCTCAACAAGCGCCTCGCCGACCGTCCCTTCGTGGCGGGCGACTATTCCATCGCCGACATGGCGTCCTATCCCTGGATCGTTCCATACGAGCAGCACAAGCAGGACCTGAACCAGTTCCCGCACCTGAAGCGCTGGTTCGAGGCGATCAAGGCCAGGCCCGCGGTGGTGAAGGCCTATTCACTGGCGGGTGAACGGAAGCCCATGACCGACGAGGAGCGCAAGGTGCTTTTCGGCCAGGATGCCTCGACCGTCCGGGCCTGATTGACCGGACGGGTTATGGCGTTGGGGTAAACTCTGCCGCGGTGGATTTTCCGCCGCGGCGGAATTCCCCGAGGATGTGCGAGAACAGCCCGAGCCAGGCGCATTGACCCAGCACCAGATGCATTTTTGACGTTCCGTCACTGCGCCGGAACGCCTCCTCAACCGATGGTATCAAGTTATCTGACCGCTTCATGTAGCGCTGATCGGACATCGCCGCAACAGACGCGGCGCCTTGCGGGTGAGCTATCGACTGGCAGTCTCTTCCACGGCCACTTTTTCAACGGACCCGGCGTAGAAACTCGGCAAGCCCTGACGCTGGAGGCGACGCACGGATTCACCGGCAAGACAGGCGAACGAGAGCATCAACTGAAATGCCCATGACAATCCCAGAGACCACACCGCCCCCCGGATGCCGAACTGGCCGCGCTTGTTGATGCCGGCCTGCAGGTCGACCCGGGCCTTGCTGCCCTTGGCCTGGTTGATCTCGGCGCCGCGGGTCTTCTTCTCATCGGGTGCCAGCTTGGCCAGGCCCTTGAGCAGTTCGGTCACGCGGCCGGCCTTGCCCAGGAAGCGCGCCTTGGCGTTTTCCAGTTCGGCCGGCGTGGGCGCGGCGTCGAAGTCGGCCTGCGCGGCCTGCACCAGTTGGTCGAGATCGGTCATGGCGAACGGGACGGAGAAACGAAAAAGGCCGCCCACGGGTGACGGCCTTTGAAAGCTTGACGGCGACCGGGGCGCAAACCCCGGCCAGGCATCAGGCGAGTTGGGCCTTCA
>CALMEZ010000212.1 GCA_937864985.1 uncultured Alphaproteobacteria bacterium
CCGCGTCGTAGGGAGCCGCCGGCGCCCGGCGCGGCTCCGCGGGGGCGTCGGGCTCTTCTCCTTCCCGTACTTCTTCGACGCCATGAACCAGACCGGGTTCTCGCAGCCGACGCTCCTCGTCTCCACCGAGAACAACGGCTCCACGTTCATCGCCGACCTCAACAAGAAGACCGTGCTGCAGCGGGTGGGCCAGAATCACGAGATCGTCGGCCCCACCCTGTTCCTGCTCACGGACAGCGCCTCTTTCGTCACGGGACATAGCCTCGTGGTCGACGGTGGCTGGACGATCTGGTGAAAGCCAGCGTCCCGTCCGTCGGCTCCTCGTGGGCGGCCCCCGCGCTCACCGAACCTGCGTTCAGCGTCCCACTCGCCTCACCGGCGAACCTTGGCCCGGACTGGGTCGAACTCCGCCAATCCTGGCTCGCCGCCTCCGAGGCGAACTTCAATCGCGGCTGGGCTACGCGTTCCGCAGGAGTGACCTCCTGAACCTCGCCCTCACGCACCCCTCGGTGGCGCACGAGTCGGCCGGGGCGGCGCAGCACAACCAGCGGCTTGAGTTTCTGGGCGACCGCGTGCTGGGCCTCGTGGTGGCCGAAAGCCTGTTCCGCCAACATGGGCGTGAACGTGAGGGCAAGTTGGCGGCGCGGCTCTCAGCACTTGTGCGCGGTGAAGTTTGCGCGGCGATTGCCCAGAAGCTGGGTCTGGGGGATTTTGTACAGGTGGGCGCGACGGAAAAACTGCAGGGTATTCATAACCTTCAGTCTGTGCTGGGGGATGTGATGGAAGCGGTGATTGGTGCGGTCTATCTCGATGGCGGCTATGACAAGGCGCGCGACCTCGTGCAGCGGCTGTGGGCTGATGTCATCACCAAGCCCGACACAGCCGTCAAGGACGCCAAGACTTTCGTGCAGGAATGGGCGTTGGCAAAGGGAAAGATTTTACCCGTGTATTCCATGGTTGGCCGTGAAGGGCCCGAACACAAGCCGATTTTCAAAGTCAAACTGTCAATCCCCAAATTCGGCGAAGCGGAAGGGGAAGGTCCAAGCAAGCAGGCCGCGGAAATGAGTGCCGCCCAGCGTTTCATCCAGCAAGGCGGATTGCGGTGAACCAACACTTCGGATTTGCGGCCATCATCGGCGCCCCCAACGCCGGCAAGTCGACGCTGGTCAACCAGTTGACGGGCTCCAAGATTTCCATCGTGTCGCACAAGGTGCAGACGACGCGGGCCCGCATCCGCGCCATTCTGGTTGAAGGCGATGTGCAGGCGGTGCTGGTTGATACACCCGGGATCTTCGCGCCGAAGCGCAAGCTGGACGAAGCCATGGTGCAGAATGCCTGGGCTGGGGCATCCGAAGCAGATGCAGTGTTGCTGCTGGTTGACGCGCGGCGCGGACTTGACGAGCAGGCGGCCGCGATCATTGCTCAATTGAAGGCGACCCATGCCAGGGCTGCGCTGGTGCTCAACAAAACTGACCTTGTCAGGGCGGAGCAATTGTTGCCCTTATCTGAAAAGCTGAACGCAGAATTTCCGTTCACCGCAACCTTCATGGTGAGTGCGCTGAATGGCAGTGGCGTGGATGCTCTGCGCAAACATATTCTCTCAGCAATGCCTGTTGGCCCTTGGCACTATCCCGGTGACCAGGCAGCTGATGTGAACCTGCGGTTCATCGCGGCTGAAATCACGCGCGAGAAAATTTACGAACGGCTCCACGAAGAATTGCCATACGCCTCCACCGTGGAAACCGATGCTTGGGAGGAACACCGGGATGGGTCGGTCAAGATCAGCCAGACGATTTTTGTGGAGCGGGATGGCCAGAAGGCCATCGTGCTCGGCAAGGGCGGCCAGACGGTAAAAACACTGGGGCAGTTGGCGCGGGCTGACATGGAGAAATTCCTTGAGCGGCGTGTTCACTTGTTCCTGTTCGTGAAGGTGCGCGAGAACTGGTCGCAGGATCCGGAACGGCTTCGCAACATGGGGCTTTTGGGGTAAAACGCCGTCATGGAATGGCGCGACGACGCAATCATCCTTTCGGTGCGCGGACATGGCGAAACATCCGCCATTGCCGAGGTTTTCTGCGCGGAACATGGCCGGGTGCTAGGGCTGGTGCGCGGTGGGCGGTCGCGGCAGTCGCGGCCTGTTCTGCAACCCGGCAATCTGGTGGCATTGACGTGGCGAGCGCGGCTGGAAGAGCACCTCGGAAATTTTACGCTGGAACCGTTGAGCCTGCGCGCCGGGTTGATCATTGAGAATGCCTTGCGGCTCTCAGGGCTTTCGTCCCTCACATCTCTGGCACAGGTGCTGCCGGAAC
>CALMEZ010000213.1 GCA_937864985.1 uncultured Alphaproteobacteria bacterium
GACGCGAACCACAAGCTGCCCTTTGCCATCGTGGCCGACGGTGTGAACTACCCGGGCAGCGGCGTCGCGGTGGACAGCCGCATCACCACCGGCCGCCTGCTCACCGGCGCCGACCTCGACCCGGAATCGGTGCGCCGCGACCGCAACGGCAACCTGTGGTTCGGCGAGGAGTTCGGCCCCTTCCTGGTGAAGACCGACGCCAGCGGCACGGTGCAGAGCGTGTTCCGCACGCCCAATGTGCTGGGCCTGGACAGCAACCCCTATGTGCAGTCGCCGTCCAGCCCGCTGAACAGCGGCGGGGTCAACCTGCCGGGCTCCGGCGGCTTCGAGGGCATGGCGCTGAACGCCAGTGGCACGAAGCTGCACACACTGCTGGAGCGTCCGCTGACCAGCGACGGCGACCAGAAGCGCCTGCTGGTTCAGGAGTTCGATCTGGCGACCGAAGCCTTCACCGGCAAGTCAGCGCAGGTGCGTGTTCCGTCCTCTGTGTCTTGCGACATGTGCAAGGGTTCGGGCGCCAAGCCAGGCACGTCACCCAAACAGTGCGGCACCTGTCATGGTGCTGGCGTGGTGCGTTCGCAGTCGGGCTTCTTCACGGTTGAACGCGCCTGCCACACCTGTGCCGGCCGCGGCCAGGTGATCTCAGATCCGTGCATGGCCTGTGGCGGCCAAGGCCGCGTCACCAAGGAACGCACCCTCTCCGTCACCATTCCGCCGGGCGTTGAAGATGGCACACGCATCAGGCTGGCCAATGAGGGTGAAGCCGGCATGCGCGGCGGCCCATCGGGTGATCTCTATATTTTCCTCACTGTGCGTCCCCATGATTTCTTCCAGCGCGACGGCTCGGACCTGTTCTGCAAGGTGCCGATCAGCATGGCCACAGCCTCACTGGGTGGCGAGATTGAAGTGCCGACCATCGACGGCAAGAAGGCGCGTGTGTCGATCCCGGAAGGCGCTCAATCCGGCAAGCAGTTTCGTCTCAAGAGCAAGGGCATGCCGGTGCTGCGCTCATCGCAGCATGGCGACATGTATATCCAGGTGGCGGTTGAAACGCCGGTCAACCTCACACGCAAGCAGCGCGACCTGTTGCGTGAATTCGACAAGGAAGCCCGCAACAACTCGCCAGAGTCGGAAGGCTTCTTCGCCAAGGCCAAGGCCTTCTGGGATGGGTTTGCTTAGGCCCATTATTTTCATTTCAACGGACGAGGTCCGATCCAGATTAATCTCTCAAGCCTGTCATCCCCGCGAACGCGGGGACCCAGACTTCAGGCTGGATCATGTGTTGAAAGTCTGGGCTCCCGCGTTCGCGGGAATGACGGTGTTGGAAATTGGGTCAAGCAAACCCAATCAAGGTCCAAAAAAGAACTTTTCGAAGTTGTTGCGGTTTTTTAATAACCGAATAGTTACTTACGAACAGGAGATCTGCCATGCCAAGTCCCATTCCCGCAATCGGCTTCGGAACATGGAAGCGCAATGGCGATGAAGCTTACCGCACGGTGCAGGAGGCGCTTGCGATCGGCTATCGCCACATCGACACGGCAGAGGCCTATGGCAATGAAGTGGACGTCGGCCGCGCCATTCGCGAAAGCGGTCTGCCGCGCAAAGATGTATTTGTGACAACCAAGGTTGCGCCGGAAAACCTGGGGCCGGGGCAAGTGGTAACACACCTCAAAGCATCACTTGATCGCTTGAAGATGGACCATGCCGACCTGTTCCTCATCCATTGGCCATCGCTTCAGGACCGTTATCCCGTCGCCGATTACATGACGCAGATTGCTGCCGTGCAGGACCAGGGCCTGGCACGGTTCATCGGTGTCTCAAACTTCACGCGCAAACATCTTGATGCAGCAGTCAAGACGATCGGCGCTGATCGCATATCAACCAATCAGGTTGAGGCCCATGTGCTGTTCCAGAACCACCTGATCATTGACCACACCAAAGCCAAGGGCATTACGGTGACGGCCTATTGCCCGCTGGCCCGTGGCCGGCTGTCCAGTCATGCCGGAGTCGAAGCCATCGCCAAGCGCCAAGGCGCAACGCCGGAACAGGTGGGCCTCGCCTTCCTGTCGGCTGAGGGCTATCTCGTCATTCCGTCATCTTCAAAGCGTGAACGCATTCAGAGCAATTGGGATGCGCAGAAACTGAAACTTTCGCCGGAGGATATGGCTGCCTTGCGCAAGATGGACGAGGGCAAGCGCCTGGTCGATGGCGGCTGGTCGCCGGTCTGGGACCGCTGAAGCGCCGTCTTTCCGGCGGGCGCTGTCGTTTCAGGACGACTTGGGCTCTGAAACGTGGCAGATAATTGCCGCATGTTTCTATCCGTCTTCGACCTGTTCAAAATCGGCATCGGCCCTTCAAGCTCCCACACCGTGGGGCCGATGGTGGCAGCGCGCCGCTTCCTTGATGTGATTGCGGGCAAAACAGGCCGCATCCGTGTGACGCTGCATGGCTCTCTCGCCTTTACCGGCAAAGGCCACGGCACAGATCGCGCCGTGGTGCTGGGCCTTGCGGGGGAAACACCATCAGACATCGATCCGGCAGCAATCGACACCATTCTCGCCCGCATGGCGGCAGAGAAGAAGGCGGGAACCTTCGATTTCGACCCGGCACAGGACGTGATCTTTGATTTTGGCCCGGCCCTGAAAGGCCATGCCAACGGCATGATCTTCCGGCTTGTGAATGCAACAGGCGCGGTGCTTGTGGAGGAAACCTATTATTCGATCGGTGGTGGCTTTGTGCAGACGGCAGCCGAGCGGGAACAGTCGCTCGCCAGCAACGAGGCCGCTGCCCCCCTCGCCGTGCCTTATCCCTTCGACAATGCCGAAACCATGCTGGCCATGGGACAGGCGTCAGGCCTCAGCATCGCCGACATGAAGCGGGCCAATGAAGCCGTCGCGCACGGCGAAGCATTGAACCGCAAGCTTGATCATGTCTGGTCCGTCATGGATGGCTGCATGACGCGCGGGCTTTCAGCCGAGGGCATTCTGCCTGGGGGCTTGAAAGTGAAACGGCGCGCGGCAGAGGTCCTCTCCAAGCTCAAGGCTGAACAGGGATCAAACTTCATCCAGCCGCATCGCGTCATGGATTTCCTGTCGGTCTATGCCATGGCTGTGAACGAGGAAAACGCTGCAGGCGGCAAGGTCGTGACAGCGCCCACCAATGGCGCGGCGGGCGTCGTGCCGGCTGTCATCCGCTATTACCTCGATCATTGCATCGGCGCGAATGCCGAAGGCGTTCGAACCTTTCTGCTGGCAGCGTCTGCCATCGGCGGCATCATCAAGCACAATGCATCAATCTCGGGTGCCGAGGTGGGATGCCAGGGCGAAGTGGGTTCTGCCTCGGCCATGGCGGCGGCGGGCCTCTGTGCCGCTCTTGGTGGCACCAATGAACAAGTGGAAAATGCCGCCGAGATTGCCCTGGAACATCATCTCGGCATGACCTGTGATCCCGTTGGCGGCCTCGTTCAGGTGCCCTGCATCGAGCGCAATGCCTTTGGTGCGGTGAAAGCCGTGACCGCTGCCTCACTCGCCTTGCGCGGTGATGGCACGCATCTTGTGCATCTCGACACCTGCATCGAAACCATGCGCCAGACCGGCGTGGACATGTCAGAACGCTATAAGGAAACCTCGACAGGCGGCCTCGCCGTCAATGTCGTGGAGTGTTGAGGCACTCAATCCTGCAAGTGGCGGATCAGCCCTGCCGTTGAGGCATCAAGCCCTTCAACGCCTTTTGAGCCTTCAATGACGGGCTGAAGGCCGGTAGCCAGTTCCTTGCCCAGTTCCACGCCCCACTGGTCAAAAGCATTGATGCCCCAGATGGCAGCCTCGACGAACACGCGGTGTTCATAGAGTGCAATGAGGCGGCCCAGCGTGAACGGGTCCAGCCGGCGATAGGCGAGGGTGAGCGACGGCCGGTTGCCGGTGAATACGCGGTGCGGCGCCAGGCGCTTGGCTTCAGCCTTGCTCTTGCCCATGGCCAAGAGTTGCGTCTCAGCTTCCTTCAACGTGCGGCCCTTCATCAGCGCCTGCGATTGCGCCAGGCAATTGGCGACCAGCAGGTCATGATGAACGCGCATGTGTTCTTCATGCGGCTCGGCAGCAATCAGGAATTCGATGGGAATGACATTGGTGCCCTGGTGCAGCAGCTGGAAGAAAGCATGCTGGCCATTGGTGCCGGGCTCACCCCAGACGATGGGGCCCGTGGCTTCCGTTGTCTCCTTGCCAGCCAGGGTCACGCGCTTGCCGTTCGATTCCATGTCGAGCTGCTGCAGGTAGGCCGGAAAGCGTGACAGGCGCTGGTCATAGGGGATGATGGCGCGGGATGGATAGCCGCAGGCATTGCGATGCCACACGCCGAGAAGGCCCATCAGCAGCGGCAGATTTTCTGCCGGTTTGGCCGTGGCGAAATGCTGGTCCATGGCATGGGCGCCATGCAGCATCTCCATGAAATGGCGTGCGCCGATGGCAATCATCAGCGACAGGCCAATGGCCGACCAGATGGAATAGCGCCCGCCCACCCAGTCCCAGAATCCGAAAATGCGGTCCTCGCGGATGCCAAAAGCCTTCACCTTGTCGATGGCCGTGGAGATGGCGGCAAAGTGCTCGCCCACTTTGGCCTCGCCCACACTTTCTGCCACCCATTTGCGGGCCGTCTTGGCATTGGTCATGGTTTCGATTGTCGTGAAGGTCTTGGAGGCCACCAGGAACAGCGTTGTTTCGGGCTTCAACGTCTTCAGTGTGTCGGCGATATGGGCACCATCGACGTTGGACACGAAGTGGCAGCGCGGGCCATCGTGATAGGGTGCAAGTGCCAGCGTCGCCATGGCCGGGCCCAGGTCCGAGCCGCCGATGCCGATGTTCACCACATCGGTGATCTTGCTCTTGCGCACCTCATTGGCATAGCGCGCCATGGCTTCGAGAACGTCATGCACCTCATGCACAACGTTGAGTCCACCCAGCATGACGATCTCCGACTTCGGGCGGCGGAGCGCCGTGTGCAGAACGGCCCGGTGTTCGGTGGTGTTGATGATGTCGCCGCGCATCATGGCATCGCGCTTGCCTTCAACATCTGCTGCCTTGGCGAGCGACAGCAGCAGCTTCATGGTCTTCGGTGTCACCTGGCACTTGGAGTAATCCAGGAGCAGGTCGTTCTGCGTGGCTGAGTATTCGGCAAAGCGGTCGCCCTTGGCAAAGGCCTTGCGCATATCAGGCAGGTCTTTCGCCTGAAGCTTGAGTTCCTTGAGGATTGTACGTGCGGCGGGTGTCATTGTACGTCCTTCTCCCTCCCCCTTGCGGGGAGGGACGGGGTGGGGGTCAGATAGTGCGTGACGATTAGAGGAAAAACGAAAATTTCGGAAGCCGGACCGACCCCCACCCTAACCCTCCCCGCAAGGGGGAGGGAAGTGCAGGTTAAGTGCGCAGTGTCGCACCCGTGGCCTTGTTCACCATGGCCACAATCTTGGCAGACACAGCTTCAATTTCAGGCTCGGTCAGCGTCTTGTCCTTGGGTTGCAAGGTCACGGACACGGCCAGTGACAGCTTGCCATCCGGCAGCTTGAACACATCGAACACCTGCGCATCCGATATCAGCGCCTTGTCGGCACCCTTGGCCGCCTTCAAGAGTTCAGCCGCCTGCACCTTGCCATCTACCACGAAGGCGAAGTCACGGGACAGCGGCATCAGGTCTGAAAGCTGCAGGGCGGATTTCGCCGTGCCTTTCTGGCGCGGGGCCGGAATGGTGTTGAGTACAATCTCGAACGCCACAATGGGCCCCTTCACATCCATTTCGGCGAGAATGCCAGGGTGGATTTCGCCAAACCAGGCCAGCTGGTTCTTGGGGCCCATCTGCACGGTGCCACTGCGCCCGGGGTGGAACCATGAAGGCGCAACCTGCACAACCTGCAGGGTAGAAGCGGCCATGCCGCAGGCTTCCAGCACCGTCAGCACATCCCCCTTCACATCGAAAGCATCAACGGCACGCGCACCACCCAACCATTGCTTGGGCGCAGACGCACCCTGACGGATACCGGCAGCACGCAAGGTTTCATCCTCCGGTCTGTCACCGGCATAGGCATGGCCCACTTCGCTGATCGCGAAATCCGCAAAGCCGCGTGCCATGTTGCGGCCTGCTGCGGCAATCAGATTCGGCAGCAGCGAAGGGCGCATATCCGTGAGTTCTGAGGAAATGGCATTGGCCAGTTGTAGCGCCTTCTGCCCGCCGCCGAAGCGCTTGGCATTGTCATGATCGAGGAAGGCATAAGTGACGGCTTCATTGAAGCCGCGCGCCGCCAGCGTGCGCCGCGAGGCCAGCATGCGCTTCTGCAGAGGCGTCAACACGGGCCGCGCCACCGGCGATGGCCGGCTCATTTCGGCATAGGGGATTTTCTCAAGACCCACGATGCGGCAGATGTCCTCCACCAAGTCAGCCTCGCCATTGACATCAGGCCGCCATGTCGGGGGAATGCAGGAGGCGCCAGCGGCGGCATCCGTCACCGTGTAACCCAAGGCGCGGAGAATCTTCAATTGATCCGCCCACGGACAATCCAGCCCGCCAAGTTTTTTGACACGGTCGCGGCGCAGCGTGATGGCACGCTTGGTTTCCGGAATCTTGCCGGCCATCACAATGTTGGAGGCTTCGCCGCCACAGAGATCAAGGATCATGCGCGTCGCAATCTCGGCACCCACAGGCGTAAAGGCCGGGTCAACACCACGCTCGAAGCGATAGCGCGCATCGGAATTGATGCCAAGCTTGCGGCCCGTGGTGGCAGTGCGGACGGGATCGAAATACGCGGCTTCGAGGAACACGTCGGTTGTCTCGTCGGCGCAAGACGATGGGATTCCACCAATGATCCCACCCACCGCTTCGGCATGCGCGTCATCTGCAATCACTGTCATGCCGGATGACAGCGTGTAGGTCTTGTTATCAAGTGCATCGATGGTTTCACCATCCCGCGCGAAACGCGCCGTGATGTTGCCCGTCACTTTTTTTGCGTCGAAGACATGCAAGGGGCGGCCATAGGCGAAGGTGATGTAATTGGTGATGTCAACAAGCGTTGAGATGGGACGCAGGCCAATGGCCTTGAGCCGCCGCTGCATCCAGTCTGGCGATGGTCCGTTCTTCACGCCTTTGAAGTAGCGGCCCACGAATAGCGGACAGGCTTTCTCATCGCCTTTGGGAAAATCGAGTTTCACCGAAATGGGAGACTCGAAACTGCCTTTGACCGGGGCCGCATTGAATGGCTTCAGTGTGCCAAGGCCCTTGGCGGCAAGGTCTCGCGCGATGCCATAGATGCCAAGGGCATCGGGCCGGTTCGCCGTGACCTTCACATAGAACATCGGGTCGTCAAGGCCCAGCGCCTGCGCGGCGGGTGTGCCCACCGGCCAATCGCCTTGCACATCGATGATGCCGTCATGCTCTTCCGAAAGCAGCAACTCACGCTCCGAACACAGCATGGCTTGCGACTCAGCGCCGCGAATGGTGGCGGGCGCAAACACGGTTCCGTTGTGTGGAATGACAACACCGGGCAAGGCCACAATGGCCTTCATCCCCGTGCGGGCATTGGGCGCGCCACACACCACCTGCTTCACGCCGTCCTTGGTTTCAACAACGCACAGGCGCAGCTTGTCGGCGTTCGGATGCTTCTCAGCCTTAGTGACATGCGCCACGGTGAAGGAGGCCAAGGCCTTGGTCTTGTCGGAAATCTCTTCCACTTCCAGACCAATGCCGAGGAGGCCCGCTGCAATTTCATCAACGGAGGCTGTGGTATCGAGATAATCCTTGAGCCAGGAGAGGGTGAATTTCATAGGTCTGGTCCGCTCAATGAAGGAATGGAAAAGTCTGGGTAATTGGTCCGCAACCACTTTTGAAATTCAAAAATCTGTTCGGACAAAACTTCGTTTGGCCCAATCGGCATGTGATGAGCTGCAAAACGAGTAAAGGCTCTCAAGATCATGATCGCTGCATCAAGTTGGGATATCTCAATTTTTTCCGATGCATTTGGGTCAGAAGACTTGTCGTGCCGTAGCCACTTAGCTTTTTTGTTCATTGTATCGGAAATGAACCGTTCCGAAACGCCTAAGTTTTCTGCAACTCTCGGCTTAAGCTTCATGAAATCAGGATAAACTGGATGTTGAGGTAAAATTCCTTCCGCAGCTTGCGCCAGAGTAATGGCTGACACCCAATTTCCAATGAACAAGTTGTGAATTGCCCCTTCCAACTGATGCTGGGCGGCAGTGATTGGATCATATGACACTACTTCTTCGGATCGTTTGCAGATCGATGCAAGCGTAGTCACGACAACCCTCCCGCCAGTGTCAGCACTTGTGTCACACTCTTGTTCGTCATCCCCGCGAACGCGGGGACCCAGGCTTTCAGCACATTCGCATTTTGACAGTCTGGGTTCCCGCGTTCGCGGGAATGACGGGATTGGAGAATGGGCGAGGACATTAGGACAATCCCCCTGCAAGTGTCGGCACTTGCAGTGACTTGAACCCATAGTGCCGCAACCACCGCAGATCGCTGTCAAAGAACGCCCGCAAATCAGGAATGCCGTATTTCAGCATGGCGATGCGGTCGATGCCCATGCCGAAGG
>CALMEZ010000214.1 GCA_937864985.1 uncultured Alphaproteobacteria bacterium
AGCAGTACCGCGAGGCGCCGCCGGAGCGCCGCCCGCCGTAAATGTGGCCCTTATTTTTTGGTGACCACGGTTTCCAGGTATTCGCTTGGCACAGCAAGGGCTGATGGACCGCCCTGGTTGTGCTTGCGCAAGAGCTCCAGCACGTCCGCTTCGAGGGCTGCACCCTTTTCAGAATCGAGAGCCGCGAAGGCCTTGTGCATGGGACCGTAAAACGTCCGGAACACTTCAAGCCAATGCTCGGGCGAGCGATAGCGGAAGGTGAAGTTGCGCGCCGTCGATTCAATCCTGTGACCGGGGAACAGCATCTTCAGGTGATCATCGGTGCCCCACAAGGCGCCGGGACTTACACCGGGCACAGGTGGAAAGTATTTGCCGATGGTCTTGAACAGCTGCCCAATGAAGCCACCTGGCGTCCAATTGGCAAGACCGATGCGACCGCCCTTGCGAATGACGCGGCTCAATTCGCTGGCACATTTTTCATGGTTCGGCGCAAACATGACGCCGAAGGTGGACAGGGCCACATCGAAGCTGCCATCACGGAAGGGCAGGGCTTCGGCGTCGGCGACTTGAAATGTGACATTCAGTCGTTCGGCGTCGGCACGTTCCTTGCCGCGCTTCAACAGTTCCGGCACGTAATCGGTTGAGGTGACGGCGGCAAAGCGGCGGGCCGCAGCCAACGTGGCATTGCCGTTACCGGCGGCCACGTCGAGAACGGTTTCTCCTGCCTGGAGTTTCACAGCTTCGCAGACATTTTCACCGACAATCTGAATAGTTGTGCCGATGATGGCATAGTCGCCGGAGGCCCAGGTGGCCTGCTGCTTTTGCTTGATGGCGGTGTAGTCGGGCGTTGGCGCGACGGGCGTTTTCTGTAGCATCGTATTGTTCCTAAATAACATTTTGACCGGCGGGCGCGGTGTTCCGGGCCTTGTTCCGTGGCAGGGATTTGGCGCGTTGGCGGATCGATTTTAAAGTGCAGGAAGTGGAGCAAGTCTGGTACAGTTTATGGACTAGCCATCATGATCTGGGGGGCAGATCATCGGTCTCATGAAAGAGTTCCGGAGTTTGCCATGAACAAAGAAGGTTATATTACGTTCTGCCCGATCGCCAAGGCTTGCGAGATTCTCGAGCCGCGCTGGACGCTGCTGGTGCTGTGCGAGATGTGGCATGGCTCGACGCGCTTCAACGACATCCGCCGCGGTGTTCCTGCCATGTCACCGACCCTGCTGTCGAAGCGGCTGAAGGAATTGGAACTGCACGGCCTTGTGAAGCGCACACATGACAGCGCGGCTGGCGAAATCCACTACACACTGACTGAAACCGCGATGGAGCTTGAGCCTATCGCCATGGAGCTTGCAAACTGGGCGCATCGGAATATCGACACCGATGTCAAGCTGGAGCGGCTGGATGCGCGGGTGCTGATGTGGAACATGCGGCGCAAGGTCAATATTTCGGCCCTGCCACGCGGGCGGCGTTGCGTGATCCAGTTCATCTATCCGGAGCTTCCGGAAGTTGAGCGCCATTACTGGATCGTCGCGCGGCCCGGCTTGCCGATTGATCTTTGCACGGTTGATCCCGGACAGGAGGTGGATCTTTACATCACCGCCGACCTGCGGGCCACGACATCGGCGTGGATGGGCTATTCGACCCTCGCTGCCGAAGTGGCCCGAGAGAAGATCAGTCTGGTGGGTGACCAGCGGCTGATTCATTCCATGGGTGAATGGATGGTGCGCAGCCGCTATGCATCGGTTCCGCGCAAGTGCGACGTGGCGGCTTGAGCGTGCCACAGCTTTTCGTGGACAAGGGAAATCCGGCCCTCTAACAGCTGGCCCGCATGGGCCGGCTGCTTCTTTCACTCAAGGATATTTCACTCAGCTTCGGCGGCAAGCCGTTGCTGGAGCGGGCAGAGCTTTCACTGGCCGACGATGAGCGGCTGTGCCTTGTGGGCCGCAACGGCTCCGGCAAGTCAACGCTTCTGAAAATTGCAGCTGGGCTGGTTGAGGCGGATAGCGGGGAGCGCTGGGTGCAGCCCGGCACAACATTTCACTACCTGCCGCAAGAACCGGATTTTGGATCGCATGACAGCGTGCTGTCCTATGTGGAAGCAGGGCTTGGCCCCATGGGCGAGGCGCACCGTGCGCAGCACTATTTGCGTGAGCTTGGATTGAGCGGTGATGAAACGCCGGTGCAACTTTCGGGTGGCGAGGCACGGCGTGCGGCCCTGGCACGGGCGCTCGCCGCTGATCCAGACGTGCTGATGCTGGATGAGCCGACCAACCATCTTGACCTTCCGGCCATTGAATGGCTGGAGCAGGAACTCAAGTCTTTGCGGTCCGCTATCATTTTGATCAGCCATGACCGGCGATTCCTTGAGGCGCTGTCAAACCGCACGGTGTGGATCGATCGTGGGCAGGCGCGGCGGCTGGAGCGTGGCTTCTCTGATTTCGAGGCATGGCGTGACCAGGTTCTTGAAGAGGAAGAACGCGAGCAGCAATTGCTGCAGAAGCGCATCGAGACTGAAGAATACTGGATGCGCTATGGCGTGACGGCGCGGCGCAAGCGGAACATGCGGCGTGTCAACTTGCTGGCGACATTACGCAAGAACCAGAAGGAACATGTGGGCCGTGTCGGCAGCGTGAAGCTGCTGGCGTCTGACGGTGCAAGCTCCGGCAAACTGGTGATTGAAGCGGAAAAGCTGTCAAAGGCTTTTGGCGAGCGCAGGATTGTTTCCAATCTCAACCTCACGGTCTTGCGCGGCAACAGGCTGGCGCTGGTGGGGCCCAATGGCGCGGGCAAGACAACCTTGATCCGGTTGCTCACAGGCCAAATGCCGCCTGATGCAGGCACGGTCAAGCTTGGCACCAACCTTGAGATGGTGACACTGGACCAGAACCGGGCCAGCCTGCGGCCTGATGACATCGTGGCGGATGTGATCACCGGCGGGCGCGGTTCGTCTGTGACGATCAATGGCGAAACCAAGCATGTGATGACCTACATGAAGGACTTCCTGTTCCGGCCTGAGCAGGCGCGGACGCCTGTCTCCGTGCTGTCGGGCGGTGAGCGGGCGCGGCTGATCCTGGCGCGTGAATTGGCGAAG
Organism: uncultured Alphaproteobacteria bacterium; assembly: GCA_937864985.1. Classification (GTDB taxonomy): domain Bacteria; phylum Pseudomonadota; class Alphaproteobacteria; order Rhizobiales; family Aestuariivirgaceae; genus Aestuariivirga. Next base: position 3,095 of record CALMEZ010000214.1, read on the forward strand.
CCATCGAATTTTCTCATTCTCGACGAACCAACGAACGACCTTGACCTGGAAACGCTCGATTTGTTGCAGGAACTGCTGGCGGATTATCCGGGCACGGTGATCGTGGTGAGCCACGACCGTGATTTTCTGGATCGTGTCGCGACATCCGTGCTGATGGCTGAAGGTGACGGCAAGTGGCAGGAGTTTGCCGGCGGCTATTCCGACATGGTGGCGCAGCGGGGAGAAGGTATCCGGGCGCGCAAGGCGAAACCTGCTTCGGAAAAACCGGTTGAGCGCGCGGCGCCTGTTCAAGAGGCGCAGGCCAAGCGGCGCCTGTCCTTCAAGGAGAAGCACGCGCTGGAGACCTTGCCAGTCAAAATGGAAGCATTGAGGACCGAATTGACCACGCTTGAAGCGGTGTTGGCTGACCCATCCTTGTTTTCGCGCGACCCCAAAGGTTTCGAAAAGGCGAGCCTGCGCCATGCCGCCGCCGCCCAGGAATTGTCAGCAGCCGAAGACCATTGGCTGGAACTGGAAATCCTGCGCGAAGCGCTTTCTTGATATTCGGCATTTGAGTGCTACATATCGCCGATGGCTTCCATCATCTCCATCTCCCATTTGAACAAGATTTACGCCTCAGGGTTCCAGGCCCTGAAGGACATCAACCTTGATATCGCGCAAGGCGAAATCCTGGCGCTGCTTGGTCCCAATGGGGCGGGCAAGACAACGCTGATCAGCATTATTTGCGGGATTGTGACCAAATCGTCTGGTGCCGTGTCGGTTGGCGGCCATGACAATGTGACGGATTTTCGTGAGACGCGAAAGCTGATCGGGCTTGTGCCGCAGGAGTTGCATCTGTCGATTTTCGAGACGGTGTGGGCGACGGTCTCCTTCAGCCGCAGCCTCTATGGCAAGCCCGCTGATCCTGCCTACCTTGAGAAGATCCTGCGGTCGCTGTCGCTGTGGGACAAGAAGGATGCGCAGATCCGCACGCTGTCGGGCGGCATGAAGCGGCGCGTGCTGATTGCCAAGGCGCTGGCCCATGAACCGCGCATTTTGTTTCTCGATGAACCCACGGCTGGTGTTGACGTTGGCTTGCGACAAGACCTTTGGACCGTTGTGCAGGGTTTGCGCGATTCCGGCGTCACCATCATCCTCACCACGCATTACATCGAAGAGGCCGAAGAACTGGCGGACCGGGTCGGTGTGATCAACAAAGGTGGATTGGTGCTGATCGAAGAGAAGGCGACGCTGATGCGCAAAATGGGGCGCAAGAAGCTGACGCTTGACCTCGTAAAGCCACTGTCATCGATTCCCAAGGCTCTAAAAGATTATGGGCTGGTGTTGTCGGAAGACGGCAAGGTGCTGGCCTATGACTATGATACGCGCAGCAAGAACGGGAACATCGCCAAGCTTCTGGAAGACTTAAGCGCTGCGAAGATCGACTACAATGATCTGCATACGGAACAATCGTCGCTTGAAGACATTTTCATGGGTCTTCTCAATGCGGAGGTGACAGCATGAACTGGCGCGGGGCGGCGGCCATTTACGCCTATGAGATGAAGCGCTTTTTCCGCACCGTCGGGCAAAGCATCATTTCGCCGGTGATTTCCACGATCCTCTATTTTGTGGTGTTTGGCGCGGCGATCGGCTCGCGCATCCAGCACATCGAAGGCGTGAGTTATGGTGCGTTCATCGTGCCTGGCCTGATCATGCTGTCGCTGCTGACACAATCGATTTCAAACGCCAGTTTCGGCATTTATTTTCCGCGCTTTTCCGGAACAATCTATGAATACCTCGCTGCACCCGTTTCCAGTTTTGAAATGGTGTGCGGCTTTGTTGGCGCGTCAGCCACCAAGTCGATCATCATCGGACTGATCATTCTTGCCACGTCAGCGTTCTTTGTGCCCCTGCAGATCATGCACCCGTTCTGGATGGTGGCTTTCCTGCTGATGACGGCGATTTCGTTTTCACTGTTCGGGTTCATTATTGGTCTGTGGGCGGACGGTTTTGAAAAATTGCAGATCATCCCGTTGCTGATCATCACACCGCTGACATTCCTGGGCGGCAGCTTTTACTCCATCAATGTGCTGCCGCCATTCTGGCATACGCTGTCGCTATTCAACCCGGTTGTCTATCTGGTGAGTGGCTTCCGCTGGAGCTTCAACGAAGTGGCGGATGTCAACGTGGAATACAGCCTGGCTGCCACGATGGTGTTCCTGGGCCTGAGCCTTGCCGTCATCAGCTGGATGTTCAAGACGGGATACCGGCTCAAAACCTAGAATTTGCGCCGCTGCGCGCAAGCATGCCGGTGCACCATCTCCCGCGTTTTGCCAGGTGCAGAAGTTACCAAAACGTTACAATTAAATTCCTGTCATGGAGGCTAACGTCAGAGTCCTGTCAGATCCGGGGTGCAATATGATGGCGTGTGGGCTCACTCCATTGGCTTCAGGGGCGAAGCTGAACTCTTAGACGGTATCAGGATCACAAGCATGTTTATCTCGAACGGTTTCAAGGCGCTGCTTTTGTGTGGCACGATCTATTTCGGCGTCACATCAGCATTGGCGCAAGCTCCGGCGGTGTTGGATTCAACAGCTGCGGCGACGGACCAAACGGGCCTCGTGCAAATTGCTGCCAACAAAGTGCTGCATGACGGAACCTTTGTCGGACAAGGGTATGATGCCTATTGGGGCGTCGTGCAGGTGCAGGCCAATGTGCAGAACGGGCAGATTGTTTCTGTCGATGCGTTGCAATCGCCCAACCACAACCGCACCAGCAAGGCCATCAACCGGCAGGCCTTGCCCATGCTGTTGCAGCAGGTTGTGACGACACAGAGCGCCAAGGTGCACATGATTTCGGGCGCCACGCTGACCAGCCGGGCTTACATCGCCTCGTTGCGTGATGCGCTGAGCCAGGCTTCGAACTGAGCATAGCATGACTGAGACACGGCTGATCATGGGCATGCCCATCACGGTCGATATTGTTGATCCGCAGACGGATGATCTGCGGCAGCAGGTCTTCAGCTATTTCGAAGCGGTTGATCAAGCGTTCAGCCCCTATATCGACAGCAGCGAAGTCTGCCGCATCAACCGCGGCGAGGTTTCCGCAGCGGACGCCAGCGAAGCCATGTGCGAGGTTCTGGCGCTTGCTGAGGAAACGCGGGTGGCAAGCGATGGCTATTTTGATGTGCGCCGGCCGACGGGCGGAATTGACCCGTCGGGCATTGTCAAAGGCTGGGCCATTGGCAAGGCGGCGGCCGGGCGGCCGGCCTTCGCGCGGCTCGCCCAGTCGACCGACGACCTCGATGTGGCCTGGATCGTCCGGACCAACGCAAGCAAGCGACGACTGGCGAAACTGCTGGTCTGAGCACCGTGCGTGACGCTCCGTCGCGCGTGTCCGCTACCGATGCCCGGCACCCGGGGCTACCGTCGTCAGTGGGCTGTGCGCGCAATTCGTGCCCGGCCGATTCATCACCGACCAGGAGGTCCGACCGTGTCCCAACCACCTCCCGGAGGCTCGCAGCCTTCGGGTGACCCGCCAGACGCAGGGGCTCCGTCCGGCTCGTCCGGACCTGGCAGCGACGCCACCGGGCACGGCTCGACCGGCCCGATCCCCACCGCAAGGGTCAGCGCCGGATGGTCGTGGACGCGCAGGTCGCGCTTCAGCCAAACGAGAACATTCATGGAACATAGATGCATCGCCCGGCGCAGATTCGTAAAGCGGCAAACGACCGGGGCCCGCGCCCCCCTTGCGCCCCGGCCGTTTCGCCGTAGCTTCGGTCGGAAAGGGAGCTTGCAATGACCGAGCAGAAGACTGTCTACCTTGCCGACTACCAGCCTTTCAGCCACATCGTCGACAGCGTGGACCTGACCTTCCGCCTTGCCCCCGCTGCCACGCGGGTCATCGCCCGGCTGGCGCTGCGCCCGAACCCCGAGC
>CALMEZ010000215.1 GCA_937864985.1 uncultured Alphaproteobacteria bacterium
AGACCGGGCCGTAGGACGACTTGGTGCCTTCCTTGGCCGCGTTCTTGATGCGGAAGTCGATGGGGTCCATGCCCACCGCCGCAGCAGCAATGTCAATTGTGCTTTCCACTGCGAAGGCTGCAATCGGTGCCGACGGCGCACGATAGGCCGCAGACTTTGGCCGGTTGACGATGGCATCCTTCGACACGGACTTGACGTTCTTCAGGTCATAGCAGGCCCACGACGTCATGGCGCCGAATTCGGCCCAGGTGAAGGGGAAGGCGCCGTTGGAATAACGCAACTCGGCGAAGGCGGCTGTGATGGTGCCATCCTTCTTGACGCCAAGCTTGATGTCCATCGACGAGGATGATGTGGGACCCGTGCAACGGAACACCTCATCACGCGTCATGGTGAGCTTCACAGGGCGGTTCGCCTTGCGAGACAGGGCCAAAGCCAGAGGCTCGGCCCACAGATGCGTCTTGCCGCCAAAGCCACCGCCGATTTCCGACGAGGTGACGCGCAGCTTGTTGGCATCCATGCCGAGCAGCGTGGCGCACTGGTTGCGGAACACGAAGTGGCCCTGGGTGCAGACCCAGAGCTCCGCCATCCCGTCCGGTGACACATTGGCGAGGCACGAATGCGGCTCGATGTAGCCCTGGTGGGTCTGTTCCGTCTTGTAGGACTTTTCGATGATGATGTCGGCTTCCTTGAACCCGGCCTCCACATCGCCATGGCCATATTCCGCATACTTGCAGAAATTGGATGACTTGGCAGGCTTCGGCTCAATGCCATCGGTGAACACGTCATCATGCAGCAGCGGCGCACCGGGCTTTAAAGCCTCGTCCACGTCGGTCACATGCGGCAGGACTTCGTAGTCAACCTTGATCAGCTTCAGGGCCTCACGCGCGATATGCGCATCCACAGCCGCAACAGCCGCCACGGCATGGCCATCATAAAGCACCTTCTTGCGCGCCATGCAGTTTTCAAGAATGTCGCGCATGCCGCGGTCGCCGCCCGTATGGTCTGGCAGGTCGGCAGCGGTGATCACCGCCTTCACGCCGGCAAGCTTTTCGGCTTTCGACGTGTCGATCTTCTTGATCCTGGCATGGGCGTGGGGGCTGCGCAGCACGAGTGCTGTGAGCTGGCCCGGCGCAAAGGCATCAGCGCCGAACTTGGCGCGGCCTGTCACCTTGTCGATGCCGTCAGGCCGCGTGACGCGCGAACCGATGACCTTGAACGGCTTGCGAACGAGTGATGTGTCGAGTGGCATGTTATGCTCCCCTCATTTCTTTGGCAGCGGACTGAACGGCCCGCACGATCTTGTCATAACCCGTGCAGCGACACAGGTTTCCGGCGAGGCCGAACCGGATTTCCTCCTCAGAAGGATCCGGATTTTTGGCGAGCAGCGCCTTGGCCGCAATCAGCATGCCAGGCGTGCAGATGCCGCACTGAAGCGCTGCACCTTCAATGAAGTGACGCTGCAGCGGATGCAGCGTGGCACCATCGGCCATGCCTTCAATGGTCTCAAGCGTACGGCCTTCCATCTCTGCGCCCAGAACAAGGCAGGAGCATGTCAGGCGGCCATCGATGATCACCGAGCACGCGCCACAGTCGCCAGTGCCGCAGCCTTCCTTGGCACCGGTGAGGCCCAGGCGGTTGCGCAGCACGTCGAGCAGCGGCTCATCCGGCTGGCAGGCATATTCAACGGGATCGCCGTTGATGGTTGTTTTAACGAGTACCGCCATGATCACTTGCCTCCTGCGCGCGCATACGCAATTTCGGCGGCGCGCCTGGCCAGCACGCCCGCCACATCCGTTCTGAATTCAATGGTGCCGCGCTTGTCATCAATCGGCTTGCAGGCCGCAGACGCTGCCGCGGCTAGGCGCGTCTTTGCCGCCTCGTCCAGCGTCGAGCCGATCAGGGCTTTGGCACACTCCTTGACCAGCAGCACCGTGGGCGCAACAGCCCCTAGTGCCACGCGGGCCTTGGTGATCACACCCTTGGCATCCAGCGTCAGGCTGACACCGGCCGACACCACGGCAATATCCATTTCTGTGCGCGGAATGAAGCGCAGATAGGCATCGCCCGAGCGTGCATCTTTCTTTGGCAGCTCAATCGATTCGATGAACTCGCCCTTCTTGAGAACCGTGCGGCCAACACCAGCCGGAACATCTTCCACGGCGAGCTTGCGTTTGCCCTTGGGGCCGGCGATCACAACCTTCGCACCAGCCGCCACGAGGCCCGGCACCGAGTCGGCAGCCGGCGAGGCATTGCACAGATTTCCAGCCATGGTGCAGCGGCCCTGCACCTGCTTGGAACCAATCAGGCTTGCGCCTTCAACAACGCCCGGCCAGGCTTTCACCAGAGCCGCGTTTTCGGAAAGTGCGGCACAGGGCGTGCCAGCGCCAATCACGAAGCCAGAAGCGGTCTTCTTGATGTCGCGCATGCCCTTGATGCGCTTGATGTCCACAACCAGATCGGGTTCGACCATGCCGGCCTTCATCTTGACCAGAAGATCCGTGCCGCCACCCAGCACAAAAGCCTTGCCCTTTTCCTTGGCAAGCATGGCAACGGCATCTTTCACCGTCGCGGGAGATTCATAGCGCATTCGTCACCTTTTCGGATTTGCGATATGCAGTTTGGCCGGGAAAGGGGTGAGGCGTCAACCACCCTGTGCGCTGCCCTGAAATGCATATTCAGCAGCTGTGATGGTTGTGCGACAGCATTCAGCTTGCCATGTCAATTATGCTCGCAGGCAACCCCACCAGGATCAAAGGACAGGGATTGCCAACACCCCTTGCAACTCGATCATTGAGTTTGGACCAATGTGTTGTGGCTTGGCCAAACTTGTCTGAACAAAATTTTCGCGACCAAGCCGCGGGGAAACTTGTGCCCCTGCCGACATCGGCTTCAACCTGTTCTTTTTGAGGCCGCGTTGGAGAACCCGCATCATATTCCTCGAGATCTCGAAAGCTTGTAATTTTGCGGTCTTCTGCAAACTTTCGAACCAAGCGACGCAACGATTCTTGCATGGAAGAGCCACGTGTAATGACGCCGCCAATACTAATGGCGCCCTCGGCATGCAACCGCTTGAAATTCTCCAAATCCCTGTCAAAAAACGGATCCTTGTTGTTCCATTCAATTTCCAGGGCAAGCGTTCCGTTAGCCGTCCTGTTAACGTGATCAATCTCATGACTGACAGATTCCTTTGGGATGCCATCCACCGACTTGGTGATTTCAAAATTGTGTTTGACCCAGCCAAGGTCTGCCAAATTGTGCCGCAACCTCTGAGTTACTTTGGCCTCTCCGCCGCCCCGGCCCACTATTTCGGAAATTGGAATTGAAATGCCCAACAATGCTTGCTGGAGCTCGTCAGCAAGCCTCTTGAAATCATGCTTCAAAATTGAGCCGGCGTGGTTCGTGAATTCAACCTCAAACCCGGCGTCCAAAAGTTGATCCAGCATTCGTTATTCTGCCGCAATCGCAGAATTGTAGGAGTAGGTCTTCCACGAAGGGCGATAGTCATCAGAAGCTTGGTTGCCCCAAACGGTCCATCCTTCCCGGACACCCCGAGAGAACATTTCAAGCCTAGGGCCCCAGCTGCATTCCTCAATCAACTTATATTGTTCGTCAGGTTTCCGGCTGTGCTCCCGTTTGCGCGAAGCAAGGAGATTCACCTGACTCCTGCCAGGCGGTAAGGTTCGTGCGTTTTTGCCTTTCACGCCAAAAAGCAAAATTTCAGTCACGTTCCTGAAATAAAAGCCAACACCCCTTCCATCAGAGCCGCCGTCCTTCCGGACTTTATGCCAGACAACATTCGACACGTAACGATACCCCCAGGCGTCCATCACCTTTAGCCCGTCTGGCAGCAGAGCATTTGGCACCCAGAGGTAGAGATGTGACGGAGTGTCTCCGATCAGACCTACCGGAAGGCTGCAAATGTCATCCAAAGTCATTGTAGCATAACGTGACAAGCGCTTGTGCTCAGGTGCGATCTTGCCGGTGCGGTTTTGAAACTGCCAAGGTGGATCAGCCAGGATCGTTCCGAATTTGCGACCTGCGCAAAATGCCAGGAGATCTTGGCCAGCATCGAACAATTTTGATTCACGGAACATAACGTGACCATGTTCGCAAAAAAACGTGCAGTCAAGACCTGTTCATAGCCGGCACGGTGCTTGTCATCATAATCCCGCAATCACAAGCCGTGTACCCGCTGCCGCCAACACCGCCTGGAATTTCGCATCGGGTGCCGCGTCGGTGACCAGGGTGTCGATGTCGGAATAGTTGCACACCTTCACGAGCGCCGATTGTCCGAACTTGTTAGAATCCGCCAGCATCATGCAATGCTGTGCCCGGCTGATGGCCATTGCGCCATATTCGGCCTCATTGAGGTTGGCATCGAGCGGCCCTGCCGTGGCATCAAGCGCTCCAATCGACAGCACGGCATGGGTCACGCTGAAGCGCGCAATGAAGTCAACGGCTGTCGGCCCATAAGCCGCGCCATTGTCAGCTAGGATTTCACCTCCTGCCAGATAGATGGTATTGCCGCGCACTGCAGCGAGTGTGCGGGCGATTTCGGTGGAGTTGGTAATGACTGTAAGATTGCGCCGAACGCGGAGTTCGCGCGCGAAGAAGTGCGTCGTCGAACCTGTATCAATGATCAGTGAGTCGCCATCGGCGACCAGCTCTACGGCGGCCCGTGCAATTGCAGATTTTGCGGTCGGGCGTTCACGCATGCGCCGCTCATAGGGCGCCTCGCCGAAATGATGCGGCACACTGAGCGCGCCATGCAACTTGTTGACGTCGCCGCGCTTTTCCAGCGAGGCTGCGTCACGCCGTATCGTTTCTTCTGATACTGAAAGACCAGCCGCAAGATCAGCAACAGACATGGACCCGTTTTGCTGCAGCAAACGCAAAATTTCCGCATGTCTTGAGGTTATTTTGTTGGCTTTCATGTGACTTTGCGGTCCAATTGACAAATTAAACGGTTCAATTTGTGCAACTACACAAAATACACTTGATAATCAACAAAAAACAACATTTATGTTGATTGCACGTCAAGACTGTGATACGAAATTGGCGTGTAAGGAATTCCGTTCCAGACACTCACTGCCACTCCACCGTATTTCGGCAAATTGCGTCAAGCCAGCCCCCGGCGACCACGCAAATGGCGGGATAACAGGAGTGGCAGTGTTGTTTGCGATAGCCGTGTCTGAGGGACGACAGGACACAGCAGTTGCGTCAACGGCAGCCTGAACAATTTGCCCCTGGTTCCATGCTTTGGAACCGGGGGCAAGATTTATGGGGCAAGCTTTGCCGCCATGCAGGCCTGGTAGCGGCCGTTGACGCGATCAGCAAAGCGGGCCGTGGTAAAGCCGTTGCGCAGTTTCGGCGAGTTCAAGGCAATCTGCGGCACCATGGCGAAGGGGCTGGCTTGGCCATCTGCCAGAGCCCGAACAGCCAGAAAAGTCTGCGTTCCGGCAAAGCCTTGCGCTTTCTCCAGCAGCAGGTCCTTGCGGATCTGCTTGGCATCAAGACCAAGGCCGCGCTTCTGCGACAACGCACGAAGCGCCTTCTCAGAGTTGGTGACGACAGCCAGTGCCTCACCCTTCTTGTCATAACTCAAGAGATCACCGTCGGCTGAAAGCTTTATGCCGCTCAGCTTTGAAACCAGAGCCTGGAACGCGGCGTTGCGCGAGGCATAGCGCCCGGCATTGTAGTCAGCGAAGCGGAAGATCTTTTGCGCATAGCCGGTGTCATAGCCGAGCAGCTGCTTGATGCCGTAATACATGCCGCCTTCGCGCGTATAAAGCCTGTCACGCACCGCATAGACATCATTCAATGACATCGGCATCCAGCGCGACTTACGCTCTTCATCAAGCGCAAACTTCACCGCCACCTGCATGGAGCCCACCGTGTTGATCTGGTTGCGCTCTTCGATCACCTGATTGAGCAGGCCAAGCTGCAGCACCACATCCAGGTTCGAGGTCTTGCCGGCATAGGCCACCATGGCGCGATAGGTGAGGTCGAGGTCGCGCTCGGTTTTCGCTGCGCGAATGCGCGCCATGAAATTGGCGTCCGGCGTGGGGTGGCTTTCGAGCCATGAAACGGCCATGTCACCGGCAAAGGGAATGCGGCCGAACTTGGCGCGGATCGCCGCCTCGGAAATCTTGCCAAGATTCGGCACCACGGGGTTGGCCACAAATCCAGACTCCTGGGCGATCACTGCAATAGCCGCACAGACATTCTGCCGCTCGGGCGGCATGTCCTGCGCCGCCAGCACCGTGTGCAAATCCATGGCCCAGCCTGCCGCATCCGAAACGCCGGGCTTGGCCAGCATAATGAGGCGAGCAGTCTGCGTTGGCGTCACTGTGCTGGCAGCCTGCGCAGCAGGCATGCTGAGCCAGATCAGCAGCGTGAACCAGACGGGGAAGTAGAAGGTTTTTCTCATCAGGATTTTCTTTGGTCGCCGTGGCGTCTATAGCAGGATTTGAGGACAAATCATGGCTATCACCAAACAGCACTGCATTACGCTCGACCAGCAAGACCCGCTGAAGCATTTCCGCACCCGTTTCCACCTGCCCCAGGGCAAGATCTATCTCGACGGCAATTCCCTGGGCCTGATGCCGAAATCTGTTCCGGCCCGTGTCTCTGATGCCGTCAGCCGCCAATGGGCTGAAGACCTGATCACCTCTTGGAACAAGAACAACTGGTTCACCCTGCCCCGCACCATCGGCAACAAGATTGCGCGGCTGGTGGGTGGCGGCACCGACAATGTGATTGTTGCTGACACCATCTCCGTCAACCTGTTCAAACTGTTAAGTGCGGCCGTGGCCCTGCGCCGCGACCGCAAAATTATTCTCTCCGACACCGGCAATTTCCCGTCTGACCTCTATGTGGCCCAGGGCCTCAACAATTTCCTCGCCGATGGCCACCTGTTGAAAACCGTGACACCAGAAGACGTGATGGACGCCATATCAAGCGATGTCGCTGTCGTCATGATCACCGAAGTGGATTACCGCACGGCGCGCAAGCACGACATGAAAGCCGTCATCGCCAAGGCCCATGCCCATGGCGCGCTGGTGATCTGGGACCTGTCGCATAGCGCTGGCGCCATTCCTGTCGACTTGCTTGGCGACAATGCGGATTTCGCCGTGGGTTGCACCTACAAATACATCAATGGCGGACCGGGCGCGCAAAGCTTTGTCTTCGTCCACCCGCGCCATCATGCCACCGCCATGCCGGCACTCGTCGGCTGGTGGGGCCACGAGAACCCCTTCGCATTTGATTTGGAATGGAAAGCGGCCAATGGCCTTGTGCGCCAGCAATGTGGCACCCAGGCCATGCTGTCGATGGCGGCCCTTGATGCATCGCTTGACGAATGGGCGCATGTGGACATGCTGGCCTTGCAGAAGAAATCGCGCAACCTGTGCCAGCTCTTCATTGATCTCGTCGAGGAAAAATGCTCCGCACACGGATTAAAACTGGCAGGCCCTCGCAACATGCAAGAGCGCGGCAGCCATGTCAGCTTCCAGCACCCGGAAGGCTATGCCGTCATGCAGGCGCTTATCGCCAAAGGTGTGGTCGGCGATTTCCGCGCGCCCGACATGATCCGCTTCGGCTTTGCGCCCCTCTACAACACCCGCGAAGAGGTCTTCGAAGCTGCCAGCACCCTGGCTGACATTCTGGATGGCAAGCTCTGGGATACACCCGAGTTCCGGGCGAAGAAGAAGGTCACCTGATCACAAATTCAAGATTGTTCTTGATTTGTTCTAGATAGTTTCCTATATCACGTCCATGGCTACGCTCATGGACATGCGCCGCTCGCCGGCTTTGGACCCTGCCCTGATGGGAACGGGCAAATTGACTTCGCTCCCCCAGCTGGAGCGGGGCCGTGGGGCGCGCTCGAACCCACACCACCGCTTTGCCGAATATGAGGAAAGCTATGTCGACGATGGCTGGGACAGCCTGGCCGACTTGCCGCGCCTCAGGACCGAGGTCTTCACGGAAACGCCAAAGTCCATCATCACCCGCAACGAATCGCCCGATATTTCCTTCGACCGCTCCATCAATCCCTATCGCGGCTGCGAACATGGCTGTGTCTATTGCTATGCTAGGCCCGCCCATTCCTACATGGGCCTGTCGCCTGGCCTCGATTTCGAAAGCAAGCTTTTCATCAAGCCGAACGCGGCGGCTCTGCTCCGGCAGGAATTGACCGCGCCCAATTACCAGCCCCGTACCATTGCGCTCGGCGCCAACACCGACCCCTACCAGCCGATTGAGCGCACCTATCGCATCACGCGCCAGGTGATCGAGGTGCTGCAGGAATTCCAGCATCCCTTCGGCATCGTCACAAAGTCTGCCTCCGTCACCCGCGACATCGACATCCTGCAGGACATGGCCCGTCATGACCTCGTGAAGGTTGCGATCTCGGTGACCACGCTGGATGCAAAGCTGGCGCGTAGCATGGAACCGCGCGCCTCAACGCCGAACAAGCGTCTGCGCGCCATCGAGGAACTGGCCAAGGCCGGCATTCCCACTGTCGTCATGATCGGGCCGATCATTCCCGGGCTCAACGATCACGAAATCGAAAACATCCTGAAAGCCGCCCATTCTGCGGGCGCACGCCAAGCTGGCTACACCATGCTGCGCCTGCCCTTCGAGGTAAAAGGCATCTTCAAGGATTGGCTGGAGAAGGAATTCCCCGACCGCTATGCCAAGGTCATGGCCAATGTGAAAGATGTGCGTGGCGGCCGCGAGACATCATCGCAGTGGGGCGAGCGCATGACGGGCTCCGGCCCCGTGGCCTGGACCATCGGCCGCCGTTTCCAGCTCGCCTGCCAGCGCCTCGGCCTCAATGCCAGCAAAGTGAAATTGCGCCATGACCTGTTTGCAAAGCCGCCACAGCCGGGTGAACAGTTGAGCTTGATTTGAGCGGCAGGAGAAAGCGCCCGCCTCATCGCTTCCGGTACACATGCGCCTTGGTGAGATAGCCGCTTTCCGTAGGCGAGAATGGCATGGGCGCATAGGCAGGCGTTTCCTCGATCTTTACCAACACAGCATCTCGTTCAAGCCGTGCCGTCACATCGGCAAAGCCTTGCGCCTCCCAGATGCTGGTGCCCACCGTGAACATCAGCACGCCGCCAGGCTTCAGCGTGCGCGCCAATTCGACAAGCGCAACGGCAGGCGCATGACCCTTGGTGAAAGTGCCTGTCGACACAATACCGCTGAAACTTCCGTCAGCAAAATCCAGCGCCTCACCAAGAACACCTTTACGCAGATCCTGATAACAGCCGCGCGCCCGTGCCTTGGCCAGCATGCCTTCCGACATGTCGATGCCCCAAAGGTTCGAATAGCCGAGGAGATGCAACACTTCACCGATGGTGCCGGTGCCAACGCCAGCATCAAGAATGGCCGCCGCGCGGTCCGGCACGTGACGGCTCACCAGCCCCGCAATCACCGGCAGATGAATGTAACCAACCTGCTGCAGGTCCGCGTCATAGCTGTCAGCCCAGCTGTCATAAAGCTGCTCCAGGGCAGCGCGATCCGAAACGTGATAGACATCTTCCAGCCAGCGGTCGGTATCCTGCTTGGAAGACATGGGGCGGCGATCAGTCTTCCGCGTAATAGACGCCGGTGGCCGGGTCTTGTTTCAGGCGCTTGAAGGTCTTGGGGTCGCGGCTCGCTTCCGCCTTGACGCGCGACTGTTCCATCTGGTTTTCAATCTGGCCCAGCATTTTTTTCATGGCATAGCCGACCAGCATCGTGGCCCCCGCCATCATCAATGATTTCACATAACGCATGGCGCAATGGCTCCATCAAACATTCTGGGCTCCTTATAGCCCAAACTGCTGCCACAATGCACGGCTTTCTGCTGCGTCAAAAGCAGCCTCGGGAAGCTGTGCGGCAACATCCAGCCCCAACCGGCGCAAGCCCCAGCCTTGCGACAGGGAAATACTCTTGAACTCGACCTTGTCGCCCAATTTGGCCGACATGATGGCCTCACGGTGGCCAATGCCGTCAACCAGTCCCAGGTCCTTGGCCTTGGCCCCGGTCCAATAGGCGCCATTGAACAGATCTTTCTCCTTGCCCTTCAGCTTCTCGCCACGCCGCTCGCGCACCCAGGCCTTGAAGCTGCCATGCATTTCAACCAGCAGCTCCTTGAGCCGCGCCACCTCTTTCGGGTTTTCCGGCTTGAATGGGTCGTTGGTGCTCTTGCTGTCGCCTGCCGTGTGCACACGCCGCTCCACGCCAAGTTTGGCCAGCGCCTTGGGAAAGCCAAAGCCGCCTGCGATGACGCCGATGGAACCCACAATCGAATTCTGGTCGGCATAGATTTCATCTGCCGCACAGGCCAGCCAATAGCCACCCGACGCTGCCACATCTTCGCAGAAGGCATACACGGGAATCTTGTTCTTCTTGGCCAGCGCGCGGATACGATCGGCAATCAGCGCCGATTGCACCGGAGAGCCACCCGGGCAATTGATGTCCAGTGCCACAGCCGCAACGCCCTTGCGGAACGCCTTCTTCAACGCCGCATCAAGGCTCACCAGGTTGAGATTGCCACCCCGCATGGACTTGCCGGAAACCAGCGCGCCCTCAAGGCGAAGCACATGAACAACAGGGATTTTCTTGCGGAATCGCGCGGGGATCAGTCTCGAGAGGAAATTGGCCATGGCCCGCTAGATGGGGACAAAGCCTCGAAAAAGCAAGCAGCTTACCGGAGCCGCCAGGCCCCGCCTTCGCGCAGCACCACATCGGCATCCGGCGTAAAGGCATTGCCTTCGCCGTGCAGAACAAGGCCGGGCAGCAGCTGCATGGGCGCACGAGAACCACGCACCCCCTGCACGATCACACGACTGGCCGCCGTACCTTCGCGGGCATAAAGCGGTGCCACGCGAATGTCACCGAACTTCTCTTCCATGCAGGTCAGGATCTTGCCCAGCGTTTCAGGCTTGTGAATCAACGTCACAGTGCCTCGCAACGTGACCATGGAATACATGATCTTGATCCACAGCTCGAGGTCATCCGGCCCGAAGGAATGGGCTTGCGCCTTCAACAGGCTGGGCGACGGCGTGACTTTGCCGTCTTCATAATAGGGCGGATTGGCAAAGGCATGGGCGAAGGAACCATGCTGCGGCATGTGCGCGAGGTCCTTGCGCGTGGCATCTTTCACATCTGCGTGGATGACGCGCAGGTTGTTGCCAAAGCCGTTGCGCTTGGCGTTTTCCTCGCACATCATCGAATAGCGGGCATTCACTTCCATGCCCGTGACATGCAGGTTGTTTTCCCGGGCCAAAAGGCACAGCGAAGCCACGCCCACGCCAATACCCGCTTCAAAAACTGTTTCACCCGCCGCCACGGGGATTGAGGCCGCCAGAAAGACCGCATCGATTCCAGCGCGATAGCCTTTTTCCGGCTGCAACACGCGAAGCCGCCCGCCGAGGAAGGCATCTTCCGTCAGCGAAGCCGGCACACCCGCAGCTGGTGGTGGGGCTTTCGGGGCGAATCCCGTATCGGTTGCAAGTTGCATGAGGCGCAAACCTATCCCGGGTTTGGTTAGCGAGAGGTTACCAAGGAAAATACCAAGGCTAAGACCTGTGTGACCTGACCGCAAGTGGGCCAAGGCGGCCACCATTTTCAACTGGTTAACAGCGGCAATGCGCCGCGCCGCCCCTTGCAAGCCATGCCGCTAGAGTGCATCGCTAGCGGTTCAAGTGGTTTAGCGGTGGGCAGCAAAACAGGCGGTTGCGATGGGCGTGGTCATTCCCTTTGAAAATTCGGCGGAGCGTGCAGCGCCCACCCTTGACAAGCTTGTGTCGCTGACGGCCCAGGACATGGGCCTGATTAACGAGCTGATCCTCGAGAAAGCCCAGAGCCATGTCGAGCTGATTCCCGAAATCGCCGGCCACCTCATCAATTCCGGCGGCAAGCGCATCCGCCCCATGCTCACGGTCGCTGCGGCGCGCATGTGCGGTTACCAGGGCCTGCACCATATCAAGCTCGCCATGTCGGTGGAATTCATGCACACAGCAACCCTGCTGCATGACGATGTGGTTGATGAGAGTGACAAGCGCCGCGGCAAGGATGCAGCCCGAGTCATCTGGGGCAATCAGGCCTCGGTGCTGGTCGGCGACTACCTTCTGGGCCAGGCCTTCCGCATGATGGTAGAAACCGGCTCACTGGATTGCCTGCGCATTCTCTCCGATGCCGCCTGCGTCATCGCTGAAGGTGAAGTGCTGCAGCTCGCAGTTTCGCAAGACACCTCAACCACGGAGGACAGCTA
>CALMEZ010000216.1 GCA_937864985.1 uncultured Alphaproteobacteria bacterium
TCCAGTCGAAGCCGGAGCCGACATCTTCCTGCCACTCTGCGCAGGGCCAGAGAACAGTGTCGCGGCAACAAAGAGTTTCATCGCCTCTCTGGCGGCAAGTGCAGCAATTGCTGCTGAATGGTCTCATGATGGATCGCTGCTTTCTGCCCTGCCGGACCTTCCAGATCAGTTGCAGCAAGCCGCGCGGGTTGATTGGATGGATTTCCGGCGCAGCATGGCTTCAGCGCAATCCCTTTACGTTCTGGGGCGAGGCCCCGGCCTTGCGATTGCGGCAGAGACAGCTCTGAAACTCAAGGAAACTTGCGCGCTGCACGCGGAAGCCTTGTCGTTTGCAGAGGTCATGCATGGGCCACTGGAACTTGTCCGGCCGGGCTTTCCGATCCTTGCCTATTCGCCCAATGATGCGTCGCGCGCCAACTCCATCGACGCGTTGCAGCATCTTCGGAAAGTTGGCGCCAATGTTTACGCGGTGGAAGAGGGTGGCTTGCCGAGCGTTGCAACGGGCCACCCGGCGCTTGATCCCATCTCGATGATCCAGTCAGCATATCTCAATATCGAGGCCATTGCCTGGGCACGTGGACGAAACCCGGACGCACCGCGGCTGCTCAAGAAGGTTACAGAGACGGTGTAATGGCCCACGTGATCATCGCGAAGCGCATCTTTACGGGAGAAACTTTTCTCGAAGAGCATGCCATTGTCATTGAAGATGGGCGGATCAGTTCTGTCGTGCCATCAGCGTCACTGTCCGACCGGGCTGATGCTACCTTGCTTACTCGTGGCGTTCTTGCCCCCGGCTTCATTGATGTGCAGGTCAATGGCGGTGGCGGTGTCAACCTGAATGAAATGCCGACTGTTGAGGGCGTCTTGCAGATGAGCAATGCGCATCGCCGTTTCGGAACAACTGGTATTCTGCCCACTGTCATTACTGATACGTCGGAGATTCAGAAGCGAGCGGTGGCAGCGGTTCAGCAGGCGCGTAACACACACAGCAATATTCTGGGCATCCATATTGAAGGGCCATTTCTCGATCCGGCCCGCAAAGGGGCTCATGACCCTGCCCTGATACGGCCCCTGACGTCTGAAGACATGTCATGGCTCAAGAGCATTGATTGCGGTTCAGTATTGTTAACACTTGCCCCGAACCGTGTTGTTCCACCGGATATCGAAACACTAGCGAAGGCAGGCATTCACGTGTGCCTTGGCCACGCAGAAGCAAAGACGAGTGAAGCTCTTGTAGGTTTGCAAGCAGGTGCAAAGGGTTTTACGCACCTGTTCAATGCCATGAGCCAATTGACCGGCCGTGAGGCCGGCATGGTGGGCGCTGCCCTTTCAAATGCAGATGCATATGCAGGACTCATCGCCGATGGTTTTCATGTGCAAGATCACGTCTTGAAACTTGCAATCTCGGTCAAGGGGCCACGGCACATCATGCTGGTCACGGATGCCATGTGCACCGCGGCGGGCGGACCAGATCGATTCTCGCTGCAAGGCCGCGAGGTTCGGCTCAACGCGGGCCGGCTGGAACTGGCGGATGGCACATTGGCGGGCAGCAATCTGACGATGGAAGATGCGGTGCGCTATTGCGCCAATCAATTGGAGCAACCGCTTTCAGATGTCCTTGTGATGGCCTCGGCCACACCGGCCGATTTTCTGGGACTGGGACATGAACTGGGGCGCATCGCGCCGGGCTACAGGGCCAGCTTTGTGCATCTGAATGATGATCTGAAAGTCATGCAAACATGGGTGGACGGAACATGAGCAAGATACGTGTACTGGTCGTTGGCGTGGGTGGCATGGGCCTCAGCCACGCGCGTGCCTATGCGGCCAACCCTGGCTTTGAGATCGCAGGTCTGTGCAGCCGAGGCATCGATGGCCGAGCGGATTTGCAAAATGAATTTTCCACTGTTCCAAAGTTTTCTGACTATTCCGCAGCCTTGGCGGCAACCAAGCCAGATGCAGTTTCCATCAACACATGGCCAGACACGCACGCGCAATATGCGCGCATGGCGCTGGAGGCGAATGCACATATTTTCATCGAAAAGCCGCTGGCAGGCACTGTGGCAGAAGCACGGGAGATTGCCGCACTGGCCAAGGCGCGCAAGCGCAAGCTGGTTATCGGCTACATCCTGCGTGTGCACCCCTCATGGGTGAAGTTCGTCGAGTTGGGCAAGACCCTTGGCAAGCCGCTGGTGATGCGCATGAACCTGAACCAGCAATCATCAGGCCCGCAGTGGGAGGTGCACAAACACCTGATGGATTCGATCAGCCCGATTGTGGATTGTGGTGTGCATTATGTCGACGTGATGTGCCAGGTGACGGAGGCCAAGCCTGTTTCCGTCCATGCCATGGGTGTGCGCCTGACGCCGGAGGTGGGAGAGCAGATGTATAATTATGGTCAGCTTCAGGTGAAATTCGATGATGGTTCCATCGGCTGGTATGAAGCCGGATGGGGGCCGATGATGAGTGAGACAGCCTTTTTCGTGAAGGACATGATTGGCCCGAAGGGTTCTGTCTCCATCGCGATGGACGAGAGCAAGACCGGTTCTTCTGATGTGGATGCGCACACCAAAACGAGTGCATTGCGCCTGCATCATGCGGCACTGGATTCTTCAGGCAAATTCCAGAAAGCGGACGATATGATTTCCATGGCTGAGGAGCCCGGTCATCAAGAGCTTTGCAACCGCGAACAGGCCTTGTTCCTCGACGCCATCGTGAACGACCGTAACCTCGATGCGCACGTGGAAGATGCCATCCGTTCCTTGCAGATCGTGCTGGCGGCGGATCAATCGGTGCGGACCGGCGAAGTTGTGAAGATCAATTGACTTACTTCACAGCGCCAGCCGTCAGACCCTTGATGATGTAGCGCTCCAGGAAAATTCCGATGATAATCAGTGGCAAGATCGCAGCTGACGAAATGGCTGCCATGGACCACCAGCTGATGCCTTGAGAGCCCGTCTGGCTGGCGACCATCACGGGCAACGTTTTGGCTTTGGTCGAGGTGAGAAGGGCCGCAAAGAAATATTCATTCCAACACAACACGACGGACAAGATGAATGCGGCGACCATGCCGGGCAGCGCCACGGGCACCACGATCCTCAGAAAGGCGCCCCATGAGGAACAGCCATCGACCAAGGCCGCCTGCTCCAATTCCGGCGGGATGGAATCAAACTGGTCGCGCATGATCCAAATGACGATGGGCAAGACCATCAACGCATAAATCAGGATGAGGCCGAACAAGGAGTCGAGCAGCGCCAGTTCCTTGTAGAGAACGAGGAAGGGCATGGCGAGGACGACGGGCGGCAAGATGAGCTGCGACAGGAAGAAGAAGGAAATGTCCTTGTTGCGCCAGATCGCATATTTGTATTCGAAGCGGCTGAGACCATAGGCGGCTGTTGCGCCAATCATGAGCGCGATTGAGGCACCCCCCAGCGAGGCGAGAATTGAATTCCAGAAGCGGATGAGGAATTCCGTGCGCGGCGTTGATTCCGTGAAGATCGTATCCGGTGACAGGCCAATGGCGCGCAGGCCAAGCCAGGCGGGCTGGTACTGGACCCATGGGATGATCTTTCCCATCTGCACATCCTTGGCCACTTTGAATGTGGTGGAAAACGTCCAGAAGATCGGGAACAGGGCAATGACGGTCCAGATGCCGAGAGCAATGTAGATCAACGCTTTCTTGAGGGCTTGCGACATGGCTCAGGCGTGCTTCTGCATGTATCTGCTGGTGAAGCGCAGCAACAGCGAAATGAAGATGATGATGAGTATCAGATAGACCTCGGCGACCATGGTGCCGTAGCCGACGTTGGAACGGTCCTTGTATTCGCGGAAGATGAAACTCGACACCGTATCCGTTGCACCACCGGGGCCGCCGGATGTTGTGTTGATGACAATGTCTGCGAGTTTCAACTGGAAAATGGTGCGCAAGACAATTGTGGTAATACTCACTGGCAGCATGAGCGGAAAGCTGATCTGCCAGAAGCCTTGCCACGGCGTGGCCCCATCGACCTTGGCGGCTTCCTGCACCTCCTTGGACAAAGCCTGCAAACCGGCGAGCAGCAGGATCATCATGAAGGGAATCCACACCCAGGCATCCATCGCCGCCAGCGTGGCCTTGGCGAGCCACGGCGTTGTGAGCAGTGACGGGTTCTCCCAGCCGAAAAACCGCAAAAGGTTGGTGACGGGACCAAAGCGGTATTCCAGCATGGACTTACCGATCATCCAGCTGACGGCGACAGGCGACAGCATGAAGGGCAACAGGAAAGCGACACGGAAGAACTTGCGGCCCCTGATATCGGCATTGAGCAGCAGGGCAAGACCGAAGGCGATGGCGTATTGCACCAGCACGGTGGCCACATAAAACACCATGTTGCCAAGCGCGTTCCAGACGCGGTCATCGAATATCAGTTGCTTGAGGTTGTCGAGGCCATTGAAGGTGCGGCCACCGGCGGATTGCAGGTTCCAGTCGCTGAAGGCGATGAACAGTCCGAAGACGGTGGGGAAAATGACAAGGGCCAGCGTGAAGAGGACGGCGGGGAGGACAAACAGCGCGCGCCAGCCAGCTTCGCCATGGCGGAAAATGTTGCCAGTGCACAGTGCAGCGCCCCAGAGGGCAAAACCGATCAGCACAGGAAGCCAATTCGGGAACCCCACAGTGGTAAGGCCCGTGGCATAGAGCAGCTGCACCAATACTTCGACAGCGAAGACAGCACTTGCGCCGCGCACCAGCCACGCCCCGAGCGCCTGGCGCTGGCTTGAAACGAGACCTGTGACGGCGTCGCGGCCGGTTGATGCGGTGGAACTCATGTTGAAAAAGCCCTCCCCCGCTTTCACGGGAGAGGGCAGATTGATCGTTACATGCCGAGCGACGCTTTGTAGAGCTTGATCTGGTTGTCGCGGCCGAGCTGGTCGGTGCGCTTTTCCCAGGCGGCGGCAATGGCATCGGCACCTTCCTGGGCTTTCATCTTGCCAGCATAGATTTGAGCGAGGATATCTTCAGCCTCGCTGTAATACTGGAAGATGCCAGGAATGCGCGGCTCAATGGCGGCATTCGGGTGGTTGTAGGAGTCCGCTTCCGACTTGAGGTAGGAGGTGATGAAGGCTTCTTCATAGCCTGCACCCACCCACTCCGCGATGTTGAAGTGGCTCTGGCGGTAGGGCTGGAAGCCCGATGGATAAGCCGCACACCACAGCGAAATGTCCTTGCCGCCGAGGTGAGCCGCAAGCGACCAGGCCGCCTTCTGCTTCTTGGCATCAGCGTCGACACGGGCCATGACGTAAATGCCCCAGCCGATATAGGCCATGTTCGGTGCGAAGTTCGGGCCAGAAGCCAACTTGTCCCAGGCGCCAGTCTTGGAGTTGTAGACGTCATCCGAACCAGGGAGGATCGAGAAGGCCGTCTTGCCCTGGATGGTGGACGAGTCATTGGTGTTGACGTTGGAACCAATGTCACCCCACCAAGAGAGCATCGAGCCAGTGCCAGCGAGGAACTGCTGGAAGCCCGTGGTGCCAGGATCGGCATTGAGCTGGTCTGCAGGTTCAGACGGCAGGCAATCCAGCACGTCCTGAATGGCGCGCACCCAGGCCGGGTTGTTGACGCGTGGCTTCATAGTGTCTGGGTCAAACAGGAAGGCCTTGTCATCCGGGTGCTTGGCATAGGCCGTGGCGCGCGAACCGAGGAAGTAGAAGCCGAAGCCACCCCAGCCCTTGCATGGGTCGAGATAACCATAGGCATCCTGGCCATCGATCTTCTTGCCCTTGAGGAACTTGGTGGCGGCGTTGACCTGCTGCCATGTCGTCGGAACTGCCCAATCACCAGCGCCGCCGGCCTTCTTCCACTCATCGGCCAGGCCCTTGTCGGCAAACACGTCGGAGCGGTAGTTGAAGTTGTGGCAGTCACCATCACAGGAGACGCGATAGGTCTTGCCGTTCCAGGTGCCGACCGGGGCTTTGAGGTAACCGACATAGTCGTCCATATCGATCTGCTTCTTGACCCAGTCCGGCATTTCGGAGGCAAGGCCCTTGCCGCAAACGTCGCCTTCGAAGGGCGCGCCCATTTCGATCACGTCAAAATCCACCGTGCCGGTGGCAATGGCCTGCTGCAGGCGCGCGTTGTAGTCGGCCTGGGCCAAATCGATCCAGCTGATCTTGGCGCCGGTGTAATCGGCCCATGCTTTTGACAGGCCGCGGAACAGCACGTTGTGGACGTTCTGGTTGTTGAGGCCCATGAAGGAAAGTTCTACGCCAGCAAATTCACCTTGCTGCACATTGGCCTTGGTGGGCTCGAGGCACATTTCGCCAACCTTTTGCCAATCGGCATCGGTCGGCTGGCCCTTGCCAACGCCCGGAATTTTGAGAATGGCGGCGCGCAGATCATCGGCAGCGGCTGCCGGCTTGGTAACCACGCCACCAACGGCCGCCATGGCCGAAGCGGCAGCTGCGCCCTTCATCATGGCGCGGCGGCTCATGATGAAATTGTAGAGATCAACTTTCATTTTTTCCTCCCATTGTCGTTCCGGTTCCAGAGCCCAAGCCCTTGGCCTGCCACTCTGCAATCACTTGTCAACGTTACAGGTTTTGCAAGGGTCGTCAATTCTTGCGGGGTGTGGCGTAGACGAATTTGTGATGCTTGAGGCAGATGCCAGCCTTGCGTCAGCAGCACCCGTAATGTTGCAATGCAACGCGATGCTAAAGCCGCTTGCCTGTTGCTGCATCAAACACATGAGCCTGGCTGGCTTCCGGCATCAGGAGCAGTTCGTCTCCTGGATCAAGGGCCAGACGCTTCCTGAAGACACCGACGATCTTTTGCTCGCCCAGCTTGG
Source organism: uncultured Alphaproteobacteria bacterium (assembly GCA_937864985.1). Lineage (GTDB taxonomy): Bacteria > Pseudomonadota > Alphaproteobacteria > Rhizobiales > Aestuariivirgaceae > Aestuariivirga. The sequence goes on from CALMEZ010000216.1 coordinate 6,819, forward strand.
CAAAGACCTGGGTTTCGGAGCCCATGGGCTCCACGACTGTGACAGTGGTCTTGAAGCCAGCTTTCGTGCCCGACTTGGCGATGTCCAGGTGCTCCGGCCGAATGCCATAAAGCACCGGCGTTCCATCAGCCGCGTCGGGTGCTGTGATCAGCGGCAATTCGGCCTCACCATCTGCCACGACCGCTGGCTTTTTGCCCGTGCGCAACGTGCCCTTGATCAGGTTCATGGACGGCGAGCCGATGAAGGCCGCAACAAACAGGTTTGCCGGGCGGTCATAGAGTTCGAGCGGCGTGCCAGATTGTTCCACAACACCGGCATTCATCACAACGATGCGGTCGGCCATGGTCATGGCTTCGACCTGATCATGGGTGACGTAGACAGTCGTGGTCTTGAGGCGCTGGTGCAGCTCCTTGATTTCAGCGCGCATCTGCACGCGCAGCTTGGCATCAAGGTTGGAGAGCGGTTCATCAAACAGGAAGACGGCCGGATCACGAACGATGGCGCGGCCCATGGCGACGCGCTGACGCTGGCCGCCGGAAAGCTGGCGGGGATAGCGGTCAAGATAGGGTTTAAGGTCGAGGATTTCCGCAGCACGCATGACGCGGGCATCAATCTCGGATTGGGGCGCTTTGCGCAGTTGCAGGGCAAAGCCCATGTTCTGGCGCACTGTTTTGTGGGGATAAAGCGCGTAGGTCTGGAAGACCATGGCGATGTCGCGATCCTTGGGCGGCAGTTCATTGACCACCCTGTCACCAATCCTGATATCGCCGGAGGTGATGGGCTCCAGCCCTGCGATCATGCGCAGCAGCGTGGACTTGCCACAGCCTGAGGGGCCAACCAGTGTGACGAACTCGCCATCGCGGATATCAATGTTGACGCCGTGAATGACGGGATGGTCGCCGTATGACTTACGAATATCATTGATCTCAACCGATGCCATTACACGCCTTTCCCAATTTCCCTGCCACTGACGAATGCGGCTGCTGTCCGGTTGGCGCGGATGCAGGCTTCTTCAATCGTCAACCCTGTCGCCAAGGATTGAGCCAATTGGCCAATAAAGCAATCCCCCGCCCCATGGGTGGAAAGCGGTGTGACCTTGACAGGCTCGACCAGGCGTGGCGGCTGTTGCCTTGCGCCGATGACAAGTCCGAGGCTGCCCAGTGTGATGATGACGGAGTCACAGAGTTTCTTCAGGTCCGGCAGGGTGGCGACGGCTTCTTCCACTGTGGAAACAGGCAAGCCGGAGAGCATGGCGGCTTCAACACGGTTGACCACAAGCACATCGACATTGCGGCCCAAGTCATCGGGTAGAGGCCGCGCTGGCGCCGCATTGAGGATGACTGTCGCGCCCCTGGCCTTGGCTTCGCGGGCCACCGCCATGTTGACGGCTTCATCAATTTCATTTTGCAGCACGACAAGTTTGGGTGTGCCGAGCTTGCGCAGAGCTTCGATGGCTGCATCCGGCGTGAGCGCCAGGTTTGAGCCTGAGACGATGACTGCGCCATAGTCGCCGTTGTCCTGGAGGATGGCAACACTCATGCCGCTGCCTGCTGCTCCGTCAACCGAAACACCGCGCACATCCACGCCAGAGGATTTCAGATTCGCAATCAGGCGCGTTCCGAAATCATCCCTGCCGATGCGAGAGATCATGGCGGTACATGCACCAAGGCGCGAAGCCCAGCAGGCCTGGTTGCCGCCCTTGCCACCGCACACCATGTTCCAGGATGTGCCGCGCGCCGTTTCATCAATGGCCGGAAGCGATGGGGCTTTCACAACAATGTCGAGGTGCAGGCTGCCAACAACCAGAACGTCAATATCGCCGCTGGTCATCTTTGTCTCAAACGTCCAACGCGTGGCAGGCGGCTTTCGTGGCACCGCGCAGTTTGAGTTCGGGGTTCTCGCGCGGGCATTTGTCGAAGGCGATGGGGCAGCGTGGATGGAAGGTGCAACCCGTCGGCGGCTTCAAGGGTGACGGCAATTCGCCCTTGAGCACAATGCGCTCCTTGCGGCGGGCCGGATCTGGCGTGGGCGTGGCCGAAAGCAGCGCCTTGGTATAGGGGTGCTGTGGCGTGCGGAACAATACATCGCGCGGTGCATGTTCGACAACGCGGCCCAGATACATGACCATCACGTCATTGGCGATGTGCTGCACCACCGAAAGATCATGGCTGATGAACAGGAAGGCGAGATTGTGCTTTTCCTGAATCTCAGCGAGCAGGTTCAGCACCTGCGCCTGGATTGAAATGTCGAGGGCCGAGACGGGCTCATCAAGCACCAGAATATCCGGGTCGAGCATCAAAGCGCGGGCGATGGCGATGCGTTGGCGCTGGCCACCGGAAAACATGTGAGGATAGCGATCGTAGTGTTCCGGGCGAAGGCCGACATTGGCCATCATGGCGCGGGCGCGTTCGGTGCGTTCCGATTTTGCTAGCTTGGTGTTGACGAGGAGAGGTTCCTCCAGAATGGAGCCGATGGTCTGGCGCGGGTTCAATGAACCATAGGGGTTCTGGAACACCATCTGCACCTTGGGGCGCAGGCTGCGCATCGTTTCCGATGAAGCGCCCACCACATTCTCGCCCACGATGCTGAGCGCGCCAGAGGTCGGCTGCTCGATCATGGTGACAAGGCGGGCCAGTGTTGACTTGCCGCAGCCAGATTCACCGACGACAGCCAAAGTCTTGCCGCGCTCCAGCGTGAAACTCACACCATCAACGGCCTTCAATGTAGCGGCTTCGGCGAAAGCGCCGCGCGACACCTTGTAATAGCGCGTCAGATTTTCAGCATTGAGAACCTGGGTCATGCCGCGCTCTTCTTGAGGGGATAGTGGCAAAGTGCGCCCTCGTTCATGCCCGGCTTGGTGGTGCGGCAGAGGTCGGTTGCAATGGGGCAGCGCGGGGCAAAAAGGCAGCCCGGCGGGCGGTCAAACTGGCCGGGCACAACGCCCGGGATGGACGGCAGCTTTTTTGATTTGGCACGTTCGGGAAGGGCCGCGAGCAGTGCCGCCGTATAGGGGTGGCGCGGATGGGCGAAGAGACTTTCAACCGGCTGCTCTTCAACCTTCTGGCCGGCATATTGCACACTCACACGCTGGGCGGTTTCAGCAACAACGCCCATGGAATGGGTGATCAGCACCAATGCCATGCCACGCTGCTTCTGCAGGCTGGTGAGGAGATCCAAGATCTGCGCCTGGATGGTGACGTCCAAGGCTGTGGTCGGTTCGTCGGCAATCAGCAGCTTGGGGCGGCAGGCCAACGCCATGGCGATCATGACGCGTTGGCTCATACCGCCGGACAGCTGGTGCGGAAAGGCCGAGAGGCGGGTTTCCGGGGCCGGGATGCCCACCTCTTCAAGAAGCTCGATGGCGCGCTTGTGGCGCTGGGCCTTGTCGAGATCGAGATGCGCCTTCATGGCTTCGGTGAGCTGAAAGCCCACGGTAAAGCAGGGATTGAGGCTCGACATGGGCTCCTGGAAGATCATGGCCATGTCCTTGCCGATGATCTTGCGGCGCTCTTCATCCGAGACTGTGCGCATGTCGCGGCCGTCAAACATGATGCGGTCGGCGGTGACTTTGGCTGTCCAGGGCAAAAGCCCCATGACGGCGAGCATCGATACTGATTTGCCTGAGCCTGACTCACCGACGATGGCTAGAACTTCGCCGGCGTCCACCGTCATGGACACGCCATCAACAGCGCGGAAGGCACCGCGCGCGGTGGCGAAATCAACACTCAGATTTTGGATTTCAAGCAGCGCCATGGGTCAGCTCTTGCGCAGGCGCGGGTCGAGGGCATCACGCAGGCCATCGCCCATAAGGTTGATGGCTAGCACCGTCACAAGAATGGCAAGGCCTGGAATGGTCACCACCCAGGGTGCACGCAGGATGAATTCACGCGCCGAGGCCAGCATGGTGCCCCATTCCGGTGTGGGCGGTTGCGCGCCGAGGCCGAGGAAGCCGAGGGCTGCCGCATCGAGAATGGCGTTGGAAAAACTCATGGTGGCCTGCACGATGAGCGGCCCGAAACAGTTTGGCAGAATGGTTGCCAACATCAGGCGGAGGTGTCCCGCTCCAATGACCTTGGCGGCCGTCACGTAGTCCCGGTTCTTTTCCGTCAGAACAGCCGAGCGCGTGAGACGGGCAAAGTGCGGTTGATAGACGAGCGCAATGGCCAGCATGGCATTGACGAGCCCCGGCCCGAGGATGGCCACCAGCACCAGCGCCAGAAGCAAAGACGGGAAAGCCAGGATAATGTCCATGATGCGCATGATCAGGCTGTCGACCCAGCCACCGAAATATCCAGCCAAAAGGCCGAGCACGACGCCACCCGCCATGGCGAAGACAACGACCATGGCCCCCATGAGCAGCGAGAAGCGCGCGCCGTAGATCAGGCGGGAGAGGATGTCGCGTCCCACGGCATCAGTACCCAATATGAAATCCGATTTGCCATCGGCGGCCCAGATGGGCGGGGTGAGGAAGGCATCGCGGTATTGCTGATCGGGCAAATGGGGTGCGAGCAATGGCGCGCAAATGGCCATGAGCACCAACAGGACAAAAACGATGAGCCCGGCAACGGCACCGCGGCTTTCGGAATAGTAATTCCAGAATTCACCGAAGCGCGTCGGCGGCTTCTGCAGATGGGTCTCGGGTTGGGCCGCTGCGGTCATGTAGCTCGAATCCGGGGATTGAGAGCAGCATAGACGAAATCGATCAGCACGTTGAAGACCATAACGATGACGGAAACCAGCAGCAGGCCGCTTTGCACCGTGACGTAGTCACGCTTGAAGATGGAATCGACCATCCATTTGCCGATGCCGGGCCAGGAGAAGATTGTCTCCGTGAGGATGGCGCCAGCCATCAAGGTGCTGGCTTGAAGGCCGATGGTGGTGACGACGGGAATGAGTGCGTTGCGCAGCGCATGCACCCACACGACGCGTAGCCGCGTCAGACCCTTGGCGCGGGCCGTGCGCACATAGTCTTCTTCCAAGACTTCCAGTACGGCAGAGCGTGTCTGTCGGGCGATGATGGCAAGAGGAATGGTGCCGAGCACGATGGAAGGAAGGATCAGGTGGCGCGCAGCTGAAAGGAAGGCATCCCATTTGCCCATGAGAAGCGTGTCGATGAGCAGGAAACCAGTGATGGGCCTGAGGAAAAATTGCAAGTCAATGCGGCCTGACACGGGCGTCCAGCCCAGTTGCCCGGAGAACAGGATGATGAGCAGCAGACCCCACCAGAAGATGGGCATGGAGTAACCGACGAGGGCAACGCCCATGACCGTGTGATCCAGCCATTGACCGCGCTTCACGGCCGCCAGGATGCCGACAGGCACGCCAACAATCACCGCAAACAGCATGGCGGCGAAGGACAGTTCCAGTGTGGCCGGAAAGAGCGTGGTGAATTCGCTGATGACCGGGCGCTTGGTGGCGATCGAGATTCCGAAATCGCCATGGGCGATGGACACTATGTATTTCAGGTATTGCTGCCAGATGGGCAGGTTGTAGCCGAACTGCTCTTTCAGAACTTCGTAGCGTTCAGGTGTCACGCCATGTTCGCCGGCCATGGCGAGAATGGGATCACCCGGCAGCAGGCGCACGAACATGAAGGCGCAAACTGTGATGCCAAACAATGTGGGCAACAGCAGCAGCAGTTTTTTGAGAACGTAGCGGAACATTCCAGCCCGGAGGGAAAATGAAGGGGCGGCGCTGGTTGCACCGCCCCAACCGTCAACTATTCAGTCTTGTCGACACCATCAAAGCGATGGATGCCAAGCGGATCCATCATGAAGCCGGTGACCTTCTTGTTGGTCACGGCATAGACCTGGCTGTGGTCGAGCGTGAAGGCTGGGGCTTCGCGCTTGAAAATGACCTGCGCCTGCTCATAGAGCTTGGTGCGCTCGGCAACATCGCTTGTGACCTTGGCTTTCTGGATCAGGTCTTCGAATTCCTTGTTGCACCAGCTCGAATAGTTGGACACGCCAACAGCCGAGCAGGAGAACAGGGTGGCGAAGAAATTGTCCGGATCGCCGTTGTCACCGGTCCAGCCAATCTGGAAGGCGCCGGGGCGATCGGCCTTCTTGCCTTCCTTGCGGTATTCCGTCCATTCCAGCGTCTTGATCGTGGCTTTCACGCCAACCGCTGCCCAATCCTGCTGGATCAGTTCAGCGGAACGCTGGAAGCTGGGGTTATAGGGACGGAATTTGTCCGAAGCCCAGAGATCAATCGCCGTGACGCCGTTGGCGGCCAGAACCTTCTTGGCGGCTTCCGGATCATAGGGATCATCCTGCACGTCCTTGTTATAGGACCACATGGTGGGCGGGATCAGGTTGGTGGCAGGTGTTGCGCCGCCACCCGAGAACAGCGACTCGATCAGGGCCTTCTTGTTGATGGCCATGTTCAGGGCCTTGCGCACCTCAACCTTGTCAAACGGCGCTTGCGTGGTGTTGTAGGACATGTAGCCGATGTTGAGGCCGGCCTGCTCGAGAACGACAACATCCTTGTTGGCCTTGAGGGCCGCAATGTCTGCCGGGTTCGGATAGGGCATCACGTCGCATTCGCCGGCCAGCACCTTCTGCATGCGGGCGCTTGCATCCGGCGTGATGGCGAAGATCAGGTCGTCGATCTTCTGCTTGCCCCTGTAATAATCAGGATGGGCCGCATAGCGGATGACAGCATCGGTCTGGTAGTCAACGAACTGGAAGGGGCCGGTGCCAACAGGCTCCGAAGCCAGTTTTTCCGGTGTGCCGGCGGCCATCAACTGATCCGCATATTCCTTCGACATGATGGAGGCAAAGTCCATGCCGAGGTTGGCCAGCATCGGGGCATTCGGCTCGGTCAAGACAAACTTCACCGTGAGGTCATCGACCTTGACGACTTCCTTGACATACTTCGGCATGTCCATGCCCTGGTAATAGTCCCAGGTAATGTCCTTCATGTAGGTGTTCCATTTGTTGTCCGTCTTGTATTGACGTTCAAACGAGAACACGACGTCATCGGCGTTCAGGTCGCGGGTGGGCTTGAAAAAGGACGTGGTGTGGAACTTCACGCCGGGGTGCAGGTGGAAGGTATATTCCTTGCCATCGGCCGAGATTTCCCACTTGTCAGCAAGACCCGGTTCAACGGTCGTAGCGCCATGGGTGAATTCCACGAGGCGCGAATAGATGGTGCGCGAGGAGGCGTCGAAGTCGTTGCCGCCCGTGGTGATGCCGGGATCGAAGTTGGCGGGGGCCGCTTCCGAGCAATAGACCAGCGTCTTGGCCTGAGCCAGCGTGGCGCCCAGCACCGTGCTGGCGAGCAGCGCGGTGGCAAACAGCGTTTTGAATTTCATGATGTACTCCCTGTTTATTCTTTCGCCCATCGCGTGATGGGGACTGGGAGCGAGATAAGCATTATTTTTTCGAATGGTCAAAATCTGCGCGTTGCCCTGGGATAGCGGATGTGGATTGTCAACTGACTTGGCGCATTGGCCAAAAGCCAGTGATGCGGCGTGGCGCGCACGGGGCGCAGGCAACAGGACCGACAGAAGCCGGATCACCGGCCGTACAATCCAAAGTCCCACATCAGCCATCTTCGACATCAACAATCCTTTCAAGAACAAATATAGAACAAAATATTCTATTTGTCAAGGATTATTTTCACTAACTGATTCAATGGCTTGCGGAAGGCTTCCCTCCTCCAACCATGCAGCAGTGACATTGAACCATCAACAAATATTGTTTCACGCGCCCTTGCGGATGCGCTAGCTGTCAGGCGCTTCGGAGGAGGAACGGTGTGGTGAAACGTGCGAAAGCGGTGCGGCTGGGGGTGGATATCGGCGGCACCTTCACGGATGTGGTGCTGGAAATCGGTACCGCACTTCATTCCACCAAGGTTTTGACCACCTATGCCGCTCCGGAAGATGCCATCATCACCGGCATGCACCAGGTCTGCGCCAAGGCCGGCATTGCCACCTCGGCCATCACGCAGATCATTCATGGCACAACGCTTGCCACAAATGCGCTGATTGAGCGGCGCGGCGCGAAAACGGCGCTGATCACCACCAAAGGCTTCCGCGATGTGATCGAGATGCGCACCGAATCGCGCTTCGAGCAATATGACCTGAACCTGACCCTGCCGGAACCATTGCTGCCGCGGCAACGGCGCTATGTTTTGAATGAGCGCGTGGGTGCATCGGGTGATGTGCTGGTGCCGTTGCAGCGGAGCGAAATCGAGGCGCTGGCGGATGAGTTGAAGGTAGCGGACTATGAGAGCATCGCCGTGGGCCTGATCCATTCCTATGCCAATGACGCCCACGAGAAGATGGTGCGCGAGGTTCTGGCCCAGAAGTTTCCGGGGGTGATGATTTCACTGTCCTGCGAGGTGTCGCCGCAGATGCGCGAGTATGAGCGCTTCAACACCGTCGTCGCCAATGCCTACATCAAGCCGCTGATGAAATCCTATCTCGGACGGCTGGCCGGGCGGCTGAAAGCTGAAGGTGCTGATTGCCCGGTGTTTCTCATGCATTCGGGCGGCGGCATTATTTCCCTTGAGAACGCGGCCGAGTTTCCAGTGCGCCTCGTCGAGTCCGGTCCGGCGGGGGGTGCTGTGTTTGCAGCCAACATTGCGGCGCGGCACGGCCTCGACAAGGTCTTGTCCTTCGACATGGGCGGCACCACGGCGAAAATCTGCCTGATCAAGAACCAGACACCGAAGACAAGCCGCGTGTTTGAGGTGGCGCGCACCTATCGCTTCAAGAAGGGATCGGGCATGCCGATTTCCATTCCGGTCATCGACATGGTGGAGATTGGCGCGGGCGGCGGCTCACTCGCCTCCGTCGATGCCATGCGGCAGATCCGCGTGGGGCCGCATTCGGCGGGATCAGAGCCGGGGCCGGCCTGCTATGGGCGTGGTGGTGAAAGGCCCGCAGTCACAGACGCCGACCTGGTGTTGGGACGGCTTGACCCCGACAATTTTGCTGGCGGCTCCATCACGCTGCACACGCAGGCCTCACGCGAGGCGCTGAAGGTGCATGTGGGCAAGGTGTTGTCGCTTGATGATGAAACAGCGGCCTTCGGTGTGTCCGAGGTGGTGGACGAGAACATGGCAAATGCGGCGCGCGTTCATGCCGTGGAAAATGGCGAGGACCTTTCGGGCTATACGATGATCGCCTTTGGCGGTGCGGCTCCGCTGCATGCCGGGCGGCTGTGCGAAAAGCTTGGCGTGTCGCGCTGCCTCATTCCACCGGGGGCCGGCGTGGGCTCGGCCATCGGCTTTCTTCGCGCGCCGTTCAGTTTTGAGGCCAATCGCTCGGTCTACATGCGTCTCTCGGATTTCAATCCCGGCGTGATCAAGACGCTGCTGGCCGAATTGGAGAGGGATGCCACGCGCTTTGTGCGGAGTTGCGATGGCGCGGCGAAGATCATTTCGGAATTCAAGGTTTACATGCGCTATTCCGGCCAGGGCTGGGAAATTCCCGTGTCGCTGACGCGCGCCCAGGCCATGAGCCCGTCGCTTGCCGTCTACAAGAGGCTGTTCGAGGCGGCCTATGAAAAGCTGTTTGCGCGCACGGTTTCCGGCATGGACATTGAAATTACCGTGTGGGCTGTCAATGCAACAACGCCTCAGCAGCCCGTCAAAAAAGTGACGCAACGCAAGCTCGCCAGCAAGGCCAAGGCGGCGGGACGGCGGAAGATTTTTGATCCTGCACGGTCCGCAGCTGTTGATGCCGTTGTCGTGCCGCGCACGGCATTCGCCGCGGGGCATGGCGTTGTGGGGCCCGCCGTCATCACCGAAGATGAAACGACAATCATCGTGCCATCAAGCCGCACAGCCATCGCGCAATCTGACGGCTGCATTAACCTGATTGCCAAGCGCTGAGGAGGCCTGAGATGAGCAAGCACACAACAGTTGCCTATCAGGTGATGTGGAACCGGCTGATCTCGGTTGTCGAGGAGCAAGCGCAGGCGCTGATCCGCACGGCCTTCTCCACCTCGGTGCGGGAGGCAGGTGACCTTTCGGCCGGTGTCTATGACCTCAAGGGGCGCATGCTGGCGCAAGCCGTGACGGGAACGCCCGGCCACGTGAATGCCATGGCGGAATCGGTTGGGCATTTCATGCGGCGCATCGGCATGGGCAACATGCGCGAAGGCGATGTCTACATCACCAATGATCCGTGGGAGGGCACGGGCCACCTGCATGACATCACCGTGGTGACGCCGTCGTTTCACAAGGGAAAGCACGTGGGCTTCTTTGCCTGTACGGCGCACATCGTTGACATTGGCGGGCGCGGCTTCGGGGCGGATGCCAATTCGGTTTACGAGGAAGGCCTCTACATCCCGATCATGAAATTTGCCGATAAAGGCAAAGTGAATGAAACCTTGGTGCAGATGATCCGTGGCAATGTGCGCGAGCCGGACCAGTTGGTGGGTGACGTTTATGCGCTGGCCACTTGCAATGAAGTAGGCCACCGCCGCCTGATCGACATGATGAATGAGTTCAAGCTCAAAGACCTGGAAGAGGTTTCGACTTTTATTCTCGAGAATTCGCGCCGCGCCACGCTGGAGCGCATCAATGCCCTGCCCCGGCAAAGCGCATCAGGCGCCATGACCATTGACGGCTATGACAAGCCAATTGATTTGAAGGTGAAAGTGACGATCCAGAAGGACCGCATTGTGTGCGACTTCACCGGCACTTCACCTGTCGACAAGAAGGGCATCAACGTGCCGCTGGTCTATACCAAGGCCTATGCCTGCTATGCACTGAAGTGCGCAATCGCGCCGGAAATTCCCAACAATGCCGCATCGCTGGCACCGTTTGAAGTGGAAGCACCGGTCAATTCCATCGTCAATGCGGTGCACCCGGCGCCGGTGGCGTTGCGCCACGTGATCGGGCATTTCATTCCCGATACGGTTTATGGCGCGGTGGACCAGATCCTGCCCAACATGGTTCCGGTGGAAGGGGCTGGCTGCCTGTGCAATTTCCAGGTGTCGCTGCGACCGCGCACCGATGCTCCCGCCCCTGCCACAGCGCGGCGATCAGAAGTGTTGACCTTCAATTCCGGCGGGTCGGGCGCACGGCCCACCTCTGACGGATTGAATTCAACTGCGTTTCCCTCCGGCGTCATGACCATGCCAATTGAAGCCACGGAAAACGCAGGCCCGGTGATCATCTGGCGGAAGGAGCTGCGGCCTGATTCCGGTGGGGCTGGCACGTTCCGCGGCGGGCTTGGCCAATATATGGAAGTGGGTGCGGTCGAGGGCCACGAGTTTGATTTCCAGGCGATGTTCGACCGCGTCAATCACCCGGCCCGCGGGCGGCAAGGCGGTGCCAATGGCAAGCCCACCACCATTGCCCGCAATGATGGCGCTGCCATGCGCGGCAAAGGCAAACAATTTGTGCCGCATGGGGCGCGCGTCAAGTTGGCGTTTCCGGGCGGAGCTGGTTTCGGGCCTGCCTCGGCGCGTGACAAGACATTGGTAAAACGTGACCTGGCGCGCGGCTACATCAGCGCCGATGCTGCCAAGACCATCTACGGCCTGAGCCGCGAGGACATTGCCGATGTGATGGACGCAATACGCACCGGCAACGCTTTATAGAAAAGGAATTGATTGATGGCTGACCTTCTGAAAAATCCGCTGACCGGTGTGTTGCCTGTCGCCCCCACCGTATTCACGGATGATGGTGTGCTTGATCTGCCCGGCAATGAGCGGGTGATGGACCTGATGGTGGACCAGGGCTCTGACGCCATCTGCATTCTCGCCAATTTTTCCGAGCAGTTTGTGATGACCGATGCCGAGCGCAAGTCACTCACTGAAGTGAGCCTGCGCAAGGTGAATGGCCGGGTGCCTGTCATCGTCACCTGCTCGCATTTCTCGACGCAGATTGCAGCGGACCGCGCACGGCATGCGGCGGACCATGGCGCATCCATGTTGATGCTGATGCCGCCCTATCATGGTGCTGCGTTGCAGGCTGATGAAGACGCGATGATCGAACATTTTGCGGCGGTGGCCAAGGCCTCGAAGCTGCCAATCATGGTGCAGGATGCGCCTTTGTCTGGCGTCAAATTGTCTGTGCCTTTCCTGGTGCGGCTGGCGCAAGAGGTTCCGGGTGTTTCCTACTTCAAGGTCGAAACACCATTTGCGGCGGCGAAATTGCGTGACTTGATTGCGAGGGGCGGCGCTTCGATCATCGGGCCATTTGACGGCGAGGAATCGATCACGCTGATGGCCGACCTTGATGCCGGCGCCACAGGATCCATGTGCAGTGCCATGATTCCGGATCTGATCGGCAAGGTGGTGCGGGCCTTCCGCAATGGTGACCGCAAGGGTGCCATGGCGGGATATGAGAAAATCCTGCCGCTGATCAATTTTGAAAACCGGCAGTGTGGCCTGCGCGCTGCCAAGGCCGTGATGCTGGCCGGTGGCGTGATCAAGTCAGACCACGTGCGCCATCCGCTGCGGCCGCTGCACCCGGCAACACGCAAAGGCTTGTTGGAACTTGCCGCAATGGTGCAGCCGCTGGCGCTGCGCTGGGGCAAGTGAGGGGCAACCGCCCGAATTCACGTCGCCTCCACCTTCTTGACCAGCCAGTTGGTGGCGGCTTCCAGCAGAGGGGTGGCTTTGTTTGGATCAAAGCCGCGCGGATCAGGCCCAAATACTCCGTAAACAGGATGTTTGGGATCGTGACGCGTTTCTGACCAGTCATCAGTGGTGAGCGGTGCGTCCTTGAGGGACGGCAGGCGGTTGAGCTGCACCAGGTCCGGATGCAGCGCATAGAGAAGTGTGGTTTCAAAAGCGCCCGCATGATCCGGTGGCAGGCCCAAGCCTTCGACGCGTTTGGGATCAGCAACGAAGACCTTGAAAGATGAGGTTGTTGCATTGGCTGCGAGGCGCATGATCATATCATACTGCGCATTCGGAAAATGACCGGAGAAAATCACCGCCTTCTTAAATCCGAAATCCTGCAGGCGCTTCAACGTGAAAGCAATCTGCCCTTCGATTTCTTCAGGCCCCGGCATCATGATGGTGAAGGGATAGGCGCCGTGGCCGCCGCCCGTTCCGTAATAGAGTGTGGGCAGCACAACACCGCCGGTGCGCTCCGCAGCGCGCAGGCACAGGCCGTGGGCCGTCAGGGCATCAAGGCCGACCGGCAGATGTTCGCAATGCCATTCAATTGTGCCCAGCGGAATGTAGGCGATGGGTGTGCGTTCGATGATGGCCCACAATTGCCATGGCAAAAGCAACTCGAAACGGTGCGCATTGAAATCGCTCATTGGTAGTAGTTCCTGATCCAGAGGTGGGGCGGCAACTGCTGCTTCAATTCCTCAGGAAACGATGCGCCATCGCTGTAGGCGATGTTCATGTCCACTTGGGTCCTGCTCTGCATGCCGGGGATCAGCGTTGAAAGTTGTGGCGCTGACAGGACGTAGCGCATGGCGGCTTCTGCGAGTGTTGGATAGTAGGGCTTGCACAGCGTTTTCAGTTTTTCGACGCGGGCCAGGGTTTCGGCGAAGCGGTCGCCACGAAACATGTTGTGCGGCTGGGATCCAGGCTCAAAGCCCGCATAACTGTCTTTCGTCCAATGGCCGACCAGCGAACCGGAATCGAGGGGCACGCGCGCGATGAAGGCGGTGTTGGTTCTGCCGCCTTCACGAAACAGATCGCCAGCCGGGCGCTGCTCAAACATGTTGAAGATGCACTGGATGGAATCGACGAGGCCCGCTGCGGCGAGGTCAACACCTTCCTGGGGGCGGGTGTCGCGGAGAGAAACGCCAATGCGATCAATCTTGCCTTCGCGGCGGAGCTTCATCAGGGTCTCCAGCCAATCGAGTTCGACCATGGCGGATGGCATGAAGGAGTGAAGCTGGAAGAGGTCAATGCGCTCCACCTGCAGGCGCTTCAAGGATTTCTCGATGTTGTCGCGCAAGTACCATTCCGGAAAGCGGCCGCGCATCTGTGGCGCATCATCATCGGGATTCGGCCAGATGATGGGCCTGGTCTTGGTGGCGACATAAATCTTGCCGTCCTTCCACTGTTTCAGGGCCTGACCGATCACTTCCTCAGAGTGGCCGTTGCCGTAAAGCTCGGCAGTGTCGACGAAATTGATGCCTTTGCCGAAGGCATAGTGGAGAGTGTCAATCGAAGCCTTGTCATCGACCCTGCCCCAGTCGCCGCCCAGCTGCCAGGCACCAAAACCAATCTCGCCGACCTGCCATCCCGTGCGGCCGAATGTGCGGTATTTCATGGAGTCTCCCTGCGTTGTGGCGGAGCTTATGGCAGGGAGATTGCGGTGTGAAGGCAGGCGCAATTTGCCGTCCTGACATTCTTGCGTGGCGAACCGGCAGCACCTGACATTTTGTCAGTGATGAAAACCTGCGGAAATCAAGCGCTTAGGCTTTCAACGCGAAAATGGCCTGACATTTTGTCAGGGTGTCGGCGCTTCCGGATTTCAGCCCACAATATTTTTTCTAATTATATCAATTGTTTATCAGATTTTCTGCATCTGGCCCGGTGCTTGCTCCCTGATTGTTAACGAACAGGAGGGGTGAGGATGCGGGTATCGAAAGGGGCACTGACAACGGCTGTCATTTGTTGTGCCGTTCTTGCAGTATCGGGGCAGGCCTTGGGTCAGGAGATCGCGGGGCTTGCGCCATCGGTGCGCCCGCCATCGGCACCGATTCTCACGGAATATCCGAAAAACAGGGCTTGGTATGAAGCGGCGCTGATTGGCGTCGAGCAACCCTATCCCGCCAGCTTGCGCTTCCTTGAAGACCAGGGTGCCTGGTTCACCCCGTTCATCCACCCCGGCATGACCGGGCCTTACGACATCCGGCGGCGTCACGCCGGAGAGCCGCAACCCAATCCATAAGAAATCAGTCACCGGGGAACTGCCGCGCACCCTGCTGACTGCCACATACGCGCGACGATGGGAAACAAGACAATGAAAACAACAATTGGATCGATGTCTCGAATGCTTGTCACAGCATGTGCCGTGGTGGCGCTTGCTGTTTCTCCGGCCTTGGCCACTGAAAAGAAGAAAGACAAGCAGGCTGGAATGTCCGGGATGACCGGCATGGATGGCATGGCTGGTATGAACGGCATGGCCGGAATGAACGGCATGGCTGGCATGAATGGTATGTCAGGCATGGGCGGCATGTCAGGCATGGGCGGCATGTCAGGCATGGGCGGCATGGCCGGCAACGGCGGACAGTGGATGTGCACCCAATATTCTTATCTGCCCGGTGGCGGCGCCATGAGTGGCATGTCCGGTATGGGCGGCATGTCAGGCATGGGCGGCATGGCTGGCATGAACGGCATGTCGGGCATGGGCGGCATGAATGGCATGGCCGGCATGAACGGCATGTCAGGCATGGGCGGCATGAATGGCATGGCTGGCATGAATGGCATGTCGGGCATGGGCGGCATGTCGGGCATGGCCGGAATGAACGGCATGTCGGGCATGAACGGAATGGCTGGCATGGACGGCATGGCCGGAATGAACGGCATGTCTGGCATGAACGGAATGGCTGGCATGGATGGCATGGCCGGAATGAACGGCATGTCGGGCATGGGTGGCATGGGTGGCATGGCCGGAATGAACGGCATGTCGGGCATGGGCGGCATGGCCGGCATGAACGGTATGTCAGGCATGGGCGGCATGAATGGCATGGCGGGCATGAACGGCATGGCTGGCATGAACGGTATGTCAGGCATGGGTGGCATGAATGGCATGGCCGGAATGAACGGCATGGCTGGCATGAACGGCATGTCAGGCATGGGTGGCATGGCTGGCATGAACGGTATGTCAGGCATGGGCGGCATGGCCGGAATGAACGGCATGTCGGGCATGGGCGGCATGGCTGGCATGAATGGTATGTCGGGCATGAATGGCATGTCGGGCATGGGTGGCATGTCGGGCATGGGTGGCTTTGCCATGGAGCCCGGCTGGATGTGCACGCAGTACAGCTACGGCGTTCCTTCCATGAACGGCATCATGAGTGGCATGTCAGGCATGGGTGGAATGTCCGGCATGAACGGTGCCTGGACGCCTCCTTCAAACTGATCACACAACACCGGAGGGAGGCCTATGGCTTCCCTCCTCTCTCATTTTTCATTTTCGCACGTCATTGCCCAAGGTGTTTGCCATGTCGAAGGTCAGAGGCTTTCTCAACGTTTCCGCTGCGGTTCTTGCCGTTGTGCTTGGCCTGAAAGGCCTGACCGGCATCAGCGAAACGATCTTCGCGCATGACGTTCCCGCCAAGGCCGGGATGATCATCGACACGTCGGCCAAACCAGCGGCAGTGCCCGCCGTAGCGGATGCAACGGCCGGGGCCACGGTCCAGCAAGCCAGCGCGAGTGCTGCTGCTGTTCCAGATGCCAAGGCGGGCGCTACCGTTTTCGGCAAATGCAAGGGCTGCCACAGTGTCAACGCCGACGGCAAGAATGGCGCTGGTCCCAACCTCTATGGTGTTGTGAACCGGCCCGTCGCGTCTGCCGCGGGCTTTGCCTATTCGGACGCCATGAAAGGCAAGGCGGACCAGAAGTGGACGCCAGAATTGCTCAATACCTATCTTGCGGATGTGAAAGGCACAGTGCCCGGAACCAAGATGTCTTTCCCGGGACTACCCGACGCCGCAGCCCGCGCCAACCTGATCGCCTTCCTGGCGCAGAACAGCGCCACACCGATTGCGCCGGAAGCACTCAATCTCGCGGCGACAGCTCCGGCTGCGGCGCAAGCTGCGCAACCGGAGCAAGCTGCCGCACCGGCCGCCACGGAGGCGACGCCAGCACCGGTGACCTACACTGATCCGCCACCTCCTTCAGCCGAGCAACAAGCCAAGGACGAGCAAGCCATCGCCGCCCTGACGGCACAGGTGGCCAGTCTCGATTATCAGCGCGCGCGCTATCACCCGCTGCATTTCAAGCCGGCCGCTGACACGGCCAGCAATGGCGAATGCCTGGTGTGCCATTCGGAAATCCTCAGCACGAAGGTGCGGGAAACGTCCCCCGCCGGTCTCAAGGCGGCCGATGCCAAGGCCTGGTACCAGACGCTGGCCACCTATGATGGCGCACAGCAGACCTTCCACCAGCGCCACATGTCCACGCCCTATGCGCAGGCTGTCATGAACCTGAAGTGCAGCTTCTGCCACCAGGGCAATGACCCGCGCGAAGAGTCCACGTTCAATACCGTTTCGGCCAGCGACATGACCTCCAACAATGGCCATGAGCCCTTCACGCTGCGCAAGATGGTGAACCCGAGCGAGACCTGCCTGCGCTGCCATGGTGCCATGCCGGACCCGGAAAAGATCATGGGCCTGCCGGGCAAATGGCCAGACATCCGCAAGGACATGGAAAACGCCGATACGCCCAATGGCTGCCTGACCTGCCATGGCGAAACAGTGCGCTTGAACCGGCACAAGGTGACGTATCTCAATGCCGCGACCATCGAAGACCTGGCCAAAGTCAGCTCTGATGTCTGCTACGGCTGCCACGGAGGCCGCGCCTGGTATCGCATCTCCTATCCCTATCCGCGCCATGCCTGGCCGGGGATGGACCCTGCCGTTCCGGACTGGGCCAAGGACCGCAAGAGCGAGTCTGACCCACGCTACGTGATCAAAGATTCCGCCCAATAATGTACTTCCATCAGGAGCCAAGACCGTGACCAAGATTTCCGACACCGGTGGATTCAAGAACCTGCTCAACCCGAGCCGCCGCAGCATTCTCAAGGGGGCCGCCGCAACGCTGGCCTCGGCGCTGGTGCCCACGGGATTTTCAACAACGGCGCAGGCCTTTGCCTATGAGCCCTATCTCAAGGATGATGATCTTGAAACGGTGGTGACCAGCTGCGCCCACAATTGCGGCTCGCGGCACATGCTGGTGGCGCACAAGAAGGGCGACGTGATCGTCCGCCTGTCCACGGACAATGGCACCTATCAGGGCGATGCTTTCAACACCGACACCGAAGAAAAACCGCAGGTGCGGGCCTGCCTGCGCGGCCGGTCCTACCGGCTTCGCCTGTATTCGCCGGAGCGGCTGCTCTATCCGATGAAACGGGTTGGCGCACGCGGCGAAGGCAAGTTCAAGCGCGTGACGTGGGACGAAGCGCTTTCCGAAATTGCCGAGCGCATGACCTATCTCAAGTCCACTTATGGGCCCACGGCGTTGCTCGACCAGTCCTATGCCGGCGCCTCTTATGGTGTCCTTCACAAGTCTGACCAGATCGAAGGTCTGCTGGCACGTTTCCTTGGCATGTTCGGCTGCCGCACATCGTCATGGTCGGTGCCATCCTATGAGGGCACCAAGTTCTCATCGCGCGTCACGTTCGGCACCATTCAGGACGGCAATGAGGACGATGCCTTCGCCCATGCCAAGCTGATCATCATGTGGGGCTGGAACCCTGCCTACACGTTCCATGGCGGCAACACATTCTATTACATGCGCATGGCCAAGCAGCGTGGCTGCAAGTTCGTGGTGGTTGATCCGCAATACACGGACTCGGCCGCCGCCTATGACGCCTGGTGGATCCCCATCAAGCCCAACACGGACGCTGCCATGCTGGCAGCCATGGCGCATTATATCTTCACCAACAACCTGCAGGACCAGGCCTTCATCGACCGCTTCACCCAGGGCATGGATGCGGGCACGATGCCTGGCTGGGCCAAGGACCGGGAAAATTTCAAGGACTACATCCTCGGCACCAATGACGGACAGCCGAAGTCTCCGGAATGGGCCGAGCCCATTTGCGGTGTTTCTGCGGCCGACATCAAGAAGCTCGCGCAAATGTATGCGGAAACCAAGCCGGCGGCGCTGAAAGCGTCCTGGGCACCGGGCCGCAACGCCTATGGTGAACAATACAACCGCATGGCGGCAGCGTTGCAGGCGATGACCGGCAACATCGGTATTCTCGGTGGCTGTGCCGAAGGCATTGGCAAGGGCTGGCATCCGGAATCGGTGGCTTACCCTTACGACCAATATGCCAACATCTGGTATGCTTCGATCAAGTCTGACCGCTGGGCGCATTGTGTGCTCAACTATCCTAATGTGAAGCGCGAAGACATTGGCTTGTGGCCGCGCAGCGATGCCATGGATGGTGTCATTCCCAATATCCGCGGCATTTTCTGGCAGGGTTCAGATTGGCTTAACCAACTCACTAACATCAACAAGGAAATCCAGGCGATCCGCAAGCTGGATTCCTATGGCGAGGGCGAGAGCCTGCTGGTCTGCATGGATTCGACAATCACGCCGACCGGCATCTGGGCCGATTACCTGCTGCCGATCGCCACGCATTTCGAACGGCATGACGTGGCCCTGCCCTGGTACAAGGGGCATTATTACATTCACCGCCCGATCGTCATTCAGCCGCTGGGTGAATCGAAGACCGACCTCCAGGTGTTCACGGAACTGGCCTATCGGCTGGGCTACGGCCCCGGCTTCAACCCCAAGGCCAACCGCGACTATTTCAACAACAATGTGGCCGTTGATGAATCCTATCTGGCGGACTGGTGGAACCTGCGCGTCATTCCCAACCAGAACCCCGGACTGACGTGGGAAGAATTCAAGAAGCGCGGCATCTGCAAATTCAATTTGGGTGAGCCACATGTTGCCTTCCGCGACCAGATTGAAAAAGGCGTGCCGTTCGAAACCGAATCCGGCAAGATCGAGATCTTCTCGTCAGAGCTTGGCAAGATCACGGACTGGACGAAGACCCGTTATGGTGCCGAGATCCCGGCGATCCCGAAATGGATCGAGCCGTGGGAATCACTGAACAGCCCGAAGACCAAACAGCACCCGTTCCATCTCATCAGCCCGCATCCGCGCTGGCGCACCCATTCGATCTTCAACAACGTCTCGTGGCTGCGTGAAACGTTCACGCAGGAGGTGACGATCAATGCCAGCGATGCCAAGCGGCTTGGCATTTCCACCGGTGATACGGTCGAGGTGTTCAACGACCGCGGCCGCGTGGTGCTGCCGGCCTTTGTGACCGAACGCTGCACACCTGGTGTTGCTGTCATGCACGAAGGCGCCTGGATGGATATTGCCGAGGATGGAACCGACCGCTCCGGCAATCCGGACTTCCTGACACTCGATGAGCCGAGCCCGGCAGGCGCCTTTGCCTACAACACGGTGCTGGCCGACATCCGCAAGACGGACCTCGTGCATCGCCCAGGCTGGGACCAGCTGGCCACGGCGCGCAGCCACATCTTCCGGCGTGACCAATAGGAGCGGATGCCATGGCCCAGAAACTCGACAAGCAAAAGATCCGCGAAGCGGCCGCCAAGGTGAAGGCGGAAGGCTATGAAGCCGTTGTGCCCGATGTGCAGTGGGGCTTCATCCATAACAATGTGGATTGCATCGGCTGCCGTGCCTGCGAAATTGCCTGCAAGGACAAGAATGGCTTGGCCCCTGGTCCACGCTTTCGGCGCG
Organism: uncultured Alphaproteobacteria bacterium; assembly: GCA_937864985.1. Lineage (GTDB taxonomy): Bacteria > Pseudomonadota > Alphaproteobacteria > Rhizobiales > Aestuariivirgaceae > Aestuariivirga. The sequence continues at coordinate 27,206 of CALMEZ010000216.1, forward strand.
TTCAATATATTGAGGGCGGCACGTTCCCGGAGGTTTATGCCTTCAAGGTCAACATGTCGTGCAACCACTGCGCGGAGCCCGCCTGTCTGCCGACCTGCCCGACGGGGGCAATCTTCAAGCGCCAGAAGGATGGCATCGTCGACATTGATTCTTCGCTGTGCATCGGCTGTCGCCGCTGTGAGGCCGCCTGCCCGTTCGGTGCGCCGCAATATGACCCTGAAAGCAACACCGTCAAGAAATGCAACATGTGCGTTGACGAAATGGATGCAGGCCGCAGGCCCTATTGCGTTATGGCCTGCATGATGCGTGTGCTTGATGTGGGTCCGATCGAAGAGTTGCGCGCCGGCACATATGAGACGAAGGCGCGCGGGCCCCATGACGAGGTGGTACGGCAGGTGAAGCATATGGCTGACCCGAACCTGACCAACCCCTCCATCGTGTTTGTGCCGCACCGGAAAGGCCGCGTCGATGACCAGAACGGATAATGCACTGCGTGACGTGCTGGACGCCATGCTGGCGGATGTTGAGCTGCTGATCCGCCTGCACGGGCAGGAGTTGGACCGTGAGGTGCTCAACAGCCTCGCGGCGGCTCCTGCCCGTTCCTGGTTTGCACTGTCCCTCGACCGAAGTGATGCTGACACCGGGTTTGATCTGCTTGATGAATTTTTCAAAGAAGGTGAAAACCTTGCCAGGCAGCAGGAATTGCTCGCTGTCGAGTATGCCGATTTCTATTTAACCTTCGGCAAGCGCGTGGCGCCAAATGAGTCCTACTGGCTGACCGAAGATCACATCGAACGACAAGACCCGATGTTCGTCGTGCGCGATTGGTATGCGCATTACGGCCTACAGGCACGCAACTGGCGCATGCTTGCTGATGATCATCTGGTGAGTGAATTGTCCTTCGTCGCGGCGTTGCTGAAGGATGGGCGCGAACATGCCTTGCTTGATGCAGGGCGGTTCCTCGACAAGCATCTGTTGTTGTGGTCGCATGATTTCTTTGCAGGAGTGGCATCACGGGCCGACACAAGGTTCTATGCGGGGCTTGCGGTTGTTTCTGAAGTGCTGCTGCAAACCATTCGTGACACGCTGGCCGAGCTAACTGGGGAATCGCGGATTGCCGTGCCCCTGGCCAAAATTGCAAGCGTTGAGGACGATGAAACCACGTTTGCGCCCGGCGCTGCGCCGGGTTGGTAGGCTGCAAAAATAATTTCGCATTTGACCCGTGTCAAAGACGGCCACAGGCCGAAGTTCTAGAATTGGCACTTCATCAAAAATCTGATCCTGAGCGAGTCAATGGGCGGAAATAACATGTGGCTGGAACGGCTGTCGGCGTGGTTTGAAACACGGCCCTGATATCCCAGAAATTCCTGAGCAATACAAAAGCACTGGCTGTAATTTCAAAATTGGTCCATTTATAGGGCATGTACAGGTTCCTGTTCACCAGGGTGAGCTTATACATTTCGTTGATGAACCGCTTGCCGGGATTCAGCGAATTGTAACTGATGGTTCCTGTATAATCAACACTGTTGTTATTGGCCAGGTATCCCATATCATTGGGGTTGTACTTATCGTCTTCAACATTTATCATGGCCCTGTAACGGATAAGCCCGCTCATTTTACCCCAGGCCGCCGTGGTGGTAAACCCATTTTTATTTTCGGTGTTTCCCCACACAGAACTGAAACGGCCCGTCCATGAAAAGTTGTAGATACTCTTTTTGTCAAATAAAGAAAGATCAAGACTGCTCACATTCGCATTCCTGCTGTTGCCCTTACGCAAAACATTCGTGTTGGTAAAACTGATGGATGACCTGTTTTTTAGAGCCTGGTCAAACACCACGATATTATAATTGCTGAGCGGCTCTGTGAGTATGGTTGAATCGAGCCCTGTATGTGTGTTGGTTACTTTTGCATACATAGGTGCAGTAACAGCATTGAAAATACCAATGCCAAGATTATCTTTTGTACGACCCGAAAATTTTGTGGCATTGTACAGCCTTGTTATACCCGGGTTCTTGCTGATCCTGTAATCAGGATTAT